>JASGFV010000075.1:0-14346 GCA_047605365.1 Gordonia sp. (in: high G+C Gram-positive bacteria)
GCGCGGTTGTGGGCTTCCCGGGCTCGACTGCGGGCCTGCCGCCTCGCCCCCTGGGGTCGTTGCCCGCTCCCTGGGCCTGTCGAAGGGTCTGGCCGCACCCGACTTGATCGGTTGCCGGATCCGTCGCTGATCTGGCGGAAAGCGAAATTGTCAGAGGTCCGTCATACACTTCTACTAGAACATCAGTACGACAACTTGAGTGGCCGTGACACCTGTTCGGAAACGTGGTTCGACCAGCGTGAACATGTTCGAAAACTTCATTGAGGGGGACTCGATGAACGCCCATGATCTGACCGGTTTCGCCGACCAGTTGTCCGATGACCTGACCGACCTGCCAGGAGCCTGTGGCGGGGTGGCGGGGTCGTTGGCCGAGTTCTTCGCCGACGCCCGCCCGGGCGGCGACGACTACGAACTGCTGGCGGTCATCGCGGTGCTGTTGCGGGTCCGTACCATCGCCGACGACGCCCTGGCCCGCGCGGCCGCGACCGCCGAGCGGGTACGGCTCCCGGCCCGCAAACATGTGCGCACGGTGGCGAACCTGCTCATCGAGATGGGCATGGTTCCGGCGGTCGGGCATCGGGTCGCGCGCCTGGCCGCTGCCCTCTCGACGGTCCCGGGAGTGGCGCGCGGCATGCGTGAGGGTGCAGTGGCGGCCGAACTCGGCGACGCCGTCGCCTCGGGTGTGGGGTTCGTCGGCAGACGCGTCACCCTCGACGAGGCCGACCGGGCCCGGGTGGTGGCGTCGTTGATGGTGCAGACCACCCCGAAAGGAGTGAAAGACAAGGCCCGCGAATGGGCGCTGAAGCTGGCCCCGGACGAGGGGGATGCGGATCGGGTGCCGCCGGAGGAGGACGTCGAACTCAACGAACTGACTGTGGTTCAGTCCGAGGAGGGGCGGGTCAGTGTGACCGTCGACCTGGACGTGGTGGCCGGAGAAGAGCTGACCACGGCGTTGGATCCGTTGTGTCGGCCCGTCCCGGAACCGGACGGCAGCTGGTCGACGCCGACGGCGTCCCGCTCGATGTGGGACGCGAGAAGCGGCTGTTCCCGCCGTCGGTGCGCAAAGCCTTGGTGATCCGGGACCGCGGGTGCGCCTTCCCGGGGTGGTGGGCGCCGGCGAGCTGGTGCGACGCCCACCACGTCGAGCATTTGGGAGCACGGCGGGGAGACGAGTCTGGGCAACGGGGTGATGCTGTGCCGCCGTCACCACACCCTGATTCATCACGGCGGGTGGGAAGTGTTCATCGGCCACGATCGGCACTCCTGGTTCCTGCCACCGGCAGACCCGGCTCATTCGGGCCGGGGGCGCGAGCCGATGCGCTCGCACGGGCGTCGAACCCTCACCGCGCTGCCCGGCGCGGCATGAGAACCGGTGACGGCGTGAACCGGCACCGTGTGAGAGCCGGGCGAAGAAGCTGTAGTCCGCCCAGGTAGGCGGGCCGGTCAGTGATGGCAGGACGTCGCGGCCAGCGAGGGGCATCGTCGACCAAGGGGGTCGACGGCCAGGCGCTGCGCTCAAGCGCGCAGCGGCTGAACAAGTGAATCAGCAGACGAGCCACTACCGAGACCTACGTGTCGACCGACAAGGCCGGCGCGGTGCGTTCTTTGAGAACTTCATATCGAGGTGCCGAGGTCATGTGGGTGCGTGACGCCTGTCGCGTGACTGCGCGATCTCCTGGGAGCCGCCTCGCGGTGACGGACGATCCGCGTGGTGATCAGCTGCGTCGCGGCGTGACGATCAGTTCGCCGGACTCCGGATGCCGGACTACCGACACCGGGTGGTCGTAGGTCTCGCTGAGGGCGTCGGCGGTCATCACCTCATCGACAGGACCGACGGTGAGTAGTGCGCCGTTCTTCATCAGGGCGACGCGGTCGGCGTAGGCGGCGGCCAGCGTCAGGTCGTGCACCACCAGGACCACCGTGGTGCCGCGGTCGGCGCGGCGGCGCAGGATCTGCAGGACCTGCTCGGTGTGCCCGATGTCCAGGGCGGCGGTGGGCTCGTCGAGCAGCATCAGCGGCGTGTCCTGGGCGAGTGCCCGAGCCAGGGAGACGCGGGCCTGCTGTCCGCCGGACAGTTGCGGGAACGGGCGGTCGGTCAGGTCGGTGATCTCGCAGTCGGTCATCGCCGTGTCGACGAGGTCGGCGGAGATCCGGGCCTGCGGGGTGCGGACCCACGGGTAGCGGCCGAGCTCCACTATTTCGCGGACGGTGAACGGGGTGTCGACGCGGTTGTTCTGCGTCACCAGCGCCCGCATCCGGGCCAGCTCACGGGTGTGGATCTCGGTGACTGGGCGGCCCTGGATGCGGACTTGGCCGGCGTCGGGCCGTCGCACGCCGGACAGTACCGACAGGAGCGTCGATTTTCCGCAGCCGTTGGGACCGACCAGCGTCAGGATCTGAGACGGGGGTGCGTGGAGGGAGACGCCGTGCAGCACCGGGCGCCCGCCGAGGGAAACGTGGACGTCGGTGGCGTCGAGGGGAGCCGGGGCTGGGGGGTCGGAGACTGTCATGCTCACCACCCCGTCCGTGCGGTGCGGCGGAGCAGGATGAAGAACGCCGGTCCGCCGATCAGCGAGGTCAGCATGCCCAGCGGCAGTTCGCCCGGCGTCAGCGTTCGTGCGGCCAGGTCGGCTGCGGCCAAGCAGAGTGCGCCGCCGAGGATGCTCGCCGGTAGCAGAACGCGGTGCCGGGGCCCGACCAGAAGTCGCATCACATGCGGAACCACCAGACCGACGAACATCACGATGCCGGTGAACGCCACCGCAGCGGCGGTCAGGATGGCGACCAGCACGATCACCTGGCGGCGCACCACCTCGACGTTCACGCCGAGCGACGCGGCCTGGATCTCGCCGAGTGCCAGCAGGTCGAGCTTGTTGGTGAGCAGCATCGACGCGGCGCACGCCGCCAGCACCAGGGGCGCGACGATCTGCACCTGCGTCCAGGTGACGCCGCCGGCCAGTGAGCCGAGCTGCCAGAAGACGATCTGCTCGCGGGCGGTGGTGGTCGCGATGCTGGTGAGGTAGGCGATCACGCCGAGCGCGAAGGCGTTGACCGCGATGCCGGTGAGCACGATCATGACCACCGACGTCGTACCGTCACGCAGACTCAGCGTGTACACCGCGAAAGTGGTGAGCAGTCCGAAGGCAGTCGCTGCGCCGGCGACCGCCCAGCCGTTGGTGCCGGCTCCGCCGATCACGAATACCAGGCAGGCTCCGACCGCGGCACCGGAGGAGACGCCCACGATGCCGGGCTCTGCAAGGGGGTTGGCCAGCACACCCTGCAGCAGGCAGCCCCCCGCACCGAGTGCGACGCCGACCAGCAGGCCGAGCAGAATGCGCGGGAAGCGGGAGACCCAGAGCGCGTTCTCTCCCTGCGGATCGGACGGCAGTGGTCCGATGTGCAGGTGCCAGTGGTGGGCGATGGAGCCGAGCACCTCGGCGGGGGAGACGTGCACCTGCCCTGAGCCTGCGGAGATCACCACCGTGACGCCGAGGAGGATCGTGCCGATCACCATCACCCAGGCCGCCCGGCCCCATTCCGGTCGCGGCAGCTGGAGCTTCGTCCGCGGCGCGGGCTGCGGAGTGTCGTTCACCGGTGGGCGTTCATCGGTAGATCGCCTTACCGAGTGCGCCCAGCACCAGGCCGACATCGGGTCCGAAGGCCAGCATTTGCGTCTCGTCCATCTGCACGATGCGCCGATGGCGACCGGCGTCGGTGCCGGCGACGGCCGGCAGCTTCAGGACGCCGTCGATCCCGCCGACGCTGTCAGCGCCCTGCGTCATCACCAGGATCACCGCGGGGTTCGCCCGCATCATCGACTCGGTGCTGACCATCGTGAAGGCCCCGGTCAGTCCGGCTGCGGTCCCGGCGTCGCGGCCGCCGAGGGCGCCGATCAGGTCGTCGGCTCCCGATCCGGGACCGGCGAGCAGAATCAGGTGTTCGCCGCGGATGTAGACGAACGCCATCGTCGGGTCGCCGGTGGGCGACGGGAGGTCACGCTTCGCCTGATCGATCTGCTGCTGGGTACGGGCGACGAGCTTCTCGCCGGCAGCCTGCACGTCGAGGGCCGCGGCGACGTCGCGGATCAGTTTCGGCGTGCCGCTGACGATTCGCTCCGAGGTGAAGGTCACGACGTCGATGCCGGAAGCCCGGAGCTGGTCCAGGACCCCGGAGGGGGTGGCATCCTGTCCGGCCAGCACGATCGACGGGTTCTGCGCGAGCACCTTCTCGGCGTTGATCGCATGACTGTTCTCAGTGACCAGCGGCAGGTCGCGGGCCGAGGCAAAAGTCGTCGACTGGTCGCGGCCCACCACGTGCGGGCCGAGTCCTAGAGCGAAGACGATGTTGCCGAGCGTCCCGTTGATGTCGAGGGCGATGATCCGCTGCGCCCGGGCCGAGACCGGAGGGTTCTTCTCGACGGGCGCCACGTCGGTGTCGGGAAGGGTCGCGGTCTGCGGGCCGTCGCGCAGGACGGTGCTCGGGTCCACGGACTTGCCGGTGTCGATCGGGGCCGTCGAACACCCGGCGACGAGCAGTCCGGACGACAGCAACGCGAGCACGGTGACGCAGGCCGCCAGCCCGCGCCCGAAGCGACTTCGGACCAATTCGCATCCCCTTCTCTGCCGCCGCGACGGACCCGGACGCGTCCGCGCATCGCTTAGGTAGACCTTACGCGGCGCGCATACTCGGACGGCGGTGCCGTCGCCGCGACCGGCGTCCGTAGACTGGGCGGTCATGACCGTGCGTGCACCTCTGACCCCGGGCGTCGTCTCTCCCACGCTCGCCGTTCCGAACTCGATCCAGCGTCCCGAGTACGCGTGGAAGGACACCGTCAAGGAGGGCAGCGAACCCTGGGTGCAGACCCCGGAGACCATTGAGAAGATGCGGGTCGCGGGCAAGATCGCGGCGAACGCGCTCGCCGAGGCGGGCAAGGCCGTCGCCCCCGGCGTGACGACAGACCAGTTGGACCGTATCGCGCACGAGTACATGATCGATCACGGCGCCTATCCGTCGACGCTCGGCTACAAGGGTTTTCCGAAGTCGTGCTGCACGTCGCTCAACGAGGTCATCTGCCACGGCATCCCCGACTCGACGGTGATCCAGGACGGTGACATTGTGAACATCGACGTCACCGCCTACATCGGCGGCGTGCACGGTGACACCAATGCGACCTACCTAGCGGGCGACGTGTCGCAGGAGCACAGAGATCTGGTCGAGCGCACGCGCATCGCCACGGAGCGGGCGATCAAGGCCGTCAAGCCGGGGCGCGAGCTGAGCGTGGTGGGCCGGGTCATCGAGGCCTACGCGTGCCGCTTCGACTACAACGTGGTGCGCGACTTCACCGGCCACGGCATCGGTGAGACCTTCCACAACGGTCTGGTGGTGTTCCACTTCGACGAGCCGAACGTCCACACCGTCATGGAGCCGGGAATGGTGTTCACCATCGAGCCGATGATCAACCTCGGATCCCTGGCCTGGGAGCAGTGGGACGACGACTGGACGGTCGTCACGACGGACCGCAAGTGGAGCGCGCAGTTCGAGCACACCCTGGTCGTCACCGACTCCGGCGCCGAGGTGCTGACGCTCCCCGACGCCTGACCCGGTCGCGGCGGGCGACGACGCTCAGCGGTGGATGTCGTCGCCCACGCAGAGCGTGTCGATCAGCGGTCCGCCGTTGGCCGCGGCGATCGCGGCCGACTGGGTGGCCGACCGGGTGCTGCGGCGAGCGGGGTAGTAGCGGTTGTCACTGGTGTTCTTGGCGAAGGCCGCGCAGCCGTCGACGAACGTCGCCCAGCCCCAGCTGTCGTTGTAGCCGTACTCGGAGGTGGCCGCTGCGAGCAGGGCGTCTTTGCTGGAGTAGTTCTTGAAGTAGTAGGTCTTGCCTTCCGGCGAGATCAGCAGGCCCCACACCTTGGCGTCTGACGTCGGCGTGGTGTAGGTCGGCGTGCTGTACGTCGGCGTCGTGTAGGTGGTGGTGTACTCGGGCGTGCTGTAAGTGGTCGTGGAGCTGGTGGTGCTCGACGACGCGACGTTGTTCGAGTGCTTCGAGCTGTTCAACGCCAGCGCGATTCCGCCGCCGACCAGAACGATGAGGACCGCGGCGACGACGCCGACCACGATCAGTGCGGTCTTGCTGCCTCCGCCGCGCTGGGGCGGCTGACCGTATGCGCCGGCCGTGCCGTAGGGAGGCTGACCCCCGTAGGGCGGCTGTCCGCCGTACGGGCTGCCGGTGTTCGGTCCGGTGGTGTACGGCGCCTGGTTGTACTGCGCGCTGTACGGTGCGGTGCCGAACTGCTGGTTCGCGGGGTACTGGTTGCCGGGCAGCGGGCTGCCGGGGTTCGAGGGCGGATTCGTCGGCGGTCCGGTGGGCGGCTGCTGGGGCGGGAGCACAGAGGTCGGTCCGACTGCATTCGGACCGATCATCGTGGAGTCGAGGTAGCCGCTCTGCGGCGACGACGCCGCGTTCAGCGAGCCGTTCAGCGCGGTCGCGAAGGCGACGCACGACCCGTAGCGGGCGGCCGGGTCCTTGGCGAGCGCGCGTGCGAACACCGGGTCGAGGGCGGCCAGCTGCGGCATGACCGTACTGATGGGCGGCGGCGGGGAGGAGGTCTGCGCCTTGATGAGCGACGGCGTGGTGCCGCTGAACACCTGTTGGCCGGTGAGCAGCTGGTAAGCGGTGCAGGCCAGCGAGTACTGGTCGGAGGCGGCGACCGCGCCGCGCCCGTCGATGGTCTCCGGGGCCGAGTAGGCGAGGGTGCCGATGAAGGTGTTGGTCGCGGTCATGTTCGACGCGCCGGCCAGGCGCGCGATGCCGAAGTCGAGTACCGTCACCCGCTGGATGCGGCCGCTCGGATCGCGTTGCACCTGGATGTTGCCGGGCTTGATGTCACGGTGCACGACACCCCTGCCGTGGGCGTAGTCCAGGGCCGATCCCACCTGGGTGACCACTTCGGCGACCTCGGCCGATGCCATCGGCATCTTGCCGGTGAGATCTTCGCCGGGCAGGTATTGCATCGTGAACCACGGGGTGCCGTCGGCGATCCCATGGTGATAGATGGTGACGATGTTGGGGTGATCCAGGGAGGCAGCGAGTCGTGCTTCCTGGTTGAAGCGCTGCGCGAAGTCGCCGCCGGCGTCGACGGCGAGGACCTTCAGGGCCTCCTGGCGGTCCAGCTGAGGGTTGCGGACGAGGTAGACGCTGCCCATGCCGCCCTTGCCCAGCAGGCTGAGCACGTCATATCCGGCGAAGTTTCCACCGGGAACCGGCTGTGCCATCGTCAGCACTTCCTCCCTGTTGAAGAATGTTCGGGGCCTGAACGGCCCGTGCGGCGCTATCGTAGCGCCGTGCGGCGGCATCGTCGTATCTGATGGTCATTCGGATGAGCGGGTGGGGACGTACTCTGGCACCCGATGAGCGACATGTCGGGAGCCCTCCTGGTGGGCGGTACGAGTAGCGACGCCGGGAAGAGTCTGGTGGTCGCGGGCCTGTGCCGGGCACTTGCGCGCGACGGTGTGCGTGTGGCGCCGTTCAAAGCGCAGAACATGTCGAACAATTCGGTCGTGACGCTCGACGGGGGCGAGATCGGGCGGGCGCAGGCGTTGCAGGCGGCGGCGTGCGGGCTGGAGCCGGACACCCGCTTCAACCCGGTCCTGCTCAAACCGGGCAGCGACCGCCGGTCGCACGTGGTGGTGGGCGGTCGTCCGGCGGGCGAGGTCGGGGCGCGCGACTACCACCGTCGTCGTGCACAGTTGGCGGCCGTCGTGCACGACGAGTTGGCGTCTCTGCGGGCCGACTTCGACGTCGTGCTGTGCGAGGGCGCGGGTTCGGTCGCTGAGATCAATCTGCGGGCCACCGACATCGCCAACATGGGATTGGCGCGAGCGGCGGACATGCCGGTGCTGCTGGTGACCGACATCGATCGCGGGGGCAGCCTGGCGAGCCTGTTCGGGACCACCGCGATCCTGGACCCGGCGGACCAGGCGCTGATCGGCGGCTACGTGGTCAACAAGTTTCGCGGCGATCCGTCGATCCTGGCGCCGGGACTGGACATGCTGCGTGAACGCACCGGCCGGGACACGCTCGGGGTGATCCCGTTCTCGCCGGAGGTGTGGATCGACGCCGAGGATTCGCTGGCCGCGCCGGTCGGCCGCCGGGTGGGCCCCGGTGGGCTCCGCACGACGCCGGGTGCGACGCGCCTCAGCGTCGCCGCGATCCGGCTGCCGCGGATCTCCAACAGCACCGATGTGGAGGCGCTCGCGTGCGAGCCGTCGCTGGACGTGACCTGGGTCGACGACGCGGCTTCGGTCGCCGCCGCCGACCTGGTGGTGCTGCCGGGCACGCGCGCCACGGTCAGTGACCTCGCATGGCTGTGCGAACGGGGGATCGACGACGCACTGCGCCGCCGTGCCGCCGAGAGCCGGCCGGTCCTGGGGATCTGCGGCGGATTCCAGATGCTGGCGCGGCGCATCGACGACGACGTCGAATCCGGCGCGGGGACCGTCGACGGCCTCGGTCTGCTCGACCTCGACGTCGCCTTTTCGCCGGACAAGGTGCTGCGGCACTTCGCCGGGCACGCCGACGGCGCCCAAGTGCACGGCTACGAGATCCATCACGGCCGGGTGGTGCGCAGTTCGGTGCAGACCTGGCTGCACGACGCCGAGACCGGCCCGGAGGGGGCCGTGCGCGGCGCGGTGTTCGGGACGCACTGTCACGGTTTGCTGGAGAGCGACGACTTCCGGCGCAGGTTCCTGACGAGGGTGGGCGCGCTGGTAGGCAAGCCAGGAGTCGTCCTCGCCGAAGGGCTGCAGGTCGCAACGGTCCGCGAGGCGCAGCTCGATCACCTCGCCGATCTGATGTCAGAGAATCTGGACATGGGAGCGATCCACAGATTGATCACACACGGCGCGCCGTCGTTGCCGGACGTCATATCCTGGCTCTCGTGGACAGCGAGCACCTGAACGTCGATCACTTGCTGATCGAGCACGACGGCCTGACCTTCGAAGTCACGACCAGCGGCCCGCCGCGCGGACAGTGGGTCGTGATGCTGCACGGCTTCCCGGTCGATTCCCGCTGCTGGAAGGCGGTGCTCCCGCGGGTGCACGACGCCGGACTGCGCACGGTGACGATCAATCAGCGCGGATACAGTCCGGGCGCCCGGCCGGCGGAGGTCGACGCGTACAGCCTCGACAAGCTCGTCGGGGACGTCGTCGCGATCATCGATCACCTGAACATCGCGTACTCGATGATCGTCGGCCACGACTGGGGCGGGATTGTCGCCTGGCAGCTCGCGGCACGGCATCCGGAGCGTTTCACCGGACTGGTGGCGATCAGCACCGGACACGCCAGCGCCATGCGCGACGCACTGTTGGTCGGAAGTGATCAGAAGGAGCGGTCGGCCTACATCAAGGACATTCTGGCCGACGGCGCGGAGGACCTGTTCACGGCCCGCGACGGCGTGCTGCTGCGCCGCGCCGGCGTGCCGGCCGACGAGCTGAGCGGCATCCTGGAGCCTGGGGCGATCACCGGGCCGATGAACTGGTACCGCGCCAACTTCACCGGCGACGTCGCGAAGAAGCTGGAGTGCCCGCCGGTCGAGATCCCGACCACGGTGCTGTGGAGCGACGGCGACTCCGCGCTGGGCCGCGAACAGGCCGAGTTCAGCGGCCGCTACGTGTACTCCGACTTCCGCTTCTCGGTGCTGCACGACGTGGACCACTGGGTGCCGGAGCACGATCCGGAGGCCGTCGCCAGCGAGATCGCCCTGCGCTCGGCGTTGTTCTAGGGTCTCGGGGTTGTTCTAGGAATCAGTACCCGACGAACGAATCACGGTGCAGGCGTAGGGGATTCCATCCGCCGGCCGGGTCCAGGCGGCGGATGGCCGCGGTGGTGCGCCGTACGAATGCGGGGCTGCCGGAGACGTAGTAGTGCGCGCCGGACGGGACGTCGAGGTGTTCGGCGAGCTGCGACGCGCCGAAGCCTCCGGACAGTTCGGGGCCGTGCAGCACGCGCACTCGTGCGCCGGCGGCGCGGGCGGCGGCGAAGTCGTCGTCGAACGCCTCTCGATGCGCGCTGCGGACCACGTGCACCACAGTGCAGCGGGCCAGGACGTCGTCGTCGACGCTGCGGAGCATGGAGATCATCGGTGTGATGCCGATGCCGGAGGCGAGCAGCACCAGCGGCGCGCTTCCGTGCTTCGGCAGGACGAAGTCGCCGCCGCGGTCGTCGACGTACAGGCGGGTGGTCCGGCCTTCGATGAGAGCGCTCTTGTAGTCGGACACCGGGTCGACGGCGGTGAAGGCGAACTCCACGTCGTCGGCCGCCGGGCTGCTGACGTACGAGAACACGCGCCGGGTGCGGTGCCAGAGCGGCGACCTCCACGACGGGGCGGAGAGTGTCGCCCATTGGCCGGGTGCGAAGTGGTGGCGGCGCTCGCCGTCGAGTGCGACGGTCCAGCTGTGTTCGGCCACGGGAGCGACGTCGCGCACGACGAGATGCGGGCGTGCGGCCCGCCCGGTCCCGACTCGTACCGCGAACGCGAACAGGCAGCCCACCAGCAGTGCGATCTCCGGGACGAACTCCAGGGTGTACGCGTCGCTGATCTCCCACGACTGCTGCCAGTACATGAGCACGCCGACGCCGGCGGCGTAGACGGTCCGCGGCAGCCGCGATGCGGGGGAGGTGAGCGGTTCGGGGAGCATGATCGCGGCGGCGAAGAACATCGGCGACGAGATCAGCCAGGTGGAGAGGGCGCCGTCACCGTAGCCGCTGACCACGCCGATGGTGACGAGGGCGGCGGCGAGGAACACCAGGACCATCGGCCAGCGGGCGATCGCCGTCACTACCAGCACGCCGATCACCACCATGGGCCAGAGCAGCGGCTTCGCGGCGATCCACCACGACGGATAGCTCAGCGTCTCGCCGCCGACGGTCACTCCGGCGTAGGCGAGGGCGTAGGCGACGACGGCCCCGGCGACCGCCGGGTTCACGATCAGGCGGCGTCGCCAGGCCAGCACGTACTTGGAGGCGGCCGCCGCCGCGGTGCCGATGGCGACGGTGGCCAGGGCGGCCGTGCCGGTTCCGGCGGGCAGCACGAAGAACAGGATCAGCGCGGTGATCGCCCACGAGTCCGCGCCGGGCGGAACCCTGACTGCGGCTGCACCGAGCGCGCTGACGGCCCAGCTCACGACCAGTGCGACGACGAGGGATGCGGCGAGATCGGCGGGGCGGTAGGCGAAGTCGGCGTCGATCTCGGCGGCCGCGAAAGCGCTCAGGGTCAGGGCCAGCAGGCCGAGCAGTACGGCGCGGTGCGGGGTGAGCCAGCGGGGCGCGAGGGTCATGTGAACAGCTCCAGTCCGGGGACACCGGCGTAGTCGGCCCGGCCGTCGCGGCGCAGGACGACGTAGCCGAAGTCGACCTCGGCGCCGGCGGCGGCGAGGGCGTCGCGCAGTGCGTCGGGCCGAGAGAAGAACAGGGCGGTGGCGAGTCCGTCGGCGAGTAGCGCGGTCGGGGCGTACGCCCAGGTCGCGAGCACGTCGTCGGCGGGACGGGAGGTTCGCGGGTCGACGATGTGATGCCATTCGCCCCATGCGCGACGGTTCGCCGCCGACGCGCACAGCGATCCCGATGTGAAGGCGGCGACGCCGATCGCCTGCGTGGTGTCGAGCGGGTGTTCCAGGGCCACGCGAAGCGGTCGGCGCCGACCCGAGACGAGCAGGTCGCCGCTGCCGTCGACGACGAATTCAGTATGCGACGCCGAGAGCACACCCGCGACCCGGTCGACGGCGAAGCCCTTGCCCGCGGCGCCGACGTCGAGCAGTGCCGGGCGGCGCAGGGTCAGTGCACCGTCGTGCCCCTCGATGACGTCGGCCCAGTGGGGCGTTGCGGCGATCGTGGACGCCGGAGTCAGTGAATAGCCGGCGTCGTATCCGGCGTCGGCGACGGTCTGTCCGACCAGTGGGCTGACCGCGCCGCCGGTCGCAGTGTAGAGCGCGCGATACCAGTCCAGGAGCGGTTGATCGGCGTCGTCGATCGGAAACCGTCCGGGCCGCCGCGCCATGTCGGCGACGACGGAGTCGTCGCGAAAGCGCGACCAGAAGCGGTCGAGCCGGTCGAGCTCGGCGGTCACCGCGCCGCGGTCTCCGGGTGTGATCGCGGTGTCGGTGGTCAGCGTCCAGACGGTGCCGAGGGCGTCGAACGACCAGTCGGTGGCGAACGCCCCGGCGAGTCCGGGCGGCGGCGTGTCAGCGCGCATCAGCTGTTCGCGCGGGAGCGTCTCAGGCCTTGGCCTCGGACTTGATCTGGTCGATGGCATCGTTGAATCCGCCGGACGTGAGCGACGAGCCGGAGACTTTGTGCACGTCGAGGTCGTCGATGTTCTTGCCGATCACCTGGGCGTCGATACCGCTGGCGAACTTGCCCTGGAATTCGGCCGAGGTGCCCTTGGTCTTGCTGCGGTCCAGCGAGAGGGTGGTGATCTTGTCGTCCTTGAGCTCGACGGTCACCCCGATCTGCTGCTGGCCGCCGGGGGACTGGTAGGTGCCGGTCGCCGAGTACTTCCCGTCCTTGTACTCCGGCGTGTCCGTATGGTCGTGGGCCGACGTGGTTGCCGACGCCGCCGGCGTGGTCGAGTCGGCGGCCTTGTCGGTGGAGTCGCTGCTTCCGCAACCGGCGACGGCCAGACCGACGACGGCGATGCCCGCCGCCATTCCGGAGGCTCGGAGCAGGACGGGGGAATCGGTGAGGTGAGGCATGGCATACATAGTGCCGGTGCGGTCCGGCTCGTGCACCCCTGAACGGCTGATTCGGCGCGAATTCCCAGGCGATGCCCAGAAAATGCGTTGCGGGCGGGCCGTCGTGTCGCCGAACTGTCGATCGGCGTCGAGGTGCGCCGCTAGTCCAGTTCGAGCCCCAGCAGCGCGTTCTCCAGCACCTCGGTGAGCGCCGGGTGGATCCAGTACTGGCCGCGGGCCGTCTCGCGTACGCCGAGTCCGAAGCTCATCGCCTGGATCGCCGGCTGGATCAGCGTCGACGCCTGCATGCCGACGATGTGCACGCCCAGCAGTTCGCCGGTGCTCGAGTCGGCGATCACCTTGCAGAAGCCTTCGGTGTCTTCCATCGCCCAGCCGTAGGCGACGTCGCCGAAGTTCTGGATCTTGACGGTGAGCGGGCGGCCGGTGCGCGCGGCTTCGGTCTCGGTCAGGCCGACCGCGGCGACCTGCGGATCGGTGAACACCGCGGCGGGCACGTACCGGTGGTCGAACGACTCGAGCCCGTCGGCGTCCCAGCCCTTGAGCAGGTTGGCCTGGACCACCCGCTGCTCCTGGTTGGCGACGTGCTTGAGCTGGTACGGCGACGACACGTCGCCCAGGGCCCACACGCCGCGCGCCGGGGTACGACCGTGCGCGTCGACCGGCACCCGGCCGTCCTCGGTCAGTTCGACGTCGATCGAGGCCAGGCCGAGCCGGTCGCCGTTGGGGATGCGGCCGGTGGCGACCAGCAGGACGTCGACGTCGAGGTCGTCGTCGTTCTCGAAGTGCAGCCGGACCCGGCGGTCCGGCAGTTCGGTGGCGCCGCAGACCTGGTGGTCGAGCCGGACGTCCCACTGCTCCTGGGCGATCCGCGTGAAGCGGGCCGAGACGTCGTTGTCGAGCTTGCGCAGCAGCGCCGGGCCGCGGGCGATCACAGTGACCTGGACGCCGAGCGAGGAGAAGACGTGCGCGAACTCGGCGGCGATGTAGCCGCTGCCGAGGATCGCCATGCGCTCCGGCAGTTCGGGGAGCCGCATCACGTCCTGATTGGTGTAGTACGGCACGGTCGAGTCGGCGATCGCGTCCGGGATCTGGGGGCGCGCGCCCGCGGCGATCACCACCTCGGTCGCCAGCACAACCGAACCGGAGTCGGTGACCAGACGGTATCGCCCGTCCTCGCGGCCGTCGAACTTCACGGGCTCGGAGTAGACGGTGATGTTGTCGCACCGGTCGGTCCGGTACTCCTTGCCGCCCGCGGAGATCGGGTCGATGCGCCCGAAGACCCGTTCGACGACGTCGCGCCAGCGCACGCCGTCGACGTGCGCGTCGACGCCGTACCGGGAGGCCGATCGCACGGTGTCGGCGATGTCGGCGGCGTAGACGAACATCTTGGTCGGGATGCAGCCGACGTTCAGGCAGGTGCCGCCGTAGACGCCGGATTCGAAGATCGCGATCGACGTGGAGTCGAAGCGTTCGTCCGGGATCGAGTTGCCGCTGCCCGAGCCGATGATCGCGAGGTCGACCTGCGCGCTCATCGGGACAGCTCCGCGGTCACCCAGAGTTTAGTCATTCACAGCTTTTTTGCGTACTCTTTTCACT
>JASGFV010000076.1:0-14085 GCA_047605365.1 Gordonia sp. (in: high G+C Gram-positive bacteria)
CATCGTGATCGGCTTCGGCCGCGTCGACGGCCGCAGCGTCGGCATCGTCGCGAACCAGCCGACGCAGTTCGCCGGCTGCCTCGACATCGACGCCTCGGAGAAGGCCGCCCGCTTCGTCCGCACCTGCGACGCCTTCAACATCCCGATCATCACCCTGGTCGACGTGCCCGGATTCCTGCCCGGCACCGATCAGGAGTTCAACGGCATCATCCGCCGCGGCGCCAAGCTGCTCTACGCGTACGGCGAGGCGACGGTCGGCAAGATCACCGTCATCACCCGCAAGGCTTACGGCGGCGCGTACGACGTCATGGGCTCCAAGCACATGGGCGCCGACGTGAACCTGGCCTGGCCGACCGCGCAGATCGCCGTCATGGGCGCGTCGGGCGCAGTGGGCTTCGTGTACCGCGGCCGCCTGAAGGAGGCCGAGGCGAACGGCGAGGACGTCGACGCGCTGCGCCTGGAACTGCAGCAGGAGTACGAGGACACCCTGGTGAACCCGTACATCGCTGCCGAGCGCGGCTACGTCGACGCGGTCATTCCGCCGAGCCACACCCGCGGCCAGATCGCCAACGCGCTGCGACTGCTGGAGCGCAAGTTCGTGCAGTTGCCGCCGAAGAAGCACGGGAACATCCCCCTGTGACATCCGCCAGCGAAGCGAATCCGGAGAATTCTGTGAGCGACGACCAGACGCAGTCCGAGCCGTTCCTGAAGATCGTGCGCGGCGCCCCGGACGACGCCGAGATCGCGGCCCTGGTGACCGTGCTCTCGGCCGCCGCGTCGTCCGGCGACGGTCCCGCTCAGACCGGTCCGCGCGACCTGTGGGGGCAGCCGACCGATCTGCATCGGCAGTCCTGGGGACAGCCCGGCAGCTACGTGCACGGCTGAGATCTCCTCGATGACCTCGGTGCTGCTCGGTTCGGCCTCCCCCGCCCGGCTGCGCGTGCTGCGCGACGCCGGGCTCGATCCGGCGGTCCTGGTGTCCGACGTCGACGAGGACGCCGTACTCGAGAAGCTCGCCGAGCTGCCGCCCGCCCAGATCGTCACGCGGTTGGCGCGGGCGAAGGCCGACGCGATCGTCGAAGCCCTGGCGGCCTCCGACGACCCGGCCCACCGCGCGATCCTCGCCGACGGCGTGCTGCTGACGTGCGACTCCATGCTGCTGCTCGACGGCACGCTGCTCGGCAAGCCGCACACCCCCGAGGTGGCCGTCGCCCGCTGGCAGGAGATGCGCGGCAAGACCGGCAGCCTGCTGACCGGGCATTGCGTCACCCGGCTGGTCGACGGCGAAGTGACGGTCGACGCCGCGCACAGCGCCTCCACCGCGATCTTCTTCTCCGACGTCTCCGACGCGACGATCGAACGCTACGTCGCGACCGGCGAACCGCTCGAGGTCGCCGGCGCCTTCACCCTCGACGGCATCGGCGGCTGGCTGCTCGACGGGATCGACGGCGACCCGTCGAGCGTCATCGGCATCTCCCTGCCGCTCACCCGGAAGCTGCTCGACGAGGTCGGCGTCGACGTCGCCGATCTGTGGACAACCGTCCAGCAGTCCACAAACTGATCGCACGCCGCCCAATCCGGGCCCACGCCCGGCATTCTCGATGAATGCATGAGCCGCACGGTGGGAGAAAGCAAGTCCCTTCGCGGCGTCCACGTCACCCAGACAAGGACATCGAGGCGATCCTCCAAGACGCTGAGCACCGCGGCTGGCGAATCATGCGCGCCCGCAAGTATTACAAGGCGTATTGCCCGTGCGCAGAGCAACACTTCAAGACCGTTCACTTGACGCCGTCGGGCAGAATGTATGGAGTGAACCTCCGCGCGTGGTTCGCACGACAAGACTGCTGGAAGCAGGTGGATCGATGACCACTTACGACGTCGAGATCTCAGTCGTGTTCGGAGCGGCGATGTCACCGGGCGAATTCGCCGATGTGGTCGACGCACTCTCCGACGCGGCGAGCGAGGTCGCCGGCGGGATCGACGCCGATGTCAGCGGGGGCTTTCGAGACCAGACCCTGGCTCTGCACTTCACCCTCGACGACGAGTCCGACGAGCAAGCGTTCGCTCGCGCGACGTCGGCAGCTCGAACGGTGATCCGTGCGTCCGGTGCACCTGCGACCGATTGGCGACAGATCACCATGCGTCACGCCCACGCCGCAGAGTTCACTGCGGTATGAGCTCGATAGAACGCTCCTAGGCCCCCAGCGCCTGCGGCCAGTATTTCTGCAGGCACATCACCGGCTGGCCCTGGCTGTGGAAGTCGGGTCCGGCGAAGCCCCGGCTGATGGCGCCGACGCGTTCGACGACGGTGCCGTGGCCCTGGTTCGGGCCGGTGTCGGAGACGCTCACCATCAGCATCACCGCCTGCGCGATGTCCTTCAGCGAGAGGTCCTTGCGGCGGAAGACTGTGCCCGCCCAGTTGCCGGCGAAGCAGTCGGCCAGCGACTCGGCGTTGTTGCCCTGCGGCATCTGCGAATCGGTCATCCCGTAGGCGGAGGCCAGCCGGTACATCACGTGGTGCCCGTATTCGTGCGCGACGATGGTCGCCGCCGTGAAGTCGCCCAGCATCACGCCGCGCTGGCCCATCAGCCGCCCGTCCCAGATGTCGGCGAAGGTCTCCACCGGCAGTACCACGGTGCCCTTGCGGTCATGGCCGTCGCCGTCGGGCTGCGTGTCGATCGAGCAGTAGAGGGCGTTCGGGAAGTCGCTCGGCAACGACTTCACGTCGCTGTCGCTGTCGGTCAGACACTCGCTGGTGAACGTCGTGCCCGGCTCGATCAGCTGGCGGCCGACCGTGGACTCGTCGATGTTCAGCTGCGAGAACCAGTCCTTCCACGTCGCATCGAGGTCGTCGAGCACGTTGGTCAGGTAGGCCGGCACCGCCGTCGCCCGGTTCTGGTCGGTCACCCCGCTCGCGTTCACCTCGCGATCGGTGAGGGCGGGCAGCTCCGGACACTTGGCCTCGGTGCAGCGGATCGGCTCGGCTTTCGGGGCCCGGACGGGAGTGCCGTTGTTCGCCGACGAACACGCGGTCAGCATCGTCAAAGCCGCGACCGGTACGGCCAGCGCGGCGAAGAACCGCCGTGATCGGAGTCTCATGCGAAAACGCTAGCAAGTCAGACGGCCGCTGCGCCCCGGGACGTCATTCACACACTCGTCATGCCACGCCTCTATGCTTGATGCGAACGGTGCGCAGTCGGCGTCCCGTCGATCTTTTTGGGAGTGTGTGCCAAGTGCCTGTGGAAGTCGATCCGAATCCCGCCTTCGAGTCCTTCGCACACCCCGAACGCCTGGTCACGACCGAATGGCTGTCCGCTCACCTCGGTACGCCGGGACTCAAGATCATCGAGTCCGACGAGGACGTGCTGCTGTACGACATCGGGCACATCCCGACCGCACAGAAGGTCGACTGGCACCTGCACCTCAACGATCCGGTGACCCGCGACTACATCGACGGCGAGCAGTTCGCCGAACTGATGCGCAGCAAGGGCATCAACCGCGACGACACCATCGTCATCTACGGCGACAAGAGCAACTGGTGGGCCGCCTACGCCCTCTGGGTCTTCACCCTGTTCGGCCACGAGGACGTGCGACTGCTCGACGGCGGCCGCGCCGCCTGGATGGACGAGCAGCGCGACACGTCGTTCTCGGTCCCGGAGTACCCGCGCAGCGACTACCCCGTCGTCGAACGCGACGACTCCAAGATCCGCGCCTTCGCCGCCGACGTCCTGGGCTCGCTCGGCACCGAGCCGCTGGTCGACGTGCGCTCCCCGCAGGAGTACACCGGCGAACGCACTCACATGCCGGACTACCCGGAGGAGGGAGCCCTGCGCGGCGGCCACATCCCGACCGCAGTGTCGATCCCGTGGGCCAAGGCCGCGGCGCCCGACGGCCGGTTCCGCAGTCGCACCGAGCTCGACGAGATCTACTCGGACCTCGACTCGGCGACCCCGACCATCGCCTACTGCCGGATCGGCGAGCGCTCCAGCCACACCTGGTTCGTGCTGACCCACCTGCTCGGGTTCGACGCGGTGCGCAACTACGACGGCTCGTGGACCGAGTGGGGCAACACCGTGCGCGTGCCGATCGCCGTCGGCGAAGAGCCGGGCGACGCCCCCGCCGCGAAGTAGCCTCCACCGCGATGACTCTGACACCAGCTCTGAAAGAGATCGTCGACGACTTCAACTCGCTCGACGAGAGCAGCCGGATCACCCTGCTGCTCGAGTTCGCCGACGAGCTCCCCGATCTGCCGGATCACCTGCAGACCGAGGCCATGGAGCCGGTCCCCGAATGCCAGTCGCCGATCTTCCTGTCGGTCGACGCCTCCGATCCGGCCGCGGTGAAGCTGTACTTCAGTGCGCCCCCGGAGGCGCCGACCACGCGCGGTTTCGCGTCGATCCTCTACCAGGGACTCAACGGCGCGAGCGCCGCCGAGATCGGTGCGGTGCCCGGCGACTTCTATCACGACCTCGCGCTGGCCTCCGTGGTCAGCCCGCTGCGCCTGCGGGGGATGGCCGGGATGCTCGGCCGGATCCAGCGCCAGGTGGCCGAGCAGACCGCCGGCTGACCGACCTTTCGTCCCCACCATGGAATTCCTGCAGATCCTGGACGCGGGGATCGCCCCCGGCGGTCTCGTCGAATGGGTTCCGTCGACTCCGGGCGGCCTCGGCATGTGGCATCGGGATCCGCGCCCGACGTCGCACAATCACGAACTGCACCTGCGGTCGGCGTTCGAGTACCGGGCGCGCACCCGACGCGAGGGCGGCCGGGAGTCGTGGCTCGGCCTGACCGTCGAGTTCGACGGCCCGCCGGCTTTCCCCGCCATCCGCAGCGCGCTGGTCGCCTGGATCAACCGGCACGAGGTGCTGCGCACGCACGTCGTCCTCAAGGCGTCGGGCACCGAGCGCTACACCACCGATGCCGGCACGGTGCGGCTGAAGATGAGCCGCATCGGCTGGTTCGCGGACTCGTCGATGCTGACCGAGCAGATCGCCGGATCGTTCGACCGCGCGACCGCCCCCCTGCACTGGCCCGCCTACCGGTTCGCGACGGTGACCCGCCCGCACAGCTTCACGCTGCTGTTCGCCGCCGACCATTCCCTGGTCGACGGGTACTCGCTGATCAACGCCCAGCACGAACTGCGCGAGCTCTATCAGGCCGCGCTCGACGGGCGGCCCGCCGATCTGCCGCCGGTCGGGAGCTACGTCGAGTTCAGCGGCGCCGAACGACAGTCCGCCGACGGAGCCGACGAAAGCCATCCGGCCGTCGGCCTGTGGACTGAGTATCTGTCCGGCGACCGGCCGCTGCCCCGCTTCGAACTGCTCACCGAACCGCCGAAACGCGGCGACGACGACCCGCCACCCGCACAGCCGTCGACCTCGGCACTGCTGTTCGACGACGCGCAGACCGTCGCGCTCGAGGAGTACTTCGCCGCGGCGGACGGGTCGCTCGCCGGGGGCCTGCTGGCTGCGATGGCGGTGGTCTATCACCGGCGCAGCGGGGCCGCCGAGTTCGCGTGCCTGATGCCCCGGCACACCCGAGTCCACGCCGATCTGCACGGAGCTCTCGGCTGGTTCGTCAGCGTCGCGCCGATCGCCGTCCGCACCGACGACGACCCCGATCTGGACCAGTGCCTCGAGCGGGCCATGCGCTCGCTCGACGAGGCCCGTCGCGGCGCGTCGCTGCCGATGCTCCGGCTGGCGGAGCTCGCCGACTTCACCCCGCACCCGAAGTTCGTCGTGTCGTACATGGACACCCGGAGGGTTCCCGGCGCCGCCGATGCCGACGCCGGAGCCGCCCGCGTGCTGCGCAGTCACTCGTACTCCGACGACGAGGTCTACGTGTGGCTCAACCGCACACCGGCGGGCCTGCGCATGCACGCCAGGTATCCCGCCGACGAGCCCGGCCGGCCTCGATCCGACATTCTGCGCGGCTACTTGAACGACGTCGCTGCTCTACTCGCGAGTACGCCCGAGCGACCGCAGGGCGTCTGATCCGGTGGGATAAGCTGTGATCCAGCAATCAGCGCCGTCTTGACAACCAAGACGGTCGCAGCCCGTTGTCCGCGAGACCCGGCCCGCTACCGCGGGTCCATAGGAGTGCCAGTGCCTAGTACCGCAGAGATCAAGCAGGCGACCATCACCAAGGTCCTCGTCGCCAACCGCGGAGAGATCGCAGTGCGCGTCATCCGTGCCGCGCGGGACGCCGGAATCGGCAGCGTGGCGGTTTACGCCGAGCCCGACGCCGACGCGATGTTCGTCAAGCTGGCCGACGAGGCGTTCGCGCTCGGCGGTCAGACCTCCGCTGAGTCCTACCTGGTGTTCGACAAGATCCTCGACGCCGCAGCCAAGTCCGGCGCCGACGCGATCCACCCCGGCTACGGCTTCCTCTCCGAGAACGCCGACTTCGCGCAGGCCGTCCTGGACGCCGGCCTCATCTGGATCGGGCCGTCGCCGCAGTCCATCCGCGACCTCGGCGACAAGGTCACCGCGCGCCACATCGCCGAGCGCGCCAACGCTCCGATGGCCGCCGGCACCAAGGACCCGGTGGCCGGGGCCGACGAGGTCGTCGCCTTCGCCGAGGAGTACGGCGTCCCCGTCGCCATCAAGGCGGCGTTCGGCGGCGGCGGCCGCGGCATGAAGGTCGCGCACACCGTCGAAGAGATCCCCGAGCTGTTCGAATCCGCCACCCGCGAGGCCATCGCCGCCTTCGGCCGCGGCGAGTGCTTCGTCGAGCAGTACCTGGACAAGGCCCGCCACGTCGAGGCCCAGGTGATCGCCGACCAGCACGGCAACGTCATCGTCGCCGGCACCCGCGACTGTTCGCTGCAGCGCCGCTTCCAGAAGCTCGTCGAGGAGGCCCCCGCGCCGTTCCTGACCGACGATCAGCGTCAGCGCATCCACTCCTCCGCCAAGGCCATCTGCCGCGAGGCCCACTACTACGGCGCAGGCACCGTCGAATACCTGGTGCAGGGCGACACCGTCAGCTTCCTCGAGGTCAACACCCGCCTGCAGGTGGAGCATCCGGTCACCGAGGAGACCTCCGGCATCGACCTGGTCCGCCAGCAGTTCCGCATCGCCGAGGGCAAGGCCCTGGAGATCACCGAGGACCCGGCCCCGCGCGGCCACTCCTTCGAGTTCCGCATCAACGGCGAGGACGCCGGCCGCGGCTTCCTGCCTGCCCCCGGCCCGGTCGCGGTGTACCGCGAGCCGTCGGGCCCGGGCGTCCGCGTCGATTCCGGCGTCCGCGCCGGCGACGTGATCGGCGGCCAGTTCGACTCGATGCTCGCCAAGCTCATCGTCACCGGCGAGAACCGCGAACAGGCGCTGGAGCGTTCGCGTCGCGCCCTCGCCGAGTTCGAGGTCGACGGCCTCGCCACGGTCATCCCCTTCCACCGCGCGATCGTCTCGGACCCCGCCTTCATCGGCGACGGCGCGAAGTTCGACGTCTACACCAAGTGGATCGAGACCGACTGGACCAACACCGTCGAGCCGTTCACCGGCGGCGCCCCCGCCGACGACGAGGACGAGGCCGCCCCGCGCCAGAGTGTCGTAGTGGAGGTCGGCGGACGCCGCGTCGAGGTCTCGCTGCCCGGCGACCTGAACCTCGGTGGCGGCAACGGCGGAAACGCCGGTGCGATCCGCCGCAAGCCGAAGGCCCGCAGCCGCAAGAAGGCCGGCGGAGCCGCCGCCTCGGGCGACTCGGTCACCGCGCCGATGCAGGGCACCGTCGTCAAGGTCGCCGTCGCCGAGGGCGACACCGTGTCGGCCGGCGACCTGGTGGTTGTCCTCGAGGCCATGAAGATGGAGAACCCGGTGACCGCCCACAAGGACGGCGTCGTGACCGGCCTGGCCGTCGAAGCCGGCGCCGCCATCACGCAGGGCACCGTCCTGCTGGAGATCAAGTAGTCACTGCGATGTCGCAGGACCAGCCGATCAAGCTCGTCAGCCCGATGATCGCGTCGTCCGTCCGATGATCGAGCTTGTCGAAATAAACGCCGGCGGCTGGTACCTGCGCGCGCTGCGCGACGACGATCGGATCTCCGACGTCGCCGCGCTGGCCGACCTCGGCGTCGACGACCCGTCCGGGTACGTCGCGGAAACCGAGGCCGGCCTCGCCGCCGGGGACCGCTGCGTGTGGGCGGTGTGCGTGCCGACCACCGGCGAACTCATCGCCCTGATCGGCGCACGACACGTCGCCGATTCCACCGCCCTGCGCGGACTCGCACGCACCGGATACGACGACGCGCTCGCCGCGTCGATCGGTCCGGTTTCTCGCTATCTGACTGGCGCACTCGACTGGACGCCCGGAGAACTCGAGTCCCGCTTTCCGTGACCGGCGCCCAGTGATCGGAACGTGTCGTCGCACGCCTGTGTGACCGAAGACATCGCAAACTATTGCGAATATCACGTCTGACGGGTTACGCATCAGTATGAGTTTCCGTGCAACGCGCCTGTCCCTACCATCGAAAAAGATCACACTTTTGTCTCGGCCCAGAGGGGCCTGGCCCAGCAAAGGGAGCGAATGTTCCGCCGTATCGCCATCGTCAACCGAGGTGAGTCCGCCATGCGGCTCATCAACGCCGTCCGGGATCTCAACGCCGAAACCGGGCAGTCGGTCCAGACCGTCGCGCTCTACACCGACGTCGACCGCAACTCGACGTTCGTGCGTGAAGCCGATCTGACCTACGACCTCGGCCCGGCCGCCGAGCGGCCCTACATCAACCTCGACGTCCTGCGCCGCGCGCTCGTCGAGACCGGGGCCGACGCCGCATGGGTCGGCTGGGGCTTCGTCGCCGAGGACCCGGCGTTCGCCGAGCTGTGTGACGAAGTGGGCGTGACCTTCGTCGGCCCGTCCGCCGAGGCGATGCGCAAGCTCGGCGACAAGATCGGCGCCAAGTTGATCGCCGAAGAGGTCGGCGTGCCGGTGGCTCCGTGGAGCCGCGGCGAGGTCTCCACCCAGGAGGAGGCGGTCGCGGCGGCCGCCGACATCGGCTACCCGCTGATGCTCAAGGCCACCGCCGGCGGCGGCGGACGCGGCATCCGCCGCGTCGACGACGAGTCTGATCTGGTCGACGCCTACCAGCGCACCCGCGACGAGGCCGAGCGTGCCTTCGGCAGCGGCATCGTCTTCCTGGAGCGCCTGGTGACCGGCGCCCGGCACGTCGAGGTCCAGGTGATCTCCGACGGTCAGGGCACCGCGTGGGCGCTGGGCGTGCGCGACTGCTCGGTGCAGCGCCGCAACCAGAAGGTCATCGAGGAGTCGGCGTCGCCGGTGCTGAGCCCCGAGGAGATCCTCGAGGTCAAGGAGTCGGCCGAGCGGCTGGCCGTCGCGGTCGGTTACCGCGGTGCGGCGACCGTCGAGTTCCTGTACCACCCGGGCGAGAAGATGTTCGCCTTCCTGGAGGTCAACACCCGCCTGCAGGTTGAGCACCCGATCACCGAGATCACCAACAGCTTCGACCTGGTCCGCGCGCAGCTGCACGTCGCCTCCGGCCACAAGCTGACCGGCGAGAAGCCCGTCGAACGCGGCCACGCCGTCGAGGCCCGCCTGAACGCCGAGGACCCCGACCGCGACTTCGCTCCGTCGCCGGGCCGCATCGCCCGCCTCGACCTGCCCACCGGCCCCGGCATCCGCGTGGACACCGGCGTCAGCGAAGGCGACACCATCCCCGCAGACTTCGACTCGATGATCGCCAAGATCATCGCCTACGGCCGCGACCGCGACGAGGCGCTCGGCCGACTGCGCCGGGCGATGGCCCAGACCGGCGTCATCATCGAGGGCGGCGCCACCAACAAGAGCTTCGTGCTGGACCTGCTGGCCCAGCCCGAGGTGATCGACGGCAGCGCCGACACCGGCTGGATCGACCGCGTCCGCGGCGAAGGCCGCCTGGTCTCGCAGCAGCATTCGTCGGTGGCCCTGGCCGCCGCCGCCATCGACGGCTACGAGGAGGCCGAGCGCGTCGAACGTGAGCGCCTGTTCTCCACCGCCACCGGCGGACGCCCGCAGGTGCGCCACGAGAGCGGCCAGCCGCTCGACTTCAAGCTGCGAGGCGCATCGTACCGCGTCCGCGTCGCCCGCACCGGCCCGCGCCTGTTCCGTGTCGTCATCGAGGCCGGCGCCGATCAGGTCGCCGCCGACGTCGAGCTGGAGCGCTTCGACGAGCACGCCGGCCAGATCGTCGTCAACGGCGTGCGTCACCGCCTGCTCACCGACACGCACGGCCCGATTCACCTGATCGACGTCGACGGCGTGACCCACCGCGTCAGCCGCGACGAGGGCGGCGTGGTCCGCTCGCCCGCCCCGGCGCTGGTGATCGCGACTCCGCTGGAGGCCGGCGCCGAGGTCTCGGCCGGTGATCCGGTGCTGGTCCTGGAGAGCATGAAAATGGAGACGGTGCTGCGCGCGCCGGGTCGTGCTCGCGTCAAGGAGGTGCTCGTCACCGTCGGCAGCCAGGTGGAGACGGGTGCACCGCTGATGCGCCTGGAGCCCCTCGAAGACGAGGACGACGACGCAGCCGCCGACGACGCCGTCGACGTGGTGATCGACCTCCCGGAGGCGCTCGACGTCCCGGACGAGAGCCGCAGCCACCGCGACCGCGACGAACTGCGCAGCCTGCTGCTCGGCTTCGACACCGATCCGGACGAGAACCGCAACGTCGTCGAGCAGTACCTGTCCGATCGCGACGTCGAGGTGGCCGGCGGCCGCTATCCGCTCGCCGGGGAGCTCGAACTGCTCGACGTGTTCGTCGACCTCGCCGAGCTCAGCCGCCGCCGCCCCGACGAGGAGAACCTCGACGAGCGCGTCCACAGCTCGCGCGAGCAGTTCCACACCTACCTGCAGAGCCTCGACGTGGACGTCGCCGGCCTGCCCGAGTCCTTCCAGAACAAGCTGACCGCCGCGCTGGCGCACTACGACGTCGCCGAGCTCGAGCGCACGCCGGAACTGGAAGCCGCAGTGTTCCGCATCTTCCTGGCGCTGCAGCGCATCGACGCGGCCGCCGCGTCGACCGCCGCGCTGCTGCGCCGCTGGCTCCGCGAGCCCCGACCGGAGAAGGAACTGCGCCACACGCTCGGCGCGTCGCTGGAGAAGCTGGTGGCCGGCAGCCAGGTGCGCTTCCCGGTGGTCGCCGACCTGGCCCGCGGCGTCCTCTTCGCCTGGTTCGGCCAGCCGCGTCTGCGCCGGATCCGCAACGAGGTCTACGCCGGCGTCCGCGAACATCTGTCGTACCTCGACGAGAACCCGGACTCGCACGATCGCGCCGAGCGCATCGCCGCGATGGTCGGCAGCACCGAGCCGCTGGTCAGCGTGCTGGGCGAGAACCTCGCCGAGGACCGCCCTGACACCACCGTGATGCTCGAGGTCCTGACCCGCCGCTACTACGGCAACAAGGGCGTCAGCGACATCGCGGCCCGTCGCGCCGCCGGATGCACCTTCGTCACCGCCCGGCGTGCCGGATCGTCGCTGGTGATCTCCGCGGCGACGTCGTTCAGCGGTCTGGACAAGGCGATCTGCGGTCTGGCCGAACTGGCCGACGGATCGTCGTCGATCGACGCCGACGTCTACGTCAGCTGGCCGGATCAGCCCGCCAGCCACGACGAGATCGCCGACAAGCTCTACGACGTGATCAGCTCGCGCGCACTGCCCAATCAGGTGCACCGGGTGACGGTCACCGTCGCAGGTGCCGGCGGCGACGAGATGCACCACCACTTCACGTTCCGCCCGTCGGCGACCGGCATGACCGAGGATCGCCTGATCCGCGGCCTGCACCCGTACATCGCTCGCCGGATGCAGATGGAGCGGCTGCGCAAGTTCGACCTGACGCGCCTGCCGTCGTCGGACGAAGAGGTGTACCTGTACCGCTGCGTAGCCAAGAACAACCCGTCTGACGAGCGACTGATCGCCTTCGCCCAGATCCGCGATCTGACCGCCGTGTCCGAGGGCGACGGCCGGCTGCTGACGCTGCCGACCGCCGAGGCCACCTTCGCGGCCTGCGTCGACTCGGTGCGTCGCGCCCAGCTGCAGCGCCCGTCGCGCAAGCGGCTCTCCACCAACCGCATCGTCATGTACGTCTGGCCGCCGCTCGACGTCTCGTACGACGAGCTGCGCAAGGTGGTCAGCCACACCATCGCCAACACCGCGTCGACCGCGGGCGCCGGCCTGGAGGAGATCCTCCTGATCGGCCGTCAGCGCGACCAGGTGACCGGCGACCTCTCGAAGGTTGCGGTGCACGTCACGGTCGACGCCGCAGGCGAGACGCAGGTGACCGTCGGCGAGCTGGACGACTCTCCGGTCGAGCCGCTCGACGAGTACCGCCAGAAGGTGCTGCGCGCCAGCCGCCGCAACACCGTCTACCCGTACGAGCTGACCGACCTGCTCGGCTCGTTCACCGAGTACGACCTGGACGGCGGCGACGAACTGGTGCCGGTGGACCGCCCCAAGGGCAACAACACCGCGGGCGTCGTGGTCGGCACGGTCACCACGCCGACCGACAAGTACCCCGAGGGCATCACGCGCGTGGTGATGCTGGGCGATCCGACGAAGGCGCTCGGCGCTCTCACCGAGCCGGAGTGCCGCCGCTACATCGGCGCGCTCGATCTGGCCGAGAAGCTGAACGTTCCGGTCGAGTGGTACGCGATCTCGTCGGGCGCCGCGGTCCAGATGGACTCGGGCACCGAGAACCTCGACTGGGTGGCGGTCGCGCTGAAGCGGATCGTCGAATTCACCCAGGACGGGGGCGAGATCAACATCGTCGTCACGGGCATCAACGTCGGCGGTCAGGCGTACTGGAACGCCGAGGCCACGATGCTCATGCACACCAAGGGCATCTTGATCATGACCCCGGATTCGGCGATGGTGCTGACCGGCAAGAACGCGCTGGACTTCTCCGGCGGCGTCTCGGCCGAGGACAACTTCGGCATCGGCGGCTACGACCGCGTGATGGGCCCCAACGGCGAGGCCCAGTACTGGGCGCCGAACCTGACGGCCGCCCGGTCGATCCTGATGTCGCACTACGAGCACACCTACGTGGTGCCCGGCGAGTCCGGTCCGCGTGCGGCCCCGACCACCGATCCCAGCGACCGTGACATCTCGGACTTCCCGCACGACGTGCCGGGCAGCGAGTTCGCCACGGTCGGCGAGATCTTCTCGGCGACGGCCAACCCCGACCGCAAGAAGCCGTTCGACATCCGCACCGTGATGCGGGCGGTCAGCGACCAGGACCACCCGGCGCTGGAGCGCTGGGCCGGTATGGCCGACGCCGAGACCGTCGTCGTGCACGACACCCATCTGGGCGGCAACCCCGTCACCCTGATCGGCATCGAGTCGACGCCGGTCCCCCGGCGCGGCTTCCTGCCGACGGACGGCCCGGACACCTTCAGCGCCGGCACGCTGTTCCCGCAGTCGTCGAAGAAGGCCGCCCGGGCCATCAATGCGGCCAGCGGCAACCGCCCGGTCGTGGTGCTCGCCAACCTGTCGGGCTTCGACGGCTCACCGGAGTCGCTGCGCAAGCTGCAGCTGGAGTACGGCGCCGAGATCGGTCGCGCGATCATCAACTTCGACGGCCCGATCGTGTTCTGCGTGATCTCGCGCTACCACGGCGGCGCCTTCGTGGTGTTCTCCAAGGCGCTGAACCCGAACATGACGGTGCTGGCGATCGAGGGCTCGTTCGCCTCGGTGCTCGGCGGCGCCCCGGCCGCGGCCGTCGTCTTCGCCGGCGAGGTCGCCATGCGCACCGGCAAGGATCCGCGCGTGCAGGAGTTGGAGGAGCGCGTGTCGAACGTGTCCGGCACCGAGCGCGCGTCGCTGTCGGCCGAGCTCGACGAGGTCCGTGACGCGGTCCGCACCGAGAAGACCGCCGAGCTGGCCGCCGAGTTCGACGCCGTGCACGACATCAACCGAGCCGTGCGAGTCGGCTCGGTCGACGAGGTCATCAAGGCCGCCGAACTGCGTCCGAAGATCATCGCGTCGATCCAGGCCGACTGACCGCTCAGCTCTCGACCCGACGGGCGGGCCACCGATTCCGGTGGCCCGCCCGTCGTCGTTCACGGCTCGCCCGCGTGGGGTCGAGATCGGAAGAGCGGCGGG
>JASGFV010000077.1:0-14043 GCA_047605365.1 Gordonia sp. (in: high G+C Gram-positive bacteria)
CGAGAAGTACAAGCTCTGCTCCACCGCGCACTCCAAACTGCGGGTGGTGAAGTCGATTCTGGAGCGGCACAGCGGTTCGCCCACGCTGGTGATCGGCGCGTACATCGACCAGCTCGAGGAGCTCGGTCGCGAACTGGACTGCCCGGTGATCCAGGGCTCCACCCGCAACGCCGAGCGCGAGAAGCTGTTCGACGCGTTCCGCCGCGGCGAACTGTCGACGCTGGTGGTCTCCAAGGTGGCGAACTTCTCCATCGACCTGCCGGAGGCGTCGGTCGCCGTGCAGGTGTCCGGCACGTTCGGCTCACGCCAGGAGGAGGCGCAGCGCCTCGGCCGGCTGCTGCGCCCCAAGGCCGACGGCGGGCAGGCCCACTTCTACTCGGTGGTCTCCCGCGACAGCCTCGACGCCGACTACGCCGCCCACCGCCAGCGCTTCCTCGCCGAGCAGGGTTACGCGTACCGCATCGTCGACGCCGGAGACCTGCTGACGTAGAGCCCCGCACCGCCCCCTGAACTTGTCGAAGGGTCTGGCGGCGCCGCTCAGCGCACCGCGCGCAGGCAGTACTGCAGCGGCCGCGGCCGGCTCACGACGACCTCCGACGTCGTGCCGGCCGGGCAGTCCACCTTGCTGCCGTCACGACGCAGCAGCACCTCGGCGGATTCGGCTCCCGGCTGGGTGGGCGTGGTGCCGCAGCCGAGGTCTTTGGTGCGAACCGCGGTGCCGGTCTGACCGGGCGGCACTACTTCGTAGCAGCGGCCCTGCACCAGGTTGGGCACCAGGCAGAGCACGCTCGGCTTCCCTTCGGGGAGCTGGAAGCTGGCGTACTGGCGGTCTTGGCATGCGCCGTCGACCTTGGCGGCCACGTAGTAGTTGAGGCTGGTGCCGCGCTCGCACCCGGCCTTCGTCAGGGACGAGCGGCCGTCGCCCCCGTCGTGGACGCGGACGCAGTCGCCGACCGCGACGGCCGACGCACTGTTGACGGCGTCGGGGTCGCCGGCGTGGTTCTCGCGCCATATCCACCAGCTGACACCGGCGAGCGCCACCAGCACCATGAGTGCCAGTACCGCCCAGACGACACCGTGCTTCTCCTTCGGCCGCGCGGGCGGCAGCTGGGGCGCACGCACCGGCTGCGGCCCCTGGGGCGCGACGCCGTACTGCGGCTGCCGCGCAGCGGGAGGGGGCGGCGGGGGCGGCCGGTGTGCCCGCCGCGACTTCGGAATGTAGGCCGTCTGTCCGGGGTGCGCGGGCGGCGGCGGCACGAACACGCCGGGCGACGAAGCCCCGAACCGGTCGGTGGCGGGATCGGGCTGCGCGCTCCACGCCTGCGACCGCGGCGTCGGCTCGACGTCGCCGTAGTCCTGCGGGCCGGGAAAGGGCATGACTGCATCCTATGCGCTGCATATGACAGCCTGGTCGCATGCCACTGGTACATCGGATGCGCCCGTTCGCCTCAACGATCTTCGCCGAGATGTCCGCACTGGCCGTCGAGCACGACGCGGTCAACCTGGGCCAGGGATTTCCGGACACCGACGGCCCGCGTTCGGTGCTGGAGGCCGCTCGGCGTGCCATCGCCGAGGGCCACAACCAGTACCCGCCCGGGCTGGGCGTTCCGGTGCTGCGGCACGCCGTCGCCGATCATCAGCGCACGCACTACGGCCTGGACTACGACCCCGACACCCAGGTCCTGGTCACCGCGGGAGCCACCGAGGCCATCGCGGGCGCGATCCTCGGCCTGGTGGAGCCGGGCGCCGAAGTGGTGATGATCGAGCCGTACTACGACTCGTACGCCGCGACCGTCGCACTCGCCGGCGGTGTCCGCAAGACCGTCCCGCTGATCGCGGGCGACGACGGATTCCGCCTCGACCTCGACGCGCTCGAGGCCGCCGTCGGCCCGAACACCTCGGTGTTCCTGCTGAACACACCGCACAATCCGACCGGCACCGTGTTGTCCGACGACGACCTGGCCGCCATCGCGAAACTGGCCGTGAAGCACGACGTCACTGTCGTCTCGGACGAGGTGTACGAGCATCTGGTCTTCGACGGCCGACGCCACACTCCGATCGCCACCCTGCCCGGCATGGCCGAGCGAACCCTCCGGATCTCCAGCGCCGCGAAGACGTTCAACGTGACCGGGTGGAAGGTCGGCTGGCTCAGCGGCCCGGCCGAGCTGGTCGCCGCGGCACGCGCCGCCAAGCAGTACCTGACGTACGTGGCGAGCGGACCGTTCCAGCCGGCTGTCGCGCTCGCGCTGCGCGAGGAGATGGACTGGGTCGCCGCCTCGGCCCGAGAGCTGGCGGCCAAGCGCACCAAGCTGATGGGAGTGCTCGACGACGCCGGCTTCGTCGTGCACCCCAGTGAGTCGACGTACTTCGTGCTCGCCGACCCCCGCCCGCTGGGGTTCGACGACGGCGTCGCCTTCGTCCGCCACATGCTCGCCGAGGTCGGCATCGCCGCCGTCCCGGTCGCCGCCTTCGTCGACGACCACGCGAGCTGGGACCACCTCGTCCGCTTCGCCTTCGCCAAGCGCGACGAAGTGATCGACGACGCCGCCCAGCGGCTGCTCCGCCTCCGCGCTGCGCGGTGAGCGGGGCCAGAGTCAGTGCTCGCCGAGGTGACCGCTGAGCCGGCCGTGCCGCTCGGCCGAGGCCGGATTGAGCCCGACGAACTCGACCGTCTTGCCCTTGCTGCGGTACTTGGTCTCGATCGCGTCGAGCGCCGCGACAGTGGACGCGTCCCACACGTGAGTCTCTGACAGGTCCACGATCACCCGCTGCGGATCGTCGGCGTAGTCGAACTGGGTGACCAGGTCGTTGCTGGAGGCGAAGAACAGCTCGCCGCGCACCCGATAGGTGCGCACGTCCGCGTCGTCGGACGCCTCGGGTGCGACCTCGGTGAAGTGAGCCACCCGCCGAACGAACAGCAGCGTCGCGACGATGACGCCGCCGATGACGCCGTAGGCCAGGTTGTGCGTGGCGACGGTGATCGCGACGGTGACGAGCATGACGGCGGTCTCGCTGCGCGGCATCCGGCGCAGCGTGGCCGGCGCGATGCTGTGCCAGTCGAAGGTGCCGACCGCCACCATGACCATGACGGCGACGAGTGCGGCCATCGGGATCTGCGCGACGAGGTCGCCCAGCCCGACCACCAGGATCAGCAGGAACAGTCCGGCGAGGAACGTCGAGATCCGGGTGCGGGCGCCGGAGCTCTTCACGTTGATCATCGTCTGCCCGATCATGGCGCAGCCGCCCATGCCGCCGAAGAAGCCGGTGACGATGTTCGCGACGCCCTGGCCCCAGCCCTCGCGGGTCTTGTCCGAGTGGGTGTCGGTGATGTCGTCGACGAGCTTGGCGGTCATCAGCGATTCGAGGAGTCCGACCAGTGCCGTCGCGAGCGCGAACGGAGCGATCAGCTTGAACGTCTCCAGGTTGTAGGGGACGTCGGGGATCAGCCAGTGCGGCAAAGTGCTCGGGAGCTGCCCCTCGTCGCCGACGTTCGGCACGGCGAGCGAGAAGATCATGGTGACGGCGGTCAGCAGCACGATCGCCACCAGCGGCGCGGGCACCGCGCTGGTCAGTTTGGGCAGGCCCACCATGATGACCAGACCGACGACGATCATCGGGTAGACCAGCCACGGCACGCCGGTCATATGCGGCACCTGGGCCAGGAAGATCAGGATGGCGAGGGCGTTGACGAAGCCGACCATCACCGAGCGCGGGATGAATCGCATGAGCTTCGCGACGCCGAGCGCGCTGAGCACGATCTGGAAGATTCCGGCCAGGATCACGGTGGCGAACAGGTAGTCGATCCCGTGCTCCCGCGCGATCGGGGCCACCACCAGGGCGACCGCGCCGGTGGCCGCGGAGATCATAGCGGACCGGCCGCCGACGATCGCGATGGTGACCGCCATCGTGAACGACGCGAAGAGGCCGACTCGGGGGTCGACGCCGGCGATGATCGAGAACGAGATCGCCTCCGGGATCAGTGCCAGGGCGACGACGAGCCCGCCGAGAACCTCGATCCTGAGCCGTTTCGGGCTGCGCAGCGCGGCGACGACGTCGCTGCTCTGCACGGCCTTTCCCACCTGAGTCAGTACTGCCATCGTGATCTGGGGAACCTTCGGTGTTACGGCGGCACGACGCTGGGAGGGGCGGGGCGCACAGGGAGCGGGAACGGGCGCGCACGGCACGCAAACCGCACCAGAGACTACTCTCCCGCGGGGTCCCGAGCCGACACCGCCCGACCGGTATTCGCACACGCATTCGAACGCGGGTGTAGCATCGGACCATGACCACCGGCATCCAGGAGTCGCTGTTCGACGCCGGACCGACCGCGTCGTCGAGCCCGACGGTCAACGCGCTGCGTGGCCGCACTCGACGACGGCAACTCACCGACGGCGCGTGGCTCGACCTGCGGCCGGGCTGGATCCAGAACACGTCGTCGCTGTTCGACGGCCTGGCCGCCGGGGTGCCGTGGCGCACCGAACGGGTCCGGATGTACGACTCGGTGGTCGCCGTGCCGCGCCTGATGCGCTACTACGCCGAACACGAGGCCCTGCCTGAACCGTTGCTCGACGCGATGCGCGACGACCTGTCCGCGCACTACCGCGACGAGCTGCCGGAGGGTTTCGCGACTGCCGGACTGTGCCTCTACCGCGACGGCGACGACAGCGTCGCCTGGCACGGAGACCGCATCGGCCGCGGCGAACACAGCGACACGCTGATCGCGATCGTCTCGCTCGGAGCCCCGCGCACGCTGGCGCTGCGGCCGCGGGGCGGCGGGCCGTCGTTGCGTTTTCCGCTGAGCAGCGGAGACCTGCTGGTGATGGGCGGCAGCTGCCAGCGCACCTGGGATCACGCCGTGCCGAAGACTCGGGGCGCGGGCCCGCGCATCAGCGTGCAGTTCCGCCCGGCCGGGGTCCGCTGAGCGGACCGACGCTCACGCAGCGGGGAGGTCGAACCGGACGCCGGTAAGCTCTTCGGCGACGGTCCACAGCCGGTCGCGGAGCTTCTGGCCGTCGGCGACGTCGCCGCATAGGGGATCGGCAGCGCACCCGCCGCCGACGACTGCGCGATCGGCGACATGTTGCCGATGTTCATCACGACGTCGAACACCGACTCGGTCTTGCCCTGCAGCTCGGTGGCGGCGTAGCCGGGATGTGCGACGACGGAGGCGACCGGGGAGCCGGCGGCGTCGAGTCGTCGGGCCAGTTCGAGGCCGAACATCAGATCGGCCAGCTTGGAGTCGCTGTACGCGCGGTAGCGACGGTAGCGGCGGCGCTGCCAGTCGAGGTCGTCGAAGTCGATCCGCCCGGTCCGGTGCGCCAACGACGACACGGTCACCACCCGATCCCGGATCCGGTCCAGGACGAGCGCGGTGAGTGCGAAGTGGCCGAGGAAGTTGGTGCCGAACTGCATCTCGAAGCCGTCGGCGGTGTGCGCAAGCGGCACCGCGAATACGCCGGCGTTGTTGATCAGCACGTCCGCGCCGTCGAAGCGTTCGGCGAACGACCGGACCGCGGCGAGGTCTGCCAGGTCGAGGGACGCGACGCGGGCGGGGCCCGATCGAGTCGGCGACGACCCGCCCCTTGTCGAGGTTGCGGCAGGCCAGGATCATCTCGGCGCCGGCCGTGCCGAACGCCCGCGCAGCCTGTTCGCCGAGACCGCTGTTGGCTCCGGTGACGACGACGGTCCGGCCCGTCTGATCACCGACGTCGTCAGTCGACCACCTCATCGCATGCCCTCCTCGCCAGCGGGCGCACGCCGCACGACGCTCAACGGGCCCGGCCCGGAGCGTCTAACGTCCGTCGCAGCGGCAGCTTCACCAATTCGGCCAGAACGCTACCCAAGGTCGGAGGTTCGGGCGATTTCAGGTCCACCGGAACGTAGATCTCGGTGGCCTTCGCCCGGCCACGCAGTTTCACCCGGTCGACGGCCCGCCAGCGCGCGGCCTCGTCGTCGTCACTCGCGGCGATCACGTCGCCGCTGGCCACCACGGGCGACGATCCGTCTTTCGCGACGTCGGACAGGCGCGCACTTTCGTTGACCGGATCGCCGATCACGGTGTACTCGTAGCGTTGCTGCGCCCCGATGTTGCCGGCGAACACCCGCCCGTACGCCACGCCCATCCCCCACTTGAGCGGCAGCTTCTGCCCCAGCACCTCGGCGAGTTCTCGAGCCGAGGCCAAGGCTGCGGCCGCCGGATCGTCGAGTTCGGTGGGCGCACCGAAGACGATCAGCGCAGCGTCGCCCTCGAACTTGTTGATCAGCCCGTCGTGCCGTTCGACGACGTCGGCGACCAGCGTGAAGAAGGCATTCAGGACCACTGCGGTCTCCCCCGGATCCCGTTGCGCCGCAAAGGCGGTGGATCCGGTGATGTCGACGAAGATCATGGCGACGTCGGCGTTGGTGCCGACCATCGCGCCGTCGTGTTCCAGGGCCAGAGCGGCCACCCGGTCGCCGACGTGGTGGGAGAAGATCTCGCGGATCTTCTCGCGTTCGGCGAGGCCGTCGAGCATGTTGTTGAGCCCGGCCTGCAGCACCCCGAGTTCGGAGGAGTCGTAGACAGCGACGCGCTCGTCGAAGTCTCCGTCGGCGGCCGCTTCCACCACTTCGCGCATCTCGGTCAGCGGGTCGGCGATGGCCCTCCCCACCAGCATCACCACGCGCAGCCCGGAGCTGAGGGCGATGGCGGCCAGCACGATCGACGCCCAGTCGACGGTGCCGCTGGACGGCTCGAGCCAGCCCAGCCCGCGGCCGATGTTGAGCGCCAGCAGACCGAACATCGGCACGGCCGACGACACCGTCCACACCACCAGCATCCGCTCCCGAACCCCGTGCACCACTGTGGGTTCGGACACGCCGCGCGCGGCCATCACCGCGAGGGGCCGGGCGGCGGACTCGAAGAACAGGTACAGGAGGCTGCCGGAGGTGACGGTGGCGAGCAGGAATGCGCCGCCGACCACCACCAGGAAGATTCGCGGCACGTCGGCGATGAGCGCGTAGATCCCGAAACTGACCGCCCAGCCGAGGGCGTCGGCGCCCAGCTGCCGCGCGGGCAGCATCCGGATGGACCGACGACGAGCCGCGTCGGCGTCGTCGCCACGGGCGAACCATTCCAGATCGGGCCGGAGCAGCAGCATGGCCACGATGACGCTGACCGCGTTCCCGACGACCGCCGCGATCAGGATGTCGCCGAACGCCGGATGCTCCAGACCGGTGTGCAGACTCAGCCGGCCGCCGTTGAACGCCAGCAGGATCAGCGCGAACGTCTCGAGCGAGATAAAGATCTTGACCGCGATGCCGACGATCGCGCCGATCGCCACGGCCCGCCGCGCGATCCGGCGGCGCGCCGGTTCGCCCAGCTCCAGCCAGTCCGTCGCCAGCCATTCCTGGCGGCTGCCGCGACGGGACCGGCGGATCAGCGGCCGACCCCGACCGTCGACGCGGCCGGTCACGTAGTCGAGGGCCCGGTAGTCGTCCATCCGGTCGGCCAGACGGTGCAGCAGATCACGCGGCCAGCGCTTTTCCATCTACGTCACCTCCCGATGCGGCAATGCGTCGAGAGTACCGACCCTTCGACAAGCTCAGGGAGCGGGGCGACGGCTCAGGGAGCGGGGCTGAGCCTCTTCCGCCGGCCGTGCGCCGAAGTCTCAGGCGCGCAGCGCTTCGATCTCGAGGGTGATGGTGATCTTGTCGCCGACGACGGTGCCGCCGGTCTCGAGCGGCATCTCGATGTCGATGCCGAAGTCCTTGCGGTTGATGACGGTGGTCGCCTCGAAGCCGGCCACCTCGCCGTGGCCCATGCCCGGGTTGACGCCGTTGAACTCCAGCTGGAGGGTGACCGGCTTGGTGACACCCTTGAGGGTGAAGTCGCCTTCCACCAGATAGTCGTCGCCGTCGGCGGCGACCGAGGTGGAGTCGAAGGTGGCGGTCGGGAACTTCTCGGCGTCGAAGAAGTCGGCGGAGCGGATGTGGCCGTCGCGCTGCCCGTTGCCGGTGTCGATGGAGGTCACGTCGATCTCGGCGTGCACCGAGGCGGCCCCGTCCTCGGCGACGGTGATCGCGCCGCTGAAGGTCTGGAACGCGCCGCGGACCTTCGACACCATGAGGTGGCGCACGGAGAATCCGACGGTCGAGTGGACCGGATCGATGTTCCAGGTGCCGGCGGGCAGCAGGGTGGCGGCGCTGACGGTGGTGGTCATGGGAACTCCTCTGATGAGATCGGTCGACGAGGCTTTCCGCCTCATCCACCGATCATAACCGGACTGCGGTCCGATTAATTCCCGATCTCACTCGCCGGGTCGACCAGAATCTTCGCGTGCCGATCGGCGTCTCCCAGTGCGTCGAACGCGGCAGCGACCCCGCCGAGACCGACGGTGCCGGTCACCAGAGGCGACACGTCGACCTTGCCGTCGGCGATCAAGTGCAGGGTCTGGCGGAACTCGTCGGGGTTGTAGCCGAACACGAACCGGAGGTCGATCTCCTTGTTCGACGCCATCGCGGGCCGGAAGGTGTCTGGCTCCATGCACACGCCCGCGACCACGATCCGTGTCCGGAACGGGGCCTTGCTGACCAGGTTCTCGATGATGCCGGGCACCCCGACGCATTCGAAGACCACGGGGCCGCGCGGGGTCAGGTCGAGCGTGTCGGCGAGCGCCATCAGCCGCCACCACGGCAGCCCGGGCACCGTCTGCAGCTGGTGCAGCGCGTCGATGCCGAGCCCGAACAGGTCGCCTGCCCGGCTCAGATACTTGTCCTGCTTGGGGCTGGCCGACCACGGGTCGTCGACGGCGGGGTCGACCACCACATCGGCGCCGCACTGCTCGGCGAGAGCGCGGCGGGCAGCGGAGTAGTCGCTGGCCACGACGGTCCTCACGCCCCGAGCCTTGAGCATCAGGACCACTGCCAGCCCGATCGGACCGCATCCGACGACGACGGCGACGTCGCGCTTGCCGATCTCGCTGCGCGCCACCGCGTGCAGGCCGACCGCCATCGGCTCGGTGAGTGCGGCGTGCGCCACGTCGAGCCCGTCCGGCACCGGCATCGCGGTGTCCTCGCTGACCAGCACGTATTCGGCGTACGCGCCGGGAGCGACCGGGGACAGTCCGACCATCTCGACTTCGCCGTCGTGCCGGATGATCGGCAGCGCGACCACCCGCGAGCCGGGCTTGAGCCGGCGTCGGCATCCCGGGCCGTACGAAACCACTTCGCCGACGAACTCGTGACCCATCACGACGTGGTCGGCCGAGCGCATGAAGTGGTCGTAACCGATCTCGCTCGCCACCTCCGCGACGTCGTCGCAGTGCTTCCGCGCGTGCAGGTCCGAGCCGCAGATCCCGGCCCGCAGCACTTTCACCAGGACCTGGCGTGGCCCCGGTTCGGGAGTGGCGACGTCCTGGACGTCAAGGGAACCCTGGTGGCAGACGACGGCTTTCATGGAAAGCGATGCTACGGCTTGGGCGCCTCGGGATCGGTGTCGGCCGGTTCGACGACGGCTTCCGGTTCAGGTTCGACCACGGCTTCCGGTTCAGGTTCGACGACGGTCACGGGCTCCGGTTCGGGTTCGGGCTCCGGTTCGGGTTCAGGTTCGGGCTCTTCGAGCATTCCGCGCACGATGTCCTCGGAACTGGCCTGCCCCTCCCCCAGCGCGTTGTTCGCGTAGTTGATCTGGATGCCGGTGTCCGCCGAAGCGAAGTTGACCACGAGAGTCGGCGAGTCGAGCGGTTCTTCACCGCGGAACACGACGTTGTCGACCGGCTCGGGTTCAGGCTCAGGCTCAGGCTCAGGCTCAGGTTCCCGCTCGGGCTCGGGTTCAGGCTCAGGTTCCGGCTCGGGCTCGGGCTCGGGCGCAGAAACGCTCCCTGAACCTTCCAGGACGCTCCCTGAGCTCGTCGACGGGTCTCGCGGCATCCCGCCAGACGCTTCGACAAGCTCAGCCGGCGATTCGACGGGCTCAGCCGGCGCAGGAACCGCCGCAGCCTTCCGCGCCCGGCGACGACGCCGCAGCAGCCACCACAGCAGGACCAGCAGCAGTACCACGACCACGGCGACCACCACGACCCACACCCAGTGATCCCGCAGCCAATCGGCGGAGCGGTCTTTCAGGGGCCGCTCGTCGGCGGTCGTCACGACCCGTTCGGCGACGGCGGGCGGTGCGGCGCCGGCTTCGACGGCGGCCTTCATCGCAGGCAGCGAGTCGGCGAGTTGAGGCGGGTCGGTGATCAGGCCGCGGGCGTCGGACCATTCGATCCGCTTGCCTTCCGGCCCGGCGAAGCGTGCGACGTCGCTCCGGCCGGTGTTCTCGACGCTGCTGACCGGGAAGCCGAACGGGCCGTCGACGCCGCCACTGGCCTGCCAGGCCCGCAGCACGCCGCCGGTCAGGGCTCGCGCCCCGGTCTGCGGACTCCAGTAGACGGCGGCTCCGGCGGGGTCGTCGAACTCGCTGAACCGTCCGGCACCGGCGTCGGCCTCTTCGGTCTTCGGAAAGCCGAGGACCTGCGGTCCGCCGGCCAGCCGGTAGCGGGCGGCGATGGCGCCGTACACGCCGTGCGTACCGCTCGACGGCGAGTAGTAGACGACGCCGTTGGCGAAGCGCTGTCGCGCGCCGTCAACCACCTTCTGCACCGGCGACGTCGAGGCACCCAGTGCGGCAGCGTGATCCGCGGTCGACGCGTAGCCGTTGATCGCGGCCGTCGCGTCCGACAGCAAGTCGGCCCGCGCCGGCCCGGGGGCGCACAGCAACGCCAGGGTCAGTGCGAATAGCGTCGCGATCACCCGTCGCGACGTTGCCGCGCGCCGCATCAGCTCTTGGAGCCGAAGCCCGGCCAGGACCCGTCGCCCAGGTCGTCGTCGGCGTTGGTCGCGGGGTTCTCCACCTCGTACTTCGCTTCCACCACGTCACGCACGTGCCAGGCAGGCGAGTCCGATCCGGCGACGTTGTCTTCGGGGTGTTCCTGCGTGCGCGCGTCGACCCAGGCCGCGTTCGCGCGTTCGCCCTCCACGTACTGCGCCTGCGGGACGTCGCCCTTCGCGGCGTCGTGGGTGATGGTGCGGGTGCTCGAGCTGTCCTCGATGACCCGTTCGACTTCCTTCTCCACCACCTTGCGGACGAAGACCGGCTTCTCGACCACCACTTCGACGATCTTCTCGACCGGCTTCTCGACGATCTTCTCGACGACCACTTCGACGGGCTTCTCGACGATCTTCTCGACGATCTTCTCGACCTCGACGATCTTCTCGACCTCGACCGGCACCTCGACGAACTTCTCGACGATCTTCTCGACCGGCACCTCGACGATCTTCTCGACCTCGACGATCTTCTCGACCTCGACTGGCACGTCGACGTACTTCTCGACGATCTTCTCGACCGGCTTCTCGATGATCTTCTCGACCTCGACGTAGACGGGCTTCTCGACCGCCTTCTCGATCTCGATCGTCACCGGCTTCTCGACGATGCGCTCGGCGACCTGCTGAACTTCCTTCTCGACGAGCTTCTCGACGAGCACCGGGTTCTGCACGACCTTCTCGAACTCCCTGGTGACCGGCTTCTCGACGAGCTTCTCGACGATCTCGGGCCGTTCGACGATCTTCTCGACCACATGCTGCACGGGCTTGTCGACGATCTTCTCCACGACGTTCGGCTTCTCCACGACGCGCTCGACGATGCGGTCGACTGGCTGCTCGATGATCTTCTCGACCACGTTCGGCTTCTCCACCACGCGCTCGACGATGCGGTCGACGGGCTGCTCGGTGGTCTCTTCGACGATGTTCGGAACCTCGACGACCCGCTCAACCACCCGGTCGACGGGCTCTTCGATGATCTTCTCGACGATGTTGGGCTTCTCGACGCGACGCTCGACGACGCGGTCCACCTCGTGCTCGGTGACCTCTTCGATGATGTTGGGCACCTCGATGACGCGTTCGACGACGCGGTCCACCGGCTGCTCGACGACCTTCTCGATGAGGTTGGGCCTCTCGACCATCCGCTCGACGACCTTGTCGACAGACTTCTCGACGACCTTCTCGACGACGTTCGGCTGCTCGACCACGCGCTCGACGATCTTGTCGACCGGCTGCTCGACGACCTTCTCGACGACGTTCGGCTTCTCGATGATTCGCTCGACGACCCGGTCGACGGGCTTCTCGACGATCTCTTCGATGACGTTCGGCTTCTCGACGACCCGCTCGACGACCCGGTCGACGGGCTTCTCGACGACCTTCTCGACGATGTTGGGCTGCTCGACGATGCGCTCGACGATCTTGTCGACGGGCTGCTCGACGACCTTCTCCAGGACGTTCGGCTTCTCCACCACGCGCTCGACGACGTGGTCGACGATCGTCTCGACGGGCTTTTCGACGATCTGCTCGACGATGATCTCGCGCGGCACCTCGACGTGCTTGATGACCGGCTTCTCGACGACCACCTCGACGATCTTCTCGACCGGCTGCTCGACGATCTTGTAGACGATCCTCTCGACGGGGACTTCGACGATCTTCTCGACGATGGTCTCGACGGGCTTCTCGACGACGACTTCGACGATCTTCTCGACGATCTTCTCGACGGGCTTCTCGACGATCTTCTCCACCGGCACCTCGACCGGGCGGTCGACGATGGTGACGACGGGCTTTTCGACGAGCCGGTCGATGGTGACGTTCTTCTCGACGATGTCGTCACGGATGTCGACAATGAGCCGTTCCACGAGGCGCCGCACTTCGGCCGGCCTCTCGACGATCTCGTCGACGACGGTCACGACCAGCTTCTCGACGAGGCGTTCCACCTCGACGGGGGTGTCGACGATCTCGTCGACGACGGTCACGACGACCTTCTCCACGAGCCGGGAGATGTCGACGAGCTTCTCGTGGACGTCGTCGTGGATGGTGACGATGGGCTTCTCGACGAGCCGCTGCAGGTTGACCGGCTTGTCGGTGACCTTGTCGACGATGGAGACGATCGGCTTCTCGACGATGCGCTCGACGTCGATCTCTCGGTCGACGACCGTGTCGACGATGGTGACGATCGGCTTCTCGACGGCGCGCTCGACGTCGACGGGGATCTCGACCTCGTTGTCGACGATGTTGACCTTGGGGAGCTCGACGAAGCGCATCACGTCGACGGGCTTCTCTTGCACGTCGTCGACGATGGTGACGATCGGCTTCTCGACCAGGCGCGGGACGTCGACGGACTTCTCGACGAATTCGTCGACGAAGTTGACGATCGGCTTCTCGACGAGCCGCGGGACGTCGACGGCCTTGTCCTGGACGTCGTCGTGCACAGTGACCACCGGGCGTTCGACGAGGCGGGTGACGCTGACGTTCTTGTCGGTCACTTCGTCGACGATGGTGACGACGGGGCGTTCGACGAGCCGCGACACGGTGGCCGGCTTGTCGACGACCATGTCGACGGTGTCGACCACGAGGCGCTCGACGATCCGCTCGAGGGTCACCGGCTTGTCGACGACGGTTTCGACGGGGTTCTCGACCAGTCGCTCGACCGTGTACTCACGGTCGACGACGTTGTCGACGATCTTCGGCGTAGCGCTGTCGGGGAACGCGGAGTCGTCGCTCTTGGCCATTAGCTCCTCCAGGGCGGGTCTTCTCGGTTGAGTCAACGTCGGATGACCACAACATTTTCACACCAAAAGTCTCGGTGCCTATTGAACGTACGCTGCCTGAGTGAAAGAAGTGACACTCGGCCGACTGTCTGCAACAGAGTTGGAATCTTGTCTCACGCCCCACGACGAGACAGACCCCCTGGAAAACCAGGGGGTCTGTCTCATCGCTTGTGGCCAGAGTCGGGATCGAACCGACGACCTTCCGCTTTTCAGGCGGACGCTCGTACCAACTGAGCTACCTGGCCAGACGGTTCCGGCTCTCGACCGAAACCTTGAGCGACCCTGACGGGACTTGAACCCGCGACCTCCGCCGTGACAGGGCGGCGCGCTAACCAACTGCGCCACAGGGCCATATTCTATTGTTGCTTGCAGCTTTCGCTGCATGCGTACCCCCTACGGGATTCGAACCCGCGCTACCGCCTTGAAAGGGCGGCGT
>JASGFV010000078.1:0-14003 GCA_047605365.1 Gordonia sp. (in: high G+C Gram-positive bacteria)
ATCGACGTCGCCTACCGCTACTTCGCCACGCCGGCGCGGTCGTTCGTGCTGGCCGACACCCCCGGTCACGTGCAGTACACCCGCAACACGGTGTCCGGCGCGTCGACCGCGGCGCTGGTGATCCTGCTGGTGGACGCCCGCACCGGCGTCGTCGCCCAGACTCGTCGTCACGCCGCCGTGATGGCGCTGCTCGGCGTGCCGCGCCTGGTGCTCGCGGTCAACAAGATCGACCTGGTGGACAACGCGGCCGAGGTCTTCGCGACCATTTCCGCCGAGTTCAACGAACTCACCGCCTCGCTCGGCTACTCCCCCGACCAGGTCACCGAGATCCCCGTCTCCGCACTGCACGGCGACAACGTCGCCGTCCGTTCAGAGAACACCCCGTTCTACGACGGCCCGACGCTCATCGAGCACCTCGAGACCGTGCCGAACGAGCAGGACCGCACCCACCTGGGTCTGCGCTTCCCGGTGCAGTATGTGATCCGTCCGCGGACCGCGGAGTTCCCGGACTACCGCGGCTACGCCGGTCAGGTGGCCGCCGGGCGCGTCACCGTCGGCGACGAGATCGTCGTGCTGCCCTCGGGCCAGCGCAGCAAGATCGCCAAGATCGACACCCCGGACGGCGAGCTGCCGACCGCGCACACCGGCCGCAGCGTCACGCTGCTGCTGGAGGACGACATCGACATCTCGCGCGGCGATCTGATCGCTGCCGCCGACGACGCTCCCGAGCCTGCACAGCAGTTCACCGCCACGGTGTGCTGGTTGGCCGACAAGCCGCTGCGCCCGGGCGCCCGCCTACTGCTGAAGCACGGCGCCAAGACCACCCAGGTGATCATTCCGGCGCTGGAGGCCCTGTTCGACGAGCAGAACCTGTCGCTGATCGACACGCCGGAAGCCGTCGAGCTGAACCAGATCGGCCGCATCTCGCTGATGACCGCCGATCCGATCGCCGCCGACGACTACGCGACCGACCGCGAGTCGGGCAGCTTCCTGCTGATCGACCCGCAGGGCGGCAACACCCTGGGCGCCGGCCTGATCGGCGACGCGCTGGAGAGCCTGCACCTGTCTCCGGCACTGGTCTGATCCAGTGCTGCTTCTGGTCGGCCACGGCAGCCGGGACCCGCGCTTCGTCGCGACGTCCCGGCGCGTGGCCGACGCGGTCGGCGCTCGGGTGCCCGGCGTCGAAGTTCAGCTCGCATACCTCGATCTGAACGAGCCGCTGGTGTCCGATGTGCTGGGCGAGAGCAGCGGCGATGTGACCGTGGTGCCGCTCCTGTTCGGCGACGGCTATCACTCCAAGATCGACCTGCCGGCGATCATCGACGACGCCCAGCGCGCGAACCCGGGCCTGCGCGTGACGCAGACGCCGATCGTCGGGCGGCATTCGCCCATACCTGCGCTGGTCGACCAGCTGTTCCGATCCCTGAGCTTGTCGAAGGGCTCCCTAAGCCTGTCGAAGGGTTTAGGCGTCCTCCTCTACGCGGTCGGTTCGTCGGACACGGGATCGGACGCCAGTGTCCGGGCTCGTGGCGACGAGCTCGCCGGCTACCTCGGCGTCCCGGTTGAGACGGTCTTCGCGACCAGGCTCGGCCCGGACGGCTCCGCGGTACGCGACGCCGTCGCCCGTCTCCGCGCTGCCGGTGCGCAGCAGATCGCGGCGTCGCCCCTGTTCCTGTCGGCGGGGTTGCTGACCGAACGCGTCGAGCGCCAACTCGACCTGCATGCGCCGGGATCACTGGTCGCAGGCCCGATCGGCGCACACCCCGCGCTCGTCGGCGCCGTGGTCTCGCTGTACCGCTCGACGACCGCTCCCCTGCTTTCAGTCGGCTGACCGACACAGTCCGGCCGTAGGTCCCTACCTCTAGACTCTGCACATCCGGCAACCGTGCAGCGCCGGCAAGGAAAGGAACCCGGCGTGGATCTTGCACCTGGATCGACTTTCTCCGGGTACCGGATCGTCCAGAAGCTCGGTCAGGGCGGCATGGGCCAGGTGTATCTGGTCGACAACATCGTCCTGGGCCGACGCGAAGCCCTCAAGGTCGTCTCCGAAGCAGGCAGCGGCACACCGGAATTCGCTGAGCGCTTCGCCCGGGAGGCACGGACGACGGCGGGTCTTCACCACCCTTCGATCATCACGGTGCACCAGTACGGCGTGGAGAACGGCACTCCCTGGTTCACGATGACCTATCTCGACGGAGCCGACCTCACCGACGCACGCCTCCCCGTCGAGGAGATCAACCGCGTCTGCCGGGACGCCGCATCCGCCCTCGACTACGCCCATCGTCAGGGCGTGGTGCATCGGGACATCAAGCCGGCCAACATCTTCGTGACCCGCGATCCTTACTCCGGAACGATCGCCTCCGTCACACTCCTCGACTTCGGGATCGCACGTCTGGCCGACGCCGGCGGACTGACCGGAACCAATGCGTTCATCGGCACTCTGGCCTACAGCGCGCCGGAAATATTCGAGGGCGACGAGCCGACTGCCGCAGCCGACCAGTACTCACTCGCCTGCACGCTCTATCAGCTGTTCACCGGCGCGCCGCCGTTCGTCGCGAACAGTCCGATGGCGGTGATGCGCGCTCATGCCGACAGACTCGCACCGCCGATCAGCGAGCGTCGGCCCGACCTCGCTGCGCTCGACCCGGTCTTCGCGCGGGCGCTCGCCAAGCATCCCGCGCAGCGTTACCTCAGCTGCGCGTCCTTCGCCGACGCCGTCACCGAGGCACTGGCCCGGCCGGCACTGCCGCCCACCGTCGGAAACACCCCTCCGCCCGCGCCGCCCCCGATGCCGGCACAGGCACCCTTGGACCCCCACTTTCAGCCGACCCAATCTGCTCCGGTCTTCGCGCCTCAGCGCGACCTCGACTCGGTCGCACCTCTTCCAGCTGCTCGCCCCGCGCACACTGGTAGCCGGCGCACTGCGTTGATCGTCGGGGCCGGGGGCGCAATCGTCGTCGTGCTTGTCGCTGTCGTCGTGGCAGTTCTGCTGGCCGGGCGCGACAGGAACCCAGCCGAAGAACCTCTTCGGGCGGCGGGCTCCGCACGGTCGACAGAAACTGCCAAGAGCGAACCGTCGTCCACGACGCTGTCACCAGTCAAGCAGTCGGTCTGTGTCTTCAACGCCGGCCCCGTCGCCGGCCTGGGCAGGGAAACCGCCGACAAGCTCGCTGCGACCGGCTACCAAATCGCCGTGTCCGGCAATCTCGCGACCTCTTCGATCACCGAGAACGTCGTCGTCTACGACACGGGGCAGCAAGCTGCGGCCGAAGCGCTGGCTAAGGATGTGCCCGGCGGAGCTGCAGTGGAGCCGAAGCCGTCCGCCTTCACTCGCTGCCCGGTAGCGTTGTCTGTGATCATGATCAGCCGCTGACACACCGAGATCAGTCGGCGGCCGCTTCGATCTCCTCCACCGCGTTCGACGTGGCGACCACCACCGCTCCGGCGACGGCGGCGACAAAGGCCACCAGCGCGATCAGTCCCCACCCGTGACGAGTGGTGTCTTCGAGCAGAAGCATGCCGAGAGCGCCGGGGATCACCGTCTCGCCGACGACGAGGGCGGCCGACGCCGCACTCACCGAGCCGGTCTGCAAGGCGACCGTGAACAAGTAGAAGCCGCCGACTCCGCAGAGCACGATCGCATACAGCGCCGGATCTGTGAACAGCGTCGGCCAGTTCAACGGGTCCAGGCCGTCGACGATCCGCACGGAGACGGCCATCAACCCGAACAGTGCGCCGGCGCCGAGGCCCGACAGCACTGCGACGCTCTTGCCCAGGCGCGGCAGCAGGACGCCGCCGCCCAGCACGATGATCACGCCCGCGATCAATACACCGGCGTGCAGCCAGCGCGGATCAGAGTGCCCTTCGTCGCCCGAGGCGAAACCCAGGACGACGAGTGCCAGCATCACCACTGCGATGCCCGCGACGTCGCGCCGGCTGAGCCGGGCCTTCAGGAAGAGGACGGCGAGGATCGCTGTGACCACGAGGTTGGCGCTCACCACGGGCTGCGCAAGGAAGAGCGGCAGCCGACGGTCGGCGACGAGATTCGCCGCGAAGCCGACGCCGTCGAGCGCCATGCCGATCAGGTACGGCACGGTGACGACCGCTGTCACCGTCGACGCGAGCGACGGTGCGCCGGCCTGCGCACCGTCGTCGGCCGTTTCGACCGAACGGGCCCCGCGCGCCTGCAGCACCGACGCGCTGCCGTAGGCGAGCGCCGCCAGCACCGCTGCGATCAATCCGAAAAGCACTGCGCCAGTATGCCGGTCGTGGCCGATGAACTCCGCGGCCCGGCACTGTCGTGACCGGTTCGCGACGTTTGGCCGTAGCCCGATCACTCGAAACTATCGGGCAAGTCGGACGCGCCGCCCGTTGAGCCGAGTCCGCGACTCCGCATCCAGCAGTCCACCGGCGGCAGCGACGCCGACTCCGCCTCGCGCCCTGCGTTCGGGCCGACCGGCTGGACCGGCGGCTTCGGCTGCCCGGCGCCCCAGTCGAGGGCGACCGCCCGGCTGCCGACACCAGATTCGATCACATCCCCGAGCCCTGAAACTCGATCAGATTTTCGACCTAGAAAGTGTTGCACATCACTCATATCGGAGGTACTCTTAATACAGATATTCGATCATGGGATGCAATGTCTAACACTCAGACCCGGCCGTGGCCTGCGCACGACCTCGCCGAGGTGGGCCTGTGCCCGCTGGACGAGTCCGCTCCGGAGGCCGATCAGATCAATCAGGCGCTCAATCAGGTCGTGTCGACGGGTGCGGGTGAGAGCTACCTGATGTGGTGCCGCTACAAGCGTGCCTGTGACGTGCTGGATCTGCTCCTGGCTTAGTACTCCGACGCCGAGGCTGAGCGTGAGGAGCATCGGCTGCTCGATCCGCGGACCCAGACTGCGGCCCGGCTCGAGGTGGCCCTGTCGATCGGGAAGGTCGCCGCACGGAACTTCCTCGACCGCGCCGAAGCGGCCCGTGACCGGATCCCGGCGTGCGGACGACTGCTGCGCGACGGAGCGCTGTCGGTGCAGGCTTTCAACGTCGTCGCACGCGAGACCGCATTCGTCGTCGATGCGGCACTGCTGGCGAAGATCGACCTGGACCTGTCGGCAGCTCTGGCCGGGGCCGGGGCGCTCTCGTGCAAGCGTGCCGAGATGATCGCGATGTCGATCGTGAAGAAGGTCGACCCCGACGGCGCCCGCCGGGCACGTGACCGTGCGCGGGCACGGTCGGATGTGCAGGTACGGCCGACGCCTGGCGGCATGGCCGCGCTGGTGATCTCCACCTCCCCGGAAGACGCCATCGCCAACGAGGCCGCCGTGACCGCGCTGGCCGAGTCGGTGTGCAAGCACGATCCCCGCAGTCCGGGTAAGCGTCGCGCCGACGCTGCCGTCGCGCTGCTGCGACGCACCGCCTTTCAGTGCGAGTGCGGTCGCACCGACTGCACCGCGGAGAACACCGCCGACCTGATGGCCAATCAGCCGGCGCGGATCGTCGTGCACGTCGTCTGTGACGGCTCGACCCTGGAAGGCGGAGACCTGCCAGGGCACCTCGACGGCTACGGCGCCGTGGACGCCGACCATGTGCGGGACATAGCCGCCCAGGAGGGCACCGTCGTGCGTCCGCTGGATCTGGGGGATCTGACCGACGGCATGGCGCAGGCCGCTGATCCCTATCGGCCGACCGCCGCGTGCGACACCGCAGTGCGGGCGGTGTTCGGGATCTGCAGCTGGCCCGGTTGCTCCCGTCCGGCATGGCGGTGCGAACTGGACCACGTGTGCGAATACAACCACCACGATCCACCCGCAGGCGGGGCGACCTGTCTCTGCAATCTCAGTCCGAAGTGCAAATTCCACCATCACCTCAAAACGTTCGGGGAGGGCTGGATCGACGATCAGATCATCGACGCCAACGGAGTCATCTGGAGTGAAGTGACCACCCCGGAAGGTTTCACCGTGCGCTCACAAGCGGTCAACACCTGGCTGCTGCCGAACCTCGGCCTGATCCCCTGCCGGCACGGCGAACCCACCGAGCCCGGCCGCCCGGATCCAGCCGACGAACGGCACCGCGAGCAGACCCGGACCGAGGCCAAGCACGCCTACCGGACGGAGCAGCGCGAACATCATCGTCGTGCCCGGCACTCCCCGGGCTGGACCGGGTCCCCGGCGTCGAACTTCGACTCCTACGAACCGATCCCGTTCTGACGCGACAGCCGCCGCATCCGCACCCGCAACGCCGCGACGTGTCCCGCGGCGGCGCGGTCTGCGGCCACGACGTCTCCGGCCTCGATCGCCTCGACGATCGCCCGGTGCTCGCACACCGCCAGCTCACGACCACGCTGATCGGACCAGAGGCCCGAGTTGTAGAGGTGCGCGCGGACGTCGAGCTGATGCAACACGTCACTGAGCACTGCATTGCCGGCCAGATCGCGGACGGCGGTGTGGAAGTCGAGGTCGAACCGTGCTTCCGCCAATGGATCGGCAGGCGAGGCCAACCGGTCCGACTGCGTCTGGACCATCGCCAACAACGACCGGACGTCGGCAGCCGACGCCCGCGCGGCCGCGTCCCGCGCCGCACGACCGTCCAGCAGTTCCCGCACGATGAAGACGTCGTCGACGTCGTCCTCGCTGATCTCCGCGACCCGGGCGCCCGCGTGGGGCACGTGCACCGCGAGACCTCCCGCGACCAGCCGCTGCACGGCGTCACGCACCGGACTGCGGCTGACTTCCAGATCGGTCGCCAGCGCCGGAACGCTCAACGGCGCCCCGGGCGAGAGCTGACCCGTGAAGATCCTTTCGAGCAGCTGCTTGTAGACCGCTTCACCGAGCAGGTCGTCTGACGCCGGGCCACCCCGCACCGCACGCACCTCCCCGGCTCACATCGCGGCTTTGCCGTAGTTGGCTTCCACTCGCTGTCGAAGATACTCGGCAGCCGTGATCGGCGGATACGTGCCACGCGGCGGCTCGATCGTCACGCCGCGGTTCGCCTGCGCGAAGAAGGGGATCGAGTAGCGCGGGCCCGTGTACTCGCCGTCGCCAGGCACCCGGACACGATGGAAGTTCGACGACAGCTCGTCATCGCTCCAGCGCATCAGCATGTCGCCGATGTTGCAGGTGATCACCTCGTCGGCCGGGACCACCGGGGTCCACTCCTGCGCATCGGCCTCGCGGCCGGGGCACACCTGCAGGCCGCCCTGCCCGGTCCGCTGGAACAGCAGGGTCAGGCAGTCGAAGTCGGTGTGGGCGCCGGCCCGCCAGGTGCCCGGACGGCCGCGCAGCTCTTCGGGCAGCGCGTAGTAGTGGATCAGTCGCAGCGTCGACTGGTAGTCGTCCGCGGCCGGATCGTGGGCGTCGGCGAAGAAGTCACGGTCGAAGCCGAGGCGGTCCGCGAAGCACGACAGCACCCACATCGCGACGTCCCAGCACTGAGACTCGAAGTCGAGCATGGCGTTCTGGAAGCCCGGCAGCGCGGCGTCGTCGGGCCACAGGCCGGCCATGTGCGGGCGAGTGATCTGGTACGACTCCTTCTGGTCGGGCGTCTTGACCGACGGCCGCACCTGGCTCGAGTACTCCCAGCCGGCGTTGTTCGGCTTGTCCAGCGGCAGCGCCGCCTTGGTCTCCCGCGGCAGGTCGAAGAACTTCTCGGCGTACGCGAATGCGCCGTCGACCGTCTCCTGCGGAATCGAGTGGTTGACGAGCTGGAAGAATCCGATCTCCGTGGCCGCCGTCCACAGCTGCTCGGTGATCTCGGCGCGACGATTCTCCCGATCGGTCAGGTCGATGCGCGGCACCGTGCGCTCGGTGTTCTCCACCCCGAGACTGCCCATCTGGGCCTCCCGGTTCAGTTCGGTCAAGTCGTAGGCGGGTGCGTCGATGGTCATTTCGTGAGTCTCCTGGGTATCTGAAGGATGGTGTGGACGAACCGGCTACTGCGCGGCGCTGAGCACTCGGGCGGCCTCGCGCTCGGCCCCGGCCGGCGCGGTGCCGGACTTCATTCCGGCGAGTTTGGCGGTGAGGTGCTCGGCGACGGTGATCGGCGGATAGGGCTCGACGCCGGGCTCGAGCGTTCCGGGCAGCGGCTCGATCACCGCGTCATGGTTGCCGTCGAAGAAGAAGGCCGCGGAGCGTCGCCGCACGATCGCGCCGTCGATCACCGGCGGGTTCACGCGGTGCAGCGTCGACTTCCAGCGGTCGCTGGTCCAGCGCGCGAAGGCGTCGCCCAGATTGATCAGCAGCGCGCCTTCGCCGGGCATCACCGGGTGCCAGACGCCGTCCGGGCCGACCACTTCCAGACCCGCGACGCGGTCCGCCCACAGCACCGTCAGGATGCCGAAGTCGGTATGCGCACCCATGCCGGTCAGCTCGCCGTCGAGCTCCACCTCGCCCGGCGGCAGCGCGTAGTTGTTCAGCTTGAGGGCGTCGATCGACGCGTCGGTGCAGGCGTCGAAGTAGCCCGTTTCCAGGGACAACGCGTCGGAGCATGCTCGCAACAGCACCCGCGACAGGCCGGTGACGGCCTTCAGGTACTGCTCGACGGCCGGCCGGAAGCCCGGAGCCGCGTCCTCCGGCCAGGTGTTGGCCGGGTAGCTCTCCGCGGGCAGCTCGCGGCCGGGGTACGACGCCGTCTCAGTGCCGACAGTGACCGCCTCGTAGAAGTCGTTCATCTGGTTGGCCGGGGCGACGCCCAGACTCATGCTCAGCGCCTCGGACTTCGGCGGCGAGTACCCGCGGTTCTCGCCCGGCCGCCGGTAGCGGTCCTTCACCTCGGCGGGCAGCGCGAAGAACTCGTCGACGGCGCCCGCCAGACCGGCGAGCGTGTCGTCGTCGATGCCGTGACCGACGATCTGCATGAACCCGACCGTGCGGCAGGCGTCGTCGATCGCGGCGCTGACCTGTGCGCATGCAGGGCTGTTGGCGGCGTCGGCGCCCGGGACGAGGTAGGGCGAGATGTCGATGGTGGGGATCTCGAAGGCAGTCATTTCAGTGGACCTTTCGTTTCAAGACGGAGTCAGTTGTGCCAGCGGCCGACGGCCAGCCGGGAGATGAGCGAGGTGCCCGCGAACACCGCAACGCCGAAGGCTGCGGCCAGCACGATCGCGGCGATCAGATCGGTGGACCGCAGCTGGGCGCGGTAGTTGTCCATCAGGGTGCCGATGCCCGGCTGCCCCTGCGCGAAGAACATGTCGCCGATGATCGCGCCGACCACCACCTGCCCGGACGCGATGCGCAGGCCGGTCAGGATCGACGGCGACGCGGCAGGCAGTTCGAGGCGGACCAGCCGCTGCCAGCGGGATGCGTGTCCGAGAGTGAACAGTTCTTGCAGCCCCTTGTCGACCGACCGGAAGCCGAAGTGAGTGTTGGTGATGATCGGGAACAGCGCGATCATCACGCACACCGCGACGCGGGAGGTGAAGCTGAACCCGAACCACAACCCGAGCAGCGGGGTGATCGCCAGCACCGGCACGACCTGCAGCACGACGGCGTACGGGAAGATGCTGCGCTCGAGCCACCAGGCCTGACTCATCAGTGCGCCGAGCGCGACGCCGATCACCGTCGCGAGGACGAATCCCACGCCGGCCACCTGGGCCGTCACACCGAGTGCGGTCAGCATCGGCTGAACGCGCGACGGCACAGCCAGCGATTGACTGAACACCTCGTGCGGCGGCGGGAGCAGGAAGCGCCGCTGCTCGCTGAGCACCAGGTACGACACCGCGTACCAGAGCCCGATCCCGGCGGCGAGTGCGACGACGGAGACGGCGAGACCTTTGACGGAGCGTGACGACATGTTCGGAACCTTGATCGACTGTGCGGCGATGCGGATGCGGGGAATGCTCAATGCGGTGCTCATGCGACACCCCGCAGCAGTTCGGAGACGGTCGCGACCTTCTCGACGTACTCCGGCGCGAACCGAAGCTGCGGGCCGCGGGGGCGCGGCAGGTCGACGTCGACCACTGCGGCCACCTGACCGGGCCGCGCCGACATGACGACCACCCGATCGGCCAGCAGCACTGCTTCGGTGACCGAGTGGGTCACGAACATGGCGGTGAATCCGGCGCGGTCGAACAGGCTCAGCAGCTGCATCTGCATCTCCTGCCGGGTCAGGTCGTCGAGGGCGCCGAACGGCTCGTCGAGCAGCATCACTTCGGGTTCGACGGCCAGCGCGCGAGCCAGCGACACGCGCATCCGCATGCCGCCGGAGAGGGCTTTGGGGAGTTGATCGGCGAAGTCGATGAGGCCGACGGCGTCGAGTGCGGCGTCGACTCGCTCACGGCGGTCGGCGGCCGGCATTCGCCCGAGGTCCAGGAGCAGCGACGCGTTGCGGCGCACCGACGCCCACGGCATCAGGGTCGCCTCCTGGAATATGAACGTGCGCGATTCGGTGCCGACCGCGACCGATCCCGACGAGGGGCGTTCGAGTCCGGCGGCGAGCCGCAGCAGGGTCGACTTTCCGCATCCGGACGGTCCGACGATGGCGACGAACTCCCCCGTGCGGACCGACAGCGACACCGACGACAGTGCGAGCGTGCCCGTTCGGTAGGTCATCGACACGTCGTTGAACGACACCTGCCGATCCTTGGTCAGATGTGTGGCGTCGACGTCGCCCATGGTGTCGACGAGTGGCTTGAGAGACAAGGCGGACCCTCCGTGGCGTGATGATTGCGGAATGCTGTTGCTGAACCTCATCGGTTCTCTGCTCACGATCGATTCTGTCGATTGCATGTAATCAGAATGGTTCTTCCGCTGTGAACAACTAGTTACATGCATGCCCTCGGCTTGCTTCACCGTCGGCACTCGGTCACGGTGGTCTCACCGGCCCACGCCGCATCCAGCCCCGCAACGTCGCAGGCGCCCCCTTCCCCCGAACTCGCAGGAGATCACCATGTCCCCCTCTGCCACCCCGTCCGGCACCCGCCCACGCCGCACACTGCCCGCCCGACTGATCGGCGCCGGACTCGCCGGCACGATCGGCGTCGCCGCCCTCACCGCCTGCGGTTCGGCCGCCGACCAGGGCGCCGACGTCTCCTACGCGCCGGCGCCCGCCGCACAGCAACTCGCCGAGGTCTGTCCCGAGACGCTCACCGTCCAGCTGCAGTGGCAGCCGCAGTCTGACATGGGCGGCGTGTTCGAGATGCTCGGCGACGACTACACCGTCGACCCGTCGAACAAGTCGATGACCGGCACTCTCGTCGCTCAGGGCAAAGACACCGGGGTGAAGCTCAAGCTGAAAGCCGGCGGGCCGGCGATCGGCTTCCAGTCGGTCGCGTCGCAGATGTACGTCGACGACGACATCGACCTCGGCCTGGTCCACGGCGACCAGCTGATTGCGGCGAGCGGCAGCCAGAAGGTGGTCGGCGTCGCTCCGCTGCTGACCCACAACCCGGCGATCCTGATGTGGGCCCCGGCCGAGCACCCGGACATGACGCTGCGGAACCTCAAGGACTCGGGCGCGACGGTCGTCGTGTCCAAGGAGCAGACCTTCCCCGCGTGGCTCGTCGCCGAGGGCCTGCTGTCCCAGTCGCAGATCGACACCAGCTACGACGGCAATCCGGCGCGGTTCGTCGGCGATCCGTCGATCGTGCAACAGGGCTATGTGAACTCCGAGCCGTACACCTACGAGCACGAGACCCCGGCGTGGGACAAGAAGGTCGATTACGGCCTGCTGTCCTCCGTCGGCTTCGACCCCTACGCGTCCAACGTCTCGGTGCGCGCCGACAAGCTGGCGAAGATGTCGCCGTGCCTGAAGAAGCTGGTCCCGATCATCCAGCGCGCCAACGCCGACTACATCACCTCCCCGCAGCACACCAACCAGAAGATCGTCGACATCGTCGCCAAGGACGGCTCGTACTCCGCATACACGATCGGTGAGGCGACCTACAGCTCCGACGTCCTGAAGTCGCTGAAGCTGATCTCGAACGAGAACGGCTCGGTCTCCACCTACGACCCGGCGCGCGTCGCGGCGTTCGTCGCCGACATCGCGCCGGTGATCGCGCAGCAGGGCCAGAAGGTGGATCCGAAGGTCGACCCGGCGTCGCTGTTCGATCCGCAGTTCGGCGACCGCGGCATCGCGATCCCGTGAACCGGTTCCGCATGGGCGGTTCGCCGCACGCCCGGCAGGTCGACGTCGTGGCCGACACCACGGTGTGGACCGGTCTCAGCTGGCGGGCGCACGCCGACGTGGTGCTGGACGGCGGCCGCGTCGTCGAGGTTCGCGATCACGTACCCGTCTCCGGCGAACACGTCCTCGACGGTCGCGGCGGGCACCTGATCCCGGGATTCGTCAACACCCACACCCATCTGCAGCAATCGCTGTGCAGAGGAGTCGGCGAAGGCCGCCCACTACTGGACTGGCTGCTGGCGGTCGGCGAGGCGATGAACGCGATCACCCCCGAACGGGCCTACCTCGCGACGGTCTCGGCCGCGCTGGAAGGACTGCTCAGCGGGTCGACGACGCTGGTCGAGCACATGTGGCCGCATCCCGATCCCCAGGTGCACGACGCCGTGCTCACCGGACTCGACGACGTCGGGGTGCGCGCGGTGTTCGGGCGCGGCGTCGCCGATCGGGCCGATTCCACCCGCAAGTGGGGCTTCGACCCGCGGCTCATGCAGCCGCTCGACGAGGTACTCGACGACGTCGACCGGCTGTCCGCGGCCGCGCAGGGCACTCGGGTGACGATGGCTCTCGCCGCCCCGAATCCGAGGTCGCTGACGGTCGACGGGATGCGTGCGGTCCGGAGGTTCGCCGACGACCGCTCGCTGCCGGTGATGATCCACCTGTCCGAGACGTGCACCGACGACGACCAGTGCCGCGCACACGCCGGCGTCTCGGCGATCGACTACCTGCGCTCGGGCGAGCTGCTCTGGGATCGACTGCTGACTGTGCACGGCGTCGCCCTGGACGCTCCGGCGCAGGCTTCGCTGGCCGCCGCCGGGGCCGCGGTCTCGTGGAATCCGGTGTCGAACATGCGCCTCGGCTCTGGGGTGGCCCCGGTCGGCGACCTGCTCGCCGCCGGGGTGGCCGTCGGGCTCGGGGTCGACGGCGCGGGGTCCAACGACCGCCAGGACATGCTCGAGACGCTCCGCGCCGGAGCCTACGTGCAACGCGCTCACCTGCGGCGAGCCGACGTCTTCGACGTCGCGCAGATGCTGGCGATGGCGTGCGACGGCGCGAACGGAGTACTCGACCTGCCGGTTCCGGACGTGCCGGGCGGCGTCGTCGCCGGACGGTCGGCCGATCTGACCCTGCTCCGGTTCGACCGGGACTTCGCGTGTCTGCCGGTCGGGGATCCGGGCGCCTCACTGCTGACCACCGGAACCCCACGGATCGTCGACACGGTGCTCGTCGACGGCGAGGCCGTGGTCGTCGACGGGCGGTCCACCCGGATCGACCAGGCCGCGCTGACCGCCGCGCTGGCCGGAGCCGCGTTCGTCGGATGACGACCCGCCGTCCTCGACGAGGTCCGGCCGCGGTCGCGGGTCGATGCCCGGCCTGGAAACACCCGGCCTGGGAACCTCCCGGGGGCGGCGGTGCACTCCGGGCATGACGTCTCCTTCGTGTCGCCGCGCACGAGCCGCGCGAACCGCGTCGGCCACGGAGTACCCGAAGGATCGCCGCGTCAATCGTGCCGCCGCGTACGTGACGGTGGTACGACAGGCAGGTGAACTCACCGCGCCTGTTCGCCGACGGATACCTGCAGCCGTGGTTCGTCGGGTACGCCCTGATCGGGCTGGTGGTGCAGGGAGTGGTGCCGGTGATGACGCCGCTGACCGCCGAACCGCACGGACCGCTCGCCGTCGGCCTCGTCGTCGCCGGGTTCTACCTCGGGATGCTGTCGTCGCCGCTGTTCGGGGCGCTCGCCGATCGCACCGGACGGCAGCGGCTGGTGTTCGTCGCGAGCTTCCCGGTGATCGGCGCGGCCGCGGTCCTGTTCAGCGCGACCGACCGGGTGTGGGCGATGTTTCTGTGCATGGCGGTCGCCGGCGCCGGTGCGGGCGCCGCGCAGACCTC
>JASGFV010000079.1:0-13930 GCA_047605365.1 Gordonia sp. (in: high G+C Gram-positive bacteria)
CCTGGAAATCAGTACGACCCAGATACTCCAGCTCACCAGCACCATTCCAGCGCACGAGGTCGCCGGTCCGGTACAACCGAGAGCCCGGCTGACCGAACGGATCCGCCACAAAACGGTCCGCTGTCAGGTCGGGCCGGGCAGCGTACCCACGGGCCAGCTGCACTCCCCCCAGGTACAGCTCACCCGGAACACCGGAAGGCACCACGTTCAGCCGCGCATCCAGCACCAGCATCGACGTGTTGGCCACCGGCCGACCGATCGTCACGGTCTGCGGAGCGTCGGACACGTCCGCCCACCCCACCTCGACCGCGGCTTCGGTCGGGCCGAACAGGTTGTGGATCTGGACCCACGGCCACACCGAATGAGCGGCGGCGACTGTCGCAGGCGGCAGAGCCTCACCCGAGGCGAACAACCACTTCAAAGACGTGAGGCCCGCCAGCTTCTCGCGGTCGACCACCTCGAGGAACACGGACAGCATCGACGGCACGAAGTGCACCGACGTCGCCGTCGATTCGTTGATCAGGTCCGCCAGATACGCCGGATCGAGATGACCGTCCTGACGTGCGATGACCACGGTGGCGCCGGCGATCAGCGGACCGAACAGCTCGGGTACCGAGACGTCGAAGGTGTACGGGGTCTTCAAGACGACCTTGTCACCGGCCGCCCACGGGAACGCCTCGAGCCCCCAGCACAAGCGGTTCAGCACCGCTCGGTGCGAGACGGTCACGCCCTTGGGCAGACCGGTCGATCCGGAGGTGAAGAGCGTGTACGCCGCCGACTCGCCACCGATCGCCGGTTCTGCGTCGACGACCAGCGGAAGCGCGAGGTCTATCGCAGTATCGGCGTCCACGCCGAGCACCTGCACGTCCAGAGACTGGGCGACGGCGACCACCTCGGGCACCGACTCGCGGTCGGACACCAGTAGGACTCGAACGTCTGCGGTTTCGAGCATGTAGTGGGCGCGCTCAGCCGGAACCGCCACATCCAAGGGCACGTACTGACCGCCCGCGGCGACCACTGCGTGCACTGCGACGACCAGCTCTACCGAACGCGGCATGGCGATGGCCACGGCCGCTTCTGGCCCGACGCCTGCCGCCGCGAGTTCCCGGGCGGTCGACGCGACCCGCGCCCCGAACTCCCGATACGTCACTTCGCGATCGCCGAACGTCAGGGCGATCGCGTCCGGCGTGCGGGCGACCTGGCTCGCCAATTGGTCACCGAGCGAACCGGTCCGCCCGAACTCTCGCGACGGACCGGTCGACGCAGCGAGGACTTCGGCTCGTCGCTCGTCCGACAGCAGGGCGATCTTGCTGGTCGGAGCCCCGGGCGACGCAGCGAATGCCGCGAGCACCCGGCGCAGACCGTCGACGACGACGTCGATCTGCTCATCGGAGAACGCTGCCGGGAGGTACTTCACCGTGATCGACAGCCGGTCCTGCGCCGGCGAGATGAGCAACGTCAACGGGTAGTGGGTGGCGTCGCTGGCCGCTACATCGGTGATGCCCACACCGCCGGTCATCGTCGAATCGGCCCGAGACAGTGATTCGTTGTCGACCGGGTACGACTCATACACGGTCAACGTGTCGAAAAGCGTCTGCTTACTGGTCAGCGTCGTCAGCTCGGGCAGGCCCACATGCTGGTGATCGAGGACAGTCACCTTGTCTGATTGCAGCTTGCCGATGATCTCGGCGGCCGAGAGCGCCGGGTCGACGTCGACGACCACCGGCAGAGTGTTGATGAACAGGCCGACCATCGAGTCGGCGCCGACGAGATCGGCGGGCCGCCCGGACACGGTTTCGCCGAACGACACCACACGCGCACCGGTGAGGCGCGACAGCACGACCGCCCAGGCCGCCTGCAGCACGGTGCTCATGGTGGCGCCGTGCACACGGCCGAGGCGCTGGAGCTCTGCGGTCAGCTCGGCGTCGAGCAGTTCGTGGCGATCACGTGGAAGCGAGTCCGCAGTGGCTTCGACTCCGGGGGCCAGCAGCGACGGCTCCTCCAACGGCGCCAGCAGATCCCGCCACGCGGCCAGACCTGCGGCGTCGTCGCCGCGCGCGACGTGACGGAGATAGTCCCCGAAATCGCTCTTGGGCGTGTACGGCGATCCCGTCGCATACAGCGCCAGCATGTCTGCCAGCACTAACGGTCCCGACCAGCCGTCGATCAGGATGTGATGATTCGTGACGATCAGCGACGAAGTGTCGCCGTGATGGACGAGAACGAATCGCAGGAGTGGCGCACTGTCGAGCGCGAACGGGGTGAGCTTCTGCGCCAGCGCGATCTCGTCGACTCGCGAGGCGACGCCGGCCGGGTCACGTTCATCGAGATACACCTCGGTCCACGGAACATCGACGCGTTCCGGGACCACCGCGACGATCTCGCCGTCACAGGTCTGCCAGTACGCCGATCGCAGCACCGAGTGATGCTCGAACAGCGCTGCTGCCGCACCGCGCAGCCGCTCGACGTCGAGTTCACCGCTCAGCGTGACGATCGCCTGGACCACGTATACGTCGACCGCCTCGACACCGAGATCGGCGGCGAGCATCGACTGGAAGTACAACCCGCGCTGCAACGGCGTCAGCGGCCACACCTGTGCGCCGGGCATCCGGTCGGCGATCGAATCGAGCGCGTGCTGCGAGAGGGTCACGCCCGCGACATCCGACGGAGACAGCCCCGGATCGGTTGTGCTCACCGCGTCGACGGCGGCCGCAAGCTCCCGCTCCCAGCGCGTCGCTAGATCATGGACGTCGCCCTGCGCGAAGAGTGCCGACGCGAATCCGAAACGCGCCGCGAAGCGGCGACCGGCACCGTCGTCGACCGTCGAGACGTTCACGCTCAGCGTGTTGAGCACCGGCATCGCGCCGCTGGCCGAGGCCGGGAACGGCGCCCCGTCGGCGGCCGGAGCGAAGGCGATCTCAGCGGAGCCGACTTCAGCACCGGCCGATGCGCGCCCGGCGCCGAAGTAGTTGAAACCGATCGACGGCAGTGGTCGCGCGCCGAGTTCGCCGTCACTGCGATAGCGCAGCAGGCCGTAGCCCACACCGCCGCCCGGCCTTCCGAGGCGTTCTTCCTTCGCCTCCTTCACTGCGTGGACCACGTCGTCGGACGGATCGACTTGAATCGGAGCGGCCACGGTGAACCACCCGGCGGTCCGGGTGAGGTCTGCCCGCCGCGGGTCGGGGCGGTCGGCGACGATGCCCTCGTCACGGCCGTGCGTCTCGATCAGGAACTGCACCGGCGCCGCGTCGTCGATTCCGCGAGCCGCCTGCCATCCACGGACCGCTCGTGCCAGCGCGCCGAGCATCACGTCGTCGGCGGTGCCTCGGAACGCCTCGGCAACGCCGGACAGAACTGCCTCGGTGACCTCGGCGGGGACCTGATGGACGATCTCGACCTCGGTCGCCATCGTGTCGCGCTCACGGTCGATCTCGACGCCCAGCGGTGTGGGCGTTGTCGGCGCCCGGTCCAGCCAGTAGCCGAGCTCGTCGAGCCGGTCGGAGGCCTGCGCCTCGATCGCCGCGAACCACGCGCGGGCCGACGTGCCTTCACTGCGTAGAGAGACGGGATCGCCCGCCGCCAGCTGAGCGCCCGCCGTCACCAGGTCTTCGATCAGGATCGGCCAGGAGACCGCATCGACGCCGAGGTGATGGACCACCGTCACGATCCGGCCGCGACCTGCCGGATCCTGGACCAGCGCCACGGCAACGAGCCGACCCGCGGTCGGATCCAATCGTGCGGACGCCTCCGCGAAGGCCGCCCGCAGGTCGTCCTTGAACTCGGCGCTTCCGACCGGCGACGCGCTCGTATGCACGCTGATCGCCGCCTCCGCGTCGAACTCTGATCCGAGTTCGAGTGACCACTCGTCGCCGACGGCCGAAAGCCGGGCGGCGAGCATCGGGTGCGCCGCGACCACGGCGTCGAGCACTGCCGTCAGGGTGCTGCGGTCCAGACCGTCCGGCGCCACCAGAGTCGCCGATTGAGACAGGTCGGCGAACTGCTCGGGCCGGGGAGCCAGTTCGAGCATCCACCGGACGACCGACGGAAGCGCGGTGTCGCCGACGCCCCCGCCGGGGAACTCTTCGAGTTCCGGTACCCGACCGGCGTCCTCGTCGATCGCCGCCGCCATCGCGCGGACCGTGCGGCGTTCGAAGATCTCACGCGGTGAGAGCGCGATGCCGGCGGCACGCGCCAGTGAAGCGACCTGGATCGACATGATCGAGTCGCCGCCGAGCGCGAAGAAGGATTCCGTGACGCCGACTCGGTCCAGCCCGAGGACGCCCGCGATGATCGACGAGAGCGCACGTTCACGGTCGGTCACCGGCGCGACGTACTCGGTGCCGGTGTTGCTGAAGTCCGGCGCGGGCAACGCCTTGCGGTCGACCTTGCCCGCGGTACTGAGCGGCAGAGCCTCCATCGGCATCCACACCGTCGGCCGCATGTACTCCATCAGGCGCTCAGCCGCGAAGTCCGCGACGACGGCCGGCTCGGCACCGCCGTCGTAGTAGCCGACCAGCGTCTCACCACCGGTCGGTGCGGCAGCGACGAGCACCGCCGTGTGAGTGACGCCCGGAGCCGCCGACAGCACCGCTTCGATCTCGCCGGGCTCGATGCGCTGACCGCGCAGCTTCACCTGGAAGTCGGTGCGCCCCAGGTATTCGAGGTCGCCGTCGGCGTTCCACCGGACTTGGTCGCCGGTCCGGTACATCCGGGAGCCGGGCTCGCCGAAGGGATTCGCCGTGAATCGCTCCGACGTGAGGTTCGGCCTTCCCGCGTACCCGCGAGCCAATTGGACGCCGCTGATGTACAGTTCGCCCGGCACACCGACCGGCACACGGCGCAAGCGGGAATCCAGGACGTAGGCGTTCACGTGCCAGGTCGGGATACCGATCGGCACCGTGCCTTCGCCGGAACGCACCGTCGAGATCGTGCAGTAGATCGTCGCCTCGGTCGGCCCGTACTGATTGTGCAGCGCCGCATGCGGCCATGCCGACAGCACCGCATCGGCGACCGGACGAGTCAGCGCCTCACCGCCGGTGACGATGTGCCGCATGGACGCCATCGCCTCCGGTTCTCCGGCCAGCACCTCGGTCATCGACGCGAGCATCGAGGGCACGAGGATCGCGGACGTGACGCCGTAGCGTCGCACGTACGAGCCGATCGCCCACGGGTCGCGGTGCTCCCCGGGCGCCGTCAGAACCAGTCGTCCGCCGTCGTACGCCCAGCGGAAGAACTCCAGCACCGACGGGTCGAAGGTGTAATCCAGCACCTGCAGGAAGACGTCCCGGTCGTTGAACGCGTAGAAGTCTTCGTCGCACGCCAGGAGGCTGACGACCGCGCGATGCGACACGGTCACGCCCTTGGGGAGACCAGTCGATCCGGAGGTGAAGATCGTGTAAGCGCCGGAATCCAGTCTGAGCGGAGTCAAGCGTTCAGAATCGGTCACCGGCGACACGTCGCCCGCCGGGATCTCGCCGAAGTCCACCGTTTCTGTCGTAAGGCCGGCTTCAGCAGCGGCGGCCTGCACGGCGGGTACGTCGAACTGCTTCGCGGTGAGCAGAACCGCAGCGCCAGCGACGTCGAGCATGTAGCGCGCGCGGTCCTTCGGCGTATCCGGAGAGATCGGAAGGTACTCGCCGCCGGCCGTGATGACGGCGAACACTGAGAGCAGCATCTCCGGCGAGCGCGGCGTGCACACCCCGACCGTCACGTCCGGACCGACGCCGAGCGCGATCAGTTTCCGGGCCAGCGCGTTCACGCGGTCGGCGAACTGCTGTCGAGTCGCCTCGAAACCGCCGTCGGCGACGAGCGCCGGGCCGTCGCCCGAGCGCGCGATCAGATTCGGGAGCACGTCCGCCAACGTCCCGTCGATCACGGTGTCCTGAAGCTGCGGATCGTCGTAGTTCACCTGGAAGCCCAGCTCGTGCTCCCGGACTCGCCGCGTCTCGGATTCCCCGAGCAGCGGAGCGTCGCCGACCGGCGTCAGCGCGTCGTCGGTCAGGGTGTCGAGCAGCGAGACGAAGCGCTCGGCGAACTGGTCCACTGTCCCGGTGTCGAACAGATCGGCAGCGAACTCGATACCGCCTCGCCAGTCGGCACCTTCGTCGGGCACCACGACGTTGACCTGCAAGTCGACCTTGGCCGTCGACTGTCCGGCCTCCAGCGGCTCGAGACTCAGCCCGGCGACATCTGGGACGGCGCCTGCGGGCCCACTCTGCTGGTGCAGTGACAACCACACCTGAGCGAGCGCAGCGAACGCCTCCGATCTGGCCGGCGCGAGTTCCTCGATCAGCGTCTCGAACGGAAGATCGGCGTTGGCGAACGCGTCGAGATCTACCTGCCGCAACTCGGTCAGGAGCTCCGCAAAGCTCATCGAGGGCCGGACGTCGGCACGCAGCACCAGGGTGTTGACGAACATGCCGACCAGCGGGTCGAGGTCCGCGTGACCACGCCCGGCGATCGGGGTGCCGATGGCGATGTCTTCGGTCGCCGACAACCGCGCCAGAAGGACCGACAACGCGGCGTGCACCACGATAAACGGAGTCACGTCGTGCACGCGCGCGACTTCGCGGATCCGGTCCCCCACTTCAGCGGGCACGACGAACTTGGCAGAGCCGCCGCGTTGCGAGGCCACCGCCGGACGAGGACGGTCCCGAGGCAACTCGAGCACGTCAGGCAACCCGGCGAGCTGCTCACGCCAATACGCGAGCTGACCGCCCAGCACGGAACCGGCATCACGGGCCGACCCCAGCACTTCCCGCTGCCAGATCGCGAAGTCCGCGTACTGGACCTCCAGCGGAGCGAACTCCGGAGCTGCACCCGAATGGCGGGCCTGATAAGCCGTCACCAGGTCGACGACGAGCGGCATCATCGACTCGCCGTCAGCGGCGATGTGATGGGCGACGACGGCGAGCACGTGCTCGTCCGCGCCGGTCTCCCAGATCCGCACGCGCAGCGGGAACTCCCGGCTGACGTCGAATCCGGTCACCACCGAGGCTTCGAGTTCGGCGCGACTCTGCGAGACGGCCCAGTCGATCGCAAGAGCGTCGTCTGCGGGCGCGATCTGCTGGTAGGGAGTTCCGTCCACGGCCGGGAAGGTGGTGCGCAGCGTCTCGTGCCGATCCACCAGGTCGGCCACGGCCTGTCGCAATGCGGCCACGTCGAGCGGTCCGTGCAACCGGAACACCCCGGGCACGTTGTACGTCGGCAGGGTCGGATCGTACTGGTTGATGAACCACATGCGCTGCTGAGAGAACGACAGCGGGATCAGGTCGGGCCGCGGTTCGACGGCCGTCACCGGAGGCAGAGCCGCGGCCCGTCCGCTCAGTGCCGCGGCGAGTGCGCGGGGCGACGGCGCGTCGAAGACGTCCTTGATGGTCACGTCGACGCCGAGTGCGTCGCCGACTCGTGCCGCCGCGCGCGTCGCGGAGAGCGAGTTTCCGCCGAGGTCGAAGAACGACTCGGTCACCGACACCCGCTCGACGTCGAGCAGTTCTCCGAATGCGCTGGCGACGGCGCGCTCGGCGTCGTTCGCCGGAGCCACGTACTCGGCTGCGGTGATGACGGGTTCGGGCAGCGCTCGCTTGTCGAGCTTGCCGATCGGAGTGAGCGGCAGCGCGTCCAGGACGGTGATCGACGCCGGCACCATGTGCGACGGCAGGCGCTCGCCGAGATACTTCCGCAGCTCCGCGACGTCGAGCGTCTCGGCGTCCGCGACGACGTAGCCGGCGAGCGCTGTGGCGACCGAACCCCCCACGCCGACGACCACAGCCGCGCTGACCGCGGGATGCGTGGCGAGCGCCGATTCGATCTCGCCGAGTTCGATCCGAAGCCCGCGGAGCTTGACCTGGTCGTCACTGCGCCCGGAGTATTCGATCACCCGTCGTCCGGCGGCGTCGGTCCGCCATCGCACGATGTCGCCGGTGCGGTACATCCGGTCGCCGGGAATGCCGTACGGTGCGGCGACGAAGCTCTGCGCCGTCAACTCCGGTCGGCCGAGGTAGCCGCGGGCCAAGGCATGCCCCACCACGTACAGCTCGCCGGGCACCCCGTCGGGGACGGGCTTGAGACGACCGTCGAGCACGGCGAGACCGACTCCGTGAATCGGCCCGCCGAGATAGACCGGCGTGCCCGGTTGCATCGGTTCGCTGAGGCAGACCGCGATCGTCGCCTCGGTCGGTCCGTAGGCGTTCTGAATGCGGCGCATCAGCGCCCACTCGTCCTTCAAAGCCATAGGCAACGCCTCGCCGCCGGCGTAGACAGCCCGCAGGGCTGGTACCGACGCCGGGTCGAGAGTTCCCATCACAGTCGGGGTCAGCAAGGTGTGGGTCACTGCGTTCCTCGACATGAAGTCCTGCAGGACCTCGCCGCCGACCGCCTCCGCCGGACGATAGACCAGCACGCCGCCGGCGACGGTGGCCAGCAGATACTCCAGCACGGACGCGTCGAAACTCGGGGACGAGTAGCCCAGGACGCGGGAGTACTCGTCCGCGTTCGACCGGCGCCGTTCTTCTTCGGCGAAGTTCGCCAGACCGGTGTGCGACACTGCGACGCCCTTCGGGCGCCCGGTCGATCCGGACGTGTAGATCACATACGCGGTGTTGTGCGCCCGGATCGGCGCCGGCATCTCCGCCGCGGTGAAGCCCGTGCCGTCCTGTTCGGCGATCGCGGCAGCGACCTCCGGGGCGTCGAGGCGCAGCCATTCGAAGCCTTCGCCGGGCAGATCGCCCGAGGCCTCGACGGCCAGCCCCAGCCGCGCGCCGGAGTCTTCCACCATCGCGTGGATGCGGTCCGCCGGATAGGCGGGATCGATCGGGACGTATGCGGCGCCGGTCTTGGCGACCGCCCAGACCGCGGTCAGCATCCGGGCCGACCGGCCGATCGCCAGAGCGACCAGCGACTCGGCCTCGACTCCGCGGCCGATCAGCCACCGAGCCAGCCGGGTCGACTCCTGATCGAGCTGCGCGTAGGTGAGCGCGGTCCCGCCGGGATCGACCACGGCCTGGCGAGGTCCGAACTTCTCCACCGCCGTCGCGAACATCTCCTGCAGGGTCACCGGCTCGACGGCGGGCCCGGTCACCGTCAGGGCGTTGCGGTCGACGTCGGCGAGCAGATCCCGCACCCGGTATTCGACGGTGCTCGCTCCCCCGTCGGAAGCGCCTGCGACAAATCCTTCGACCTCGGTCGCGACGAGATCGGCGAGCGGCCGGTCGGCTGCGCGCACCGCCGCCTCGAGCAGTTCCACCAGAGACGTGACGAAAACCGCCCCGGCCTCGTGCGACACTCCGGCGGCGAGCCGCAGAGTGCCTGCCCACCCGGTGTCTTCGGCGCCTGCCCGGAGCGACAGCGTCAGTTCTGCCGGGTCCGCAGACTTCTGCCGTTCGATCGTGAACCGGACGTCGCCGGCAGTGGCCGCGGGCCGCTCACCGGAGTCGCGCGGATCGTCGACGCGCAGGAGAACCCGCGTCAGACGGCTGAGCGCGTCGGCCCGGCCCGGGTGCAACGCTTCGGCGACGATCTGCGCCGGTACGTCCGCGTGAACCGCCGCGTCCCGCTCGATGCGACCGGACAGTGCCACGAGGTCGCCGAAGGACGACGTCGCGTCGACCGCGGTGCGGATGACGGTGGCGGCGGCGACCGGCCCGGTCAGCGATGCGTCTGCGGGTTCGGATCGACGGTCGCTCGACACAGCGATCGTCACGTCACGGTCGGGCTGCAACCGCGCGAGCAAGGCGAGCAGCGCGGCACGAACGACCAGCCCAGGCGTGGAACCGAGTTCCCCGGCGAGTGCCGCCGCCTTCTCCGCCGTCTCGGCGGGCACGGTGAACGGCACCGCCGACGGATCGGCGTCCGCCCGGGGCAGCGGTGAGGCCGCAGCCGGGAGATCCGCCAGCGCCTCGCGCCAGTACGCGATGTGCTCGGTCAGCGCCGCTGCCGGCGCGTCCGGTCCGCCGAGCGTCTCGGCCTGCGTCAGCGCGTAGTCCGCGTATTGCAGTGACGGCTCCTCCAGATCCGGGTCTCGATCGTCGGCTTCGGACCGATAGCACTCGACGATCTCGCGCATGACGATCTCGACCGTCTCCGCGTCGGCGGCGATCGGATGCAGAGCGATCGACAGAACGTGCGAGTCAGGAGCCTCGGCGAGCAGCCGCGCCCGGACCGGCCACTGACGGCTCACATCGATGCCGAGCGCCGAGTCCTCGTCGAACTCGTCCGCCTCCGTGAGGACGTCCCAGTCCAGCCGCGCCGCTACTGACGACGCACGACCGACCTTCTGCACCGGCGTCCCGTCGACCGTCGGGAACGTCGTCCGCAGAATCTCATGCCTGGTGACCACCTGCACGATCGCCGCATGCAGCGCGTCGACGTCGAGAGCCCCTTGCACGCGTACGTCGGTCACCGCCAGTCCGGCTTCGGCAGCGACCGCCCTGTCCCGCCACACCCACTGCTGGAGCGAAAGCGGAATCGTGTCCGGACGTGGCTTCACCGGCGTGATCGGCATTCGCGGATCACCCTCCTGTCGGGTTGGCTGCGGCGTTGACCCGTCGCTGACATGACGGCGGGGACCATTCTGGGAATGGTCTCAGTAGTTCATCTTCCCATGGTGTGAACGGCGTTACATTCCATCGGTCGACCGGGGCGTATCACTGACGAGCGACCGCCCCGGCCGACCTGGCGTCATCACCGAATGCGCTCCAGCACACGCTGACTCGCCGAATCGGTCGTCCACCGAACCACCGCACCGGTGCGGAACATGCGGTCCCCCGGCCGACCGTATGGATTGGCCACGAACTTCCCAGCGGTCTCCGCACCGGCGTGCCGGTATCCGCGGGCCAACGCCCGACCGATGACGTAGAGGTCCCCCGCCTCGCCGTCGGCGACCGGCCGCAGACTCGAGTCGAGCACCGCGACGCCGACGCCCCGGACCGGGCCGCCGATCGAAGCGGACCCGCCGATCTGCACCGGCTCGCTGACGGTGACGCAACTGCTCGTCTCGGCTTCTCCGGAGACGTACTGCACGCGCCGCAGCGCCGCCCACTCGTCGCGAACGGCTGCCGGGAGGTCCTCACCTCCCGTATAGACCACGCGAATCAGCGGCAGAGCCGACGATTCCAGAGTCTCCAGCACCGTCGGCGGCAGGTACACGTGCGTGACGGCCTGCCGCTGGAGCACATCCTGGAGTCCTGTGCCGCCGACCGATCCTTCGGGCCCGAGAACGAGGACGCCGCCGGACGCCGTGGCCAGAAGAACCTCGAACGACGCCGAGTCGGTGCCCGGAGAGGCCCAGCCCAAGACGCGCGCGTACTCGTCCGCACTCGAACGACGCACGACTTCGTCGGCAGTGGCAGCCAGGCCTGCGTGGGTCACCATCGTCGGCGCGGCCGCCGCGTCCCGCGGCACGAGGTAGGCGACGTCGTCGAACCGGACGGGCCGCACCAGCTCGGCCGCGTCGATCCGTGTTGCGGAAGCGGCGTCGAGTCGAGCGACCACCGCCGGGTCGTCGAGCCGCAACCACGTCATCGGAGCGTCCCCGGACGGGGCCGGCGCAGCCGCTGCCTCCACGGTCAGTCCGAGTGCACCGCCTGCGGCGAGGTCCGCCACGTGCTCTGCGTCGAAACGCGGATCCATCGAGAGCGACGCGGCACCGGCCTTGGCGACCGCCCACAACGCGACGAGATGAGCTGCCGAACGTCCGATCAGAATCGGCACGACGTCGCCGGGTTCGACGCCGTCGTCGATCAGCACTCTCGCCAACCGGTTCGACTGCTGGTCGATCTGCGCGTACGTCAACGCCGAGCCGTCGGCTTCCACGACGGCGTGCCGCGGTCCCCAGGCATCTGCCGCATCGGCAAAGATCTCGCCGAGCAGTACCGGAGACGAGCCGGCTCCGCCCCCGACGAACACTCGCTCGTGCGCCGCATCGAGGGGATCGACCGCACGACCGCCGGTCGTGACCTGATCGACGTCCTCGACGACCTCGTCCGCGACGAGTGGCAAGTCCCCGACGAGGCAGCCCGGATCAGCGACGCCCGCGGCCAGAACACCGGACAGATAGGCGGCGAATCTCGACACCGTCGAGGGATCGAACAGTTCCTCGGCGAAGGTCATCGATCCCGCCCAGTCGCGTCCCGGTTCGGTGTTCGCAGCCACACTCACCAGCAGATCCACTCGTGCCGGCACGATGCCGTGCTCGACGGGCGAGACGTTCAGCTCGCCCACCGCTCCGGTCGCCAGATCGGCGCCGGCGAGCTCGGGAAGGGCGTTCTGATCGAACGTCAGCCAGACCTGCGTGAATGCGGCGAACGCGTCCGACCGCGCCGGGTTCAGCGCGTCGACGACCGTCTCGAAGGGCACGTCGCCGTTGGCGAACGCTGCGAGGTCGGCGGCCTTGGCTCCTTCGACGAGGTCGGCGAACGACATCTCACCGTCCACTCTAGTGCGGAGGATCAGCGTGTTCACGAACATGCCGATCATCCGGTCGAGACCGGCGTGGTCCCGTCCTGCGATCGGCGTGCCGATCGCGATGTCGTCCTGAGCGCTGAGCCTCGACACCAGTGCGGCCAGCGCGGCGTGGACCACCATGAACGGCGTGACGCCGAATTCACGTGCCCGGCGGGTCACCAGTTCAGCGGTCTCCGAGGGGATCTCGAACACCACTCGATCACCGCGACCGCTCGCCGCCGCGGGCCGCGGACGGTCGGTGGGCAACTCGACCAGGTCCGGCAACCCGGCGAGTGCTCCGCGCCAGTATTCGAGCTGACCGCCGACGACCGAGTCGGGATCCTCGGGTGAGCCGAGCACCTCGTGCTGCCACAGCGCGAAGTCGGCGAACTGCACCTCGAGAGGCGAGAACTCCGGGTCACGGTCGTCACGTTCAGCGAGATAGGCGGTCACCATGTCAGTCACCAGCGGCGCCATCGATTCACCGTCAGAGGCGATGTGGTGCATGACGACTGCCAGGACGTGTTCCTCCGGTGCGGCTTCCCACACCCTCACTCGGATCGGCCACTGGCTCGACACGTCGAAGCCTTCGGTCACGGCCGATTCGAGCTCGGCCTGGTCGTCGACCTCGGCCCAATCGAGTCGGGCTCCCGCCGCGGAGGCACGAGCGATCTTCTGCATCGGCGTCCCGTCGACGGCGGGGAATGTGGTGCGCAAGATCTCGTGGCGCGCCACCACGGCGACGACCGCCGATCGAAGAGCATCGACGTCGAGCTCTCCGGAGAGTCGCAACACCGTCGGGATGTTGTACGCCGACGACGAAGTGTCGAGCTGGTTGATGAACCACATGCGTTGCTGCGCAAACGACAATGGGATGACCTTCGGCCGCGGCACGACCGCGACCAACGGTGCGAGTGCCGCAGCTTTGCTCCTCGACAGCTCGACCAGACTGCGCACGGTCGGGGCCTCGAACAGGTCACGCACGTTCAAGTCCACCCCGAGCACCTCACCGGCCCGAGCCACGACCCGCATCGCCGACAACGAATTACCGCCCGCCTCGAAGAACGACGCCGTAGCACTGATCTGCTCCACGCCCAGCAACTCGGCATAAACCGCTGCCACAGCTTCTTCCAGGTCTCCCTCTGGAGCCACGTAGTCCGATTCGGCGCCGCCGAACTCCGGTGCAGGCAACGCCCGCCGATCCAACTTGCCGTTCACCGTCAACGGCAACCGATCCACCACCATCACCACCGCCGGCACCATGTACCCCGGCACCCGAGCCCCCACCCGCTCACGCACCACCGACACATCCAACCCGGCATCACTGCCAGTGCCAGTACCGGCCTCGGCGACCACATAGCCGACCAGCACATCACCACGATGGGCATCAGCGACCACACTCACCGCCGCACCAGCCACACCCTCCACAGCCAACAGCGCAGCCTCGACCTCACCGAACTCGATCCGGAAACCACGCAACTGCACCTGA
>JASGFV010000080.1:0-13468 GCA_047605365.1 Gordonia sp. (in: high G+C Gram-positive bacteria)
ACCGACCGGGACGGCGCCCGGCGTCGCGATCCCGGCCGCCCCCGGTCGGCCCGCGGTACTGGTGCTGCCGGGGCCGCCGCGCGAGCTGCGCGCGATGTGGTCGACCGCGTTGGCGAGCGCCCCGGTGGCCGCCGCGATCGCCGGAGCCGTTCCGCGCCGCGAGTCGGTGATCCGCGCTTACGGCCTGTCCGAACCCGACCTGGCGGCCACCCTCCGCACCGCCGAGGACGAGGTGCCCGGGTTCGAACGCCTCGAGATCACCACCTGCATGCGGGGCGGCGAGATCGAGATCGTCACCGCGTACGACGACGCCGCCGAGCCCGCCTACCGCGAGCTGTCGGCACTGCTCGACGACGCGCACCACGCGACCGTCTTCTCCACCGACGGCTCCACGATCGACGACCTGCTGGCCCAGGCGCTCGACGGCCGGCAGATCGCTTTCGCCGAGTCGTGCACCGGCGGGCAGCTGTGCTCGCGGTTCGTCGACCGCGCCGGGTCGTCGGCGTATGTGGCGGGCGGCGTGGTGTCGTACACCAATCGGGCCAAGTCCGAGCTGCTCGGCGTGCCCGCGCAGCTGATCGACGCACTCGGCGCGGTGAGCGAGCCGGTCGCCGCCGCGATGGCCGAGGGCGCGCTGGCCGCACTGCACGCCGACGTCGCGGTCTCCACCACCGGGGTCGCCGGACCGGGCGGCGGCTCGCCCGAGAAGCCGGTCGGCACAGTGTGTTTCGGCGTCGCGATGGCCGGCCGGGAGACCGTCACCCGGACCGTCCACCTGACCGGCGACCGCTCGTCAGTGCGTTCGGTCTCCACCACCGTCGCCATGCACCTGCTGTACCGGGAACTGACCGCTTCGCCCCGTTGAGCCTGCCCCCGCGACGAGCCCGTCAGAACCCGCCGTCGAGGAACTCCGCGTACGCCGGGAGGTCCAGCTGCCCGTGCCCGGACAGCCCGATCACCACGACTTCCTCCTTGTCGCTGTTCGCGACGTGCGCGGCACAGGCGGCGATGGCGTGCGTCGACTCCGGAGCCGGCACGATGCCCTGCGTTCGCGCGAACTGCACGCCGGCGCTGAATGCGTCGTGCTGATCGATCGCGACTCCCTGCACCAGCCCGAGCTCCACGGTGTGGCTGAGCGCGGGGGCCATGCCGTGGTAGCGGAGTCCGCCGGCGTGGATGGGGTCTGGCACGAAGTCCATTCCGAGCGTGTGCATCTTGAGCAGCGGGGTGAGCCCGGCGACGTCGCCGTGGTCGTACCGGTACTCGCCCTTGGTGATCGACGGGCACGCCGCCGGCTCGGCGGCGACGATCCGCGGGTCGCTGCGCCCGTGCAGCTTCTCCCGCAGGAACGGGAACGCGAGCCCGGCCAGGTTGGAACCGCCGCCGGCGCAACCGAAGACGAGGTCGGCGCCGCCCGGTTCGACGGCGTACAGCTGGTCGACGGCCTCCTGCCCGATCACACTCTGGTGCAGCACGACGTGGTTCAGCACGCTGCCGAGGGCGTAGCGCGTGTCGTCGTTCTGGGCGGCCACCTCGACGGCTTCGCTGACCGCCATGCCGAGGCTGCCGGTGGTGTTCGGGTCCTTCCCGAGCATCGCGCGACCCGACTCGGTGAGGTCCGACGGGCTCGGGTGCAGCGTGCCGCCGTAGGTGCGGATCAGGTAGCCGCGGTAGGGCTTGGAATCGTACGACGCGCGGACCTGCCACACCTCGACGTCGATCCCGAACTGCGCACCGGCAAATGCCAGTGCACTGCCCCACTGCCCGGCGCCGGTCTCCGTCGTCAGCTTCTTCACGCCGTCGATGCTGTTGTAGTACGCCTGCGCCACTGCGGAGTTCGTCTTGTGGCTGCCGACCGGGCTGACGCCTTCGTACTTCACATAGATGCGGGCCTTGGTGTTGAGCGCCTCCTCGAGCTTGCGCGCGCGGAACAGCGGCGACGGCCGCCACATCTTGTAGATCTCACGGACCGGTTCGGGGATCTCGATGTACGGCTCGGTCGACACCTCCTGGGCGATGAGGCCGGCCGGGAAGAGCGCTGCCAGGTCGTCGGGCCCGACCGGCTCCTTGGTGCCGGGGTGCAGGTGGGGCGGGATCGGCTCGTCGAGTTCGGCCGCCAAGTTGTACCAGTGCGTCGGGACGTCGATGGTGACCAGATCTGGGTTAGTCGCGTCGGCATTGCTCGTCATGATCGTCACTGTAGCGACGGCTTTGATCTGGCACGCAAGATTGTCAATCCCGCTGATCGGGCGACCCGAGTACGTCGAATCCCGGTCGCCACGGGGTGCGAGGACAATGGTCGACATGGACACTGCGCTCGCCTGGACCGCTGGCGGTACCGACGGCCTCGACGACTTCCGGCTGGCCCCGCGGGACGTTCGGACCCCGGCTTCCGGCGAAGTCACGATCCGGATCACCGCAGCCGGAGTGAACCCCGTCGACCTCAAGCAGCTGCGGCGCGTCACCGACCCCGGTCTGCTCCCGCTGCCGATCGGATTCGAGATCGCCGGCGTGGTGTCAGCGGTCGGTCCCGGTGCCGGGATCGCCTCCGGTCCGGTCGAAGTCGGCGACCGCGTCGCCGCCTTCCGGGTGCGCGGCGGCTACGCCGAGGCGCTGACCGTCCCCTCCCGCGACGTGTTCGCGCTCGCCGATTCGGTCGACGACGACGCGGGCGCCGGCCTCCTGCTCGCCGGCTGCACGGCCGCGGACCTGCTGGAACGCTCCGGCGCGCAGCCGGGCGACACCATCCTGATGCACGCCGCGTCCGGCGCCGTCGGCATCTTGGTGGTGCAGCTCGCGACGATGCGCGGCATCCGGGTCATCGGCACGTGCAGCCCGGCACGCGAGGCCGAGGTCAAGCGGTTCGGGGGCGTCCCGATCCCGTACGGCTCCGGCGTGGTTGCCCGGGTTCGGGCGCTGGCTCCCGACGGGGTGGTCGCCGCGCTCGACGCCGCAGGCACCGACGACGCCGTCGCCGCCTCGCTGGAGCTGGTCCCCGACCGCAGCCGCATCATCACCGTGGCGGCCCAGGCCGCCGCCGAACACGGCTTCATCGCCCTGTCCGGCGCCCAGCCGCAGAGCGCGGCCTTCCGCGACAGCGTCCGCGGTGAACTGCTGGCCCTGCTCGCCGCCGGACAGCTCCAGGTGCCGATCGCCCGCACCTATCCCCTGTCCGAGGCCCGCGAAGCGCTCGCCCTCGTCGCGTCCGGCAAGGCCGGCGGCAAGGTCGTGCTGCATCCGTGACGCCTCCCGGGATGATCGAAGTGAAACCCGACACGCCGAACGCGTACGGGGTGGTCTTGTCTGGATACGACGAAGGCCCCACCAGATCGGTGAGGCCTCACGAAGGGGTGGGAGTGGCAGGGATCGAACCTGCCGTGCTTTCGCACCGGATTTACAGTCCGGGCGACGCACCAGCGTCGTCACTCCCCCGAACGTGCCCAAGCGGTCACGCGCGCATGGACATGCTGCGGCCGCCGGACGGCCCCGTTGAATTACTCGATCGGGTCGTCTGCGACCTTGACATATTCGAGGCCGATCAGTGCGTCGGCCTGGCGCTCTTAGCCCGTCCATTCCCGGCTGCTCTCGGTGGAAGTTCATCGCATTCGAGCTTGCTTGCAGATCCGCCGTCGACAAGGGGCCGCTCAACCGAGTCACTCTGGCAATATGCCGTCGTCACCCCGCTCAGAAGCCCCTTGTCGAAATCAGTCCGGGAGCATCGGCGCGTCGTCCCCGTGATGCCGGTCCACCAGCCGTCCGCGCGTCACCGCGTCGCGGCCGAAGCGGGTGCGGAGGCGGTCGACGGCGACGTCGAGGTCGGCCGACTGCGCGGTCTGGTCGTCGTCGAACGGCAGAGTCATCTGGATTCCGTCGTGGCTCTCCAAGTTGGTCAACGACAGCCCGATCAGGGTGCAGCCGCGGTCGTAGACGAGTGGCCGGGCGTCGTCGAGCAGTCCGCGGGCCAGCGCGAGGATCATCTCGGTCGACTCCGTCGGTTCGCGCAGGGAGCGCGACCGCGTGACTCGCGAATAGTCGTCGAAGCGCAGCCGCAGCACCACGGTGCGCGTCAGCCGGTGCGCATCGCGCAGGCGTTTGCCGAGGCCGTCGACGATCGCGAGCAGAGTGGCTTCGATGTCGTCGATCGACGTCGCACGCCGGCCGAGCGCACGCTGCGCACCGATCGACTTGCGACGACGGCCCGTCTCGACGCGGCGCGGGTCGCGCGCCATCGACAGCGCGTACAGGTGCCGGCCGCTGCCCGCGCCGAGCAGCGAGCAGAGATGGTCCTCCCCCATGCTCGCGATCTGGCCGACCGTCGCGATGCCGGCGTCAGCGAGCCGCGCCTCGGTCTTCGGCCCGACGCCCCACAGACGGCGGACCGGCAGCGGATGCAGAAAGTCGAGTTCGCCGCCGGCCGGCACCTCCAGCAGGCCGTCGGGTTTGCCGACCGCGCTGGCGACCTTGGCGAGGAACTTGCTTCGCGCGACGCCGACCGTGATCGGCAGCCCGACGTCGTCGCGCACCCGCGCGCGCAGGCCGGCGGCGATCTCGACGGGCGTGCCGCTGATCTTCCGCAGGCCGGCCACGTCGAGGAACGCCTCGTCGACGGAAATGCCTTCGACCAGCGGCGTCGTGTCGCGAAACACCTCGAAGACCGCCCGGCTGGCCTCGGTGTACGCGCTGAACCGCGGCGGCACGGTCACCGCCCGCCCACGGCACAGGGCCTTCGCCTGGCGCCCGGGCATCGGGGTACTGACCCCGAAAGCCTTGGCCTCGTAGCTGGCGGCCAGCACCACGCCGCCGCCGACCAGCACCGGACGGCCCCTCAGCGACGGGTCGTCGCGCTGCTCCACCGAGGCGTAGAACGAGTCGAGATCGGCGTGCAGGATCGACGCCTCGCTCCGCTCTCCGCTGATCCGCACCCCCGCATCGTCTCGCAGGAGTACGACAATTTCGTCAACGTGCGCATCGTGCGTCGACGATCTGCTGGATCTCCTTCTTGGTGAGCACTCGTGAGAGCGGCACCGAGTCGATCTGCTCGAAGGTCAGGACGGCTTCTGGTCTGGCGATCCGCTCCACGTCGTCCTTCGACGGCTCGGGCACCCGGCCCGCGGCGTCGATGAAGTCCCAGCCGGTGATGGAGTCGTGCAGCCAGCGCCGTTCTTCTTCCGGACGCTGATGGTCTTGGGCGACGAACCAGTTCGCGATGAACCTCTGCTGGCCGGGCAGCAGGGTCCACACGCGCTCGCGGTCCAGTCGCCGCGGGGCGTCGGGCCGACTGATCGCGACCCACGCGAGCTCGCCGCCCGCGTCGAACAACTGCCAGAACTTCCACTTGCGATAGTCGACCATCTCCGCACGTCCTTTCGTCGCCCGCAACATAGCGGGCGCCTACGACATCGCGGCGACGCTCAGCGTCGTCGAGCCTTCAAAATCGAATCGTCCATGTGCTGCTGGGCGGCAGTGCCGCCGGCCGGACGGCCGCGCGCGACGATGCCGAGGACCTCGACGTCGAACCGGTCGGCGAGCTGCTCGGCGATATCCTTGGGCTGCAGGTAATCGTCCGGATTCACGCCGTGGGCGCGCATGCCCTCGGGGTCGTGGACCACCACCAGCAGCGTGCCGCCCGGCGACAGTGCGTCGGCCAGCTTGGCGAAGACGTCGCCGCGGTCGGCGTCGACATGGAAGTAGCTGGCCGTGACCAGGTCGAACGGTCCGCCCGGAACCGGCTCGGTCATCAGGTCCACCTGCCGCCAGGAGATGGCCTCGCGCGGGTCGATCGCGGCGGCCCGGTCCAGGGCGACCTGCGAGATGTCGACGGCGACCACCTCCCAGCCGCGGTCGGCCAGCCACCGCGCGTCGGCGCCCTCGCCACTGCCGACGTCCAGCGCGCGACCGGGCTTCAGGCCGGCCGCCTCCCGCATCAGCGCCGGGTTGGCCTCGGCGGTCCAGAGGCGCTCGGCGCTGTTGTAGCGCTCGTCCCATTCGGCCGCGGTGCGCGGATGGTCGGCGGGACCGTGCTCGGCGTTCTCAGTGTGTCCGTGGTCGTGCTGGTTGCTCATGGCCACGACATTGCCACTCTCATGCCGCGGTGTCATCGCCGCTTGCGTCAGGCGCAAGACTCAGGCTCGGCGAGTAGCCGCCTCCGCACCGATGCCGCGGGCACACTGGAGGCATGGACTTCCCCCTGCGCATCGGCGTTCAGCTCCAGCCTCAGCACGCCCCCGACTACTCGCTGATCCGCGACGCGGTGCTCCGCGCCGAAGACCTCGGCGTCGACGTCGTCTTCAACTGGGACCACTTCTATCCGCTGTACGGCGACCCCGAAGGCGCCCACTTCGAATGCTGGACGATGCTCGGCGCCTGGGCCGAACAGACCGAGCGGGTGGAGTTCGGCCCGCTGGTCACCTGCAACTCCTACCGCAACCCCGAATTGCTGGCCGACATGGCGCGCACCGTCGACCACATCAGCGGCGGACGGGTGATCCTCGGCCTCGGCAGCGGCTGGTTCAAACGCGACTACGACGAGTACGGCTACGACTTCGGCACCAAGGGCTCGCGGCTCGACGCCCTCGGCGAGTCGCTCCCCCGCATCACGGCCCGCATGGACAAGCTGAATCCCCAACCGTTGCGGCACATTCCGGTGATGATCGGCGGCGGCGGCGAGAAGAAGACGCTGCGCCACGTCGCCGGCTACGCAGACATCTGGCATTCGTTCGTCGACGTCGAGTCGTACCGCCACAAGTCGTCGGTGCTGGCCGCGCACTGCGCCGACGTCGGGCGCGACCCCGCCGAGATCGAGCGTTCGGCCGAGATCAGGTTCGACGGCGACGTCGACGCCACCCTCGGCTTCGCCGATGCCATCACCGCCGAGGGCGTCTCCCTGCTGACGGTGGCGACCGGCGGCCCGGACTACGACCTGTCGGCCGCCAAAGCCCTGGTGGAGTGGCGCGACGGCAAGCGCTGACGGACAGTTACGCGCCTCACCAGACGTCGACCGACTGCGCAGGGTAGAACATCACGTCCAGGTGGGGACCCTCAATTTCCTTGCGCTTACGGACGAGCTTTTCCATCGTGGCCCGAACTTCGGAGTGCTCGTCACAATCCTCACCGTACAATGCTACATAGATGCACTTAAGGCCATCCGCCCTAGAAATTCTATCTAGGACATGCCCGTCGTTCTCAGAGAGTGCAACGCCAAAGAAGAATAGAGATCCCGCTAGAGAGGTGAGCGTGCGATGGCAGTGTTTCAGATAGGCGCTGCCCGAGATCCTTCTCTCCTTGTCCTTCCTGCTTCCTTCAGTGACAACCTGAGGCAAACGGCCAGAATCAAGATTCTTTAGAAGCTGGGTGATCATCCTCGACCCGCCCTTGTTCTGCAGCTTGTACAGACGTCGATCTTGGACATAGAAATGCATTGCCCCGTGCAGGTAGTACACATTCTGTTTCCAGTCAGGCTCTGGCCGAGACCACACGAGACCGTTCTCCGACCAGCCGAATCCGTCCCCGCAACGGAACACCTGGTCATCGACTTGATCGCGCATCAGTGCCCAGTAGAGGAGCATGTCATAGTTGAGAGTGAAGATCTTGTCGAAGTTCCTCAAGAATTTTCGGGCTGTAACGTAGCTGCCGTCGGGAATCCCCCTCGCAGAGTCCGGGTGAATACTAGCGAGGGTCTCTACCAATCCCCGCCTCACGATTCCTCGATCGCCCCGCAATCGATTGAGCAGAAGCTTGTCTTCCGGGCCGTAGATCTTCAGTAGAGAAATAGTCTCAGAAAGGTTATCGATCACCGTTTCAAAGTCATCACTACCAGCGTGCTCGAACAGCGATTCCTTCGACACTGACAGCCCCCCGAACATCGCCATGTCCTTCAGAGTAGAATAGGAGAAATCGCCGCTGTACGCACGACTGAACCCATTGCCAAGAAGTACATGCTTCTCTATCCCCCGGGCTGCGGCGTCGTTCAATGCTTCGTCGAATGAACCTAACTCATGAGTCCCCATGCGAACGCAGCGTACCGGGTCCCTTCAACTCGCTCCCAGCACGCGCCGGGCCGCGCGGTATCCGCTCATTCCGTGCACCCCGCCACCGGGCGCGGTCGCGGCCGAGCAGAGGTAGACCCCGTCGACCGGCGTCGAGGAGGGATCCGGCGACGCCGTCGGACGCGCCAGCAACTGCTTCAACGACGTTGCACCGCAACCGATGTCGCCACCGACGTTGTTCGGGTTGTAGGCCTCCAGGTCCGCCGCGGTGGTGACGCTCCGATCCACGATCACGTCCCGGAAGCCCGGCGCGCAGCGCTCGATCTGCGCGACGATCCGGTTCGACACGTCGGAGTCGCAGCCGGCCGGAACGTGACAGTAGGCCCATGCCAGATGCACGCCCTCCGGGGCGCGAGAGGGGTCGACACGTGTGGGCTCCCCGCCGAGCACCCACGGCTGCAACGGAATCCGGCCCGCAGCGACGTCGGACTCGGTGGCCCGGACCTGCGCGAGATCTTCGGCGATGTGGAACGTCGCCGTCTGCGCGAACCGCTCGTCGCCCCACGGAATCGGCTCGCGCAAGACGAAGTCCACCTTGCAGGTCCCCGGGCCGTACCGGAATCGCCGCAGTCGCCGCGCGTAGCCGGCCGGCAGCCGGTCCCCCATGATCGGCACCAGCGCCCGCGGCGAGACGTCGAAGAGCACCGCCGACGCCTTCGGCAGCACCGCGAAATCCTCAACGGGACAATCGGTTTCAACAGATCCGCCATGATCGACGACGATCCGCGCCAGCGCATCGGAGATCGCCTGCGACCCGCCCCGAGCCACCGGCCACCCCGACGACACCAGCCCGCCCAGCAGCAGGCCGGGCGCGACGGACCCGAGCGACGTCGTCGGCCGCGACGCATGCGCCGCGATCCCGGCGAACGCAGTCCGGACGGCCGGCGTCTGAAGGAGCCGCACCAGCACCTCGGTCGGCAGACCGGCCAGCGCGCTGAACCGCGCCATCGCCGCGCGGTTGCGCGGCACAGCCGGCATCGACAGCACGTCGTCGACCAGCCCCGGACACGATCCGATCAGACCGACGCTGCGCGCCCAGTGTCGCCCGTCCACGCCCAGCTCCACCGCCAGCGCCGCCCGATCCCGCCACATCGCGAGAGACTCCCCAGGCCCGAAGGCGTGCATCACCGACACGTCCGGCACCAGCCAGTCCAGCCCGTACGAGGTCAGGTCCAGGTCGGCGAAGGCCGGTGACGCCAGCCCCGTGGGATGCACGGCCGAGCAGACGTCGCGCCGGATCCCCGCCCCGAACGCCTCGTCGGTGCGGGCGCCGCCGCCGGCCGTCGAACCGCCTTCGAGCACCAACACCGACTGACCGGCTCGCGCCAGCATCGCCGCGGCTGTCAGCCCGTTCGGCCCCGCACCGACGATCACCGCGTCGAACTCGTCACTCATGTCCTCTTCACCGTCGCACGTCGCCCCAGGTCGATCCGAACTCCCCCTCCCGGAGTGTCCGAATCGAGACGTCGCCGTGTCAGATCGATGGCTTAGATTGATAGGCATGACGACGGCTCGCACGCGGCTCGCGGCGCTCTCTGTATTGCTCGCCACTGCTCTCCTGCTGCTCGCCCCCGCGCTCATCGGAACCCCGGCCTCCGCCGACCCGCCGACCCAGCTGCCCGCACGGGTCGTCGACGCCGCAGAAGTGCTGGATCAGTCTGCGGAGAAGCGCGTCGACACGGCGGTCAACCAGCTGTCGTCGGAGAAGGATCTGCAGCTCTGGGTCGTCTACGTGAAGTCGTTCAACGGCAAGTCTCCGAAGGACTGGGCGCACAACACCATCGCGCTCAACGACCTCTCCTACCACGACGTGCTGCTCGCAATCGCGACCGACGACCGCACCTTCTATCTGACGACGGCCGAGCAGATCGACGGGATCGACCGCAGCGACCTGGACCGCATCGGCAACCAGACCGTCAAGCCCGCGCTGCAGAACAGCGACTGGGCGAACGCCGCGGTGACCACCGCCGACGACCTCGAGTCGCTCCACACCGGAAGCCACACCGCGCTCATCGTGACGATCATCGTCATCGTGCTCCTGGTGGTCGCCGGGATCGTGTTCTACCTGCGACGACGCGGCAAGCCCGCCGAGCCGGCGACCCCCGGCTCCGGCGACCAGGACGACCTCACCGTCGATCAGCTCGGCCAGCAGCCTCTGGAGGTGCTCGATCCGTGGTCTCGCGAGGTCCTGACCAGCACCGACAATGCGGTCTCAGCGAGCGCGGACGAGCTGGCCCTGGCCGCCGACGAGCTCGGCGGCGACGACGCCGCCCCATTCCGCGACGCCCTCCGCACCGCCGAGAGCGCGCTCGCGACGTCGTTCAAACTGCGCCAGCGGGTCGACGACGGGCTCGTCTCCGGCGACGACGAACGCCGCGCCATGCTCGTCCAGATCATCGCCATGTGCTCCGACGCCGACGACGCGCTCGACGCGCAGGTCACGCAGTTCGACGCGCAGCGCGATCTGCTGAGCGACGCCCCCGCCCGGCTGACCGCGCTCGGCGAACGACTGACCGCGGTCAGCGCCCGGTTCGCCGACGCGCAGACCCGGCTCGACGCACTCACCGCACGCTACGGCGGCGCCGTCGTCGGCTCCATCGCGCCGAACGTCGATCTCGCCCGCGAACAGGCACGATTCGCCGAGGACAGCATCGATCAGGGTCGCGAAGCGGTCGCCGCACCGGCCGGCGAACGGGGCCCGGCGGTCGCCGCCGTGCGGTCTGCGGAATCGTCGCTCGACGTCGCGACCAAGCTCCTGGACGCCGTCGACGACGCCGAGCAGAACCTGGTCCGAGCCCAGAACGCGTTACCGGACTTCCTGGCCGACGTGGCGCGCGACCTGGACTCCGACGAGGTGCACCCGACGGCCGCGGAAGTCGTGCGCACCGCGCTCGACAATGCCCGCGCCGTCGCCGGCACCGACCCCCTCAGCGCGTTCGCGCTGCTCACCGATGCCGATCACGAGTTGCTGGGGACCGGCGACGACGCAGGCGCGGGCACGGCCGACGGAAGCGGATCGGCGTCTCCCACGACGACGACCCGTCGCGCGCGACTCGTCGAACGCACCCTCGAATCGGCCGCCGCCCGCGTAGGCGCCGCCGAAAGCTTCGTCGACACCCGCCGCGGCGCCGTCCAGTCGACGGCCCGCACGCGGCTCTCCGAGGCCGAGCGTCTGCTCGACAAGGCGCAGAAGGCCGCACCGCACGACGGCGACGCCTCGCTCGACGTCGCACGTCGCGCCGGTCTGCTCGCCGACGAAGCCCTGGCCGAGGCGCAGCGCGACGTCGCCGGCTGGGAGGCCGACCCGTCGACCACCCGCGACGCCGACGGCACGTCGGCCGCGGTGCTGACCGGGGTCCTCGTCGACAGCTTCCTGCTCGGCTCGATGCGGGACGACAAGTGGGCCGGCGGCTACAGCCGCGGCGGGCGCAGTCCGGGTTCGTTCGGAGGATCGGAGAGCGTCGGTCGCATCGGAACCGGCGGCAGGATCTAGAATCCATGCCAAATGACTGAGTCCGCCGACATCGAATCCGTGGGTGAGCTGCGCCGCTGGGTGACGCGCCTCTATTTGGCGCTGCGCCGGCATTCCCCGAGCGACGAGCTGACGGCCGCCAACTCGTCGGCCATCGCGACCCTGCTGGACCACGGGCCGATGCGCATGGGCGAGTTCGCCGAGCGCGAGTCGATCCGGCTGCCCTCCGCCACCGCGTTGATCGATTCCCTGGTCCGCAAGGGACAGGTGCAGCGCAGCGCCGACCCCGACGACCGCCGCGCCGTCCTGGTGGAACTCACCGCCCACGGCCGCGAGCTGGTCGCCGAGGCCCGGATCAAGCGCGACGTCGCCCTGACCACGGCGTTCGAGTCGCTGAGCCCCGAGCATCAGGCCGCTCTGCTGGCCGCGACCCCGGCGCTCGCCGCCCTGCACGCGCAGCTGGGCAAGCCGCCGATCAACAACGCGTAGCGGCCGCCGGGCTACAGTCGACGGCGTGCCCACAGCTCTGATCACCGGTGCCAGCAGAGGAGTCGGCGCGCACATCGCGCGCGCTCTCGCGCCCACCCACGACCTGATCCTCGGCGGCCGCGGATCCGCCGCCCTCGACGACCTCGCGAACGAGTTCGACGGCGCGCGGACGCTGCCCGTCGACCTCACCGACTACGACGCCGTCGCAGCCGCCGTCGAACCGATCGACCGGCTCGACGTCCTGGTCCACAGCGCCGGGATCGTGAGCAGTCTGCGGCCGGTCGCGGAGACCGACGCGGGGGAGTGGCGAGCCCTTCTTGAGCTGAATCTGATCGCGGCAGCAGAGCTTTCGCGCCTGCTGCTGCCTGCCCTGCGAGCGGCGGGAGGTCACGTCGTCTTCCTGAACTCCGGTGCCGGACTCCGCGTGAATCCGGACTGGACGCCATACGCGGCGAGCAAGTTCGGACTGCGCGCCCTGGCTGACGGGCTGCGCGCGGAGGAGCCCCGACTGCGCGTGACGTCGATCTTCCCCGGGCGCATCGACACCGACATGCAGCGCGACATCGTGGCGATCGAAGGCGGCCACTACGACGCCGCTAAGTTCCTGCGGCCGGAGACCGTGGCAACGGCGGTGGCGACTGCGATCGGCACGCCCGCCGACGCTCATCCCACCGAGATCGTGCTGCGCCCGATCCCGCGCTGACGCCTCCGATACCCGCGACGGGCCTAGAGCTGCTTGAGGTCGGACTGCTCCCACACCGCACGCATGGAGACGACGCGGCCGTCGTCGTCGAAGACCATGATGTCGACCGGGGTGATCTCGAAGGACATGCCCGCCGTGCCGGTGACCAGGGTGAACTCGAAGACCGCGGTGTCGCCGGCCACCTTGACCCACTTCAGCGTGGCCTCGCGGGAATCCAGACCTGTGATGATCCGGTAGAACTCCAGCAGTCCGTCGCGCGTGCTGCGGATCGGCGCGCCGATCGGGTCTTCGACGGTGGCGCCGGGGGCGTAGATCTCGATGATCTCCTCGGCCGTGCCGCTGGTCAGACCGTCGATGTACGCCTGGACCGCCCGGTGGATCTTCTCTGCGCTCACTGTCGCCTCCAAAAATAGAACGCGTTCTACCCAGGTGACACGCTAGCAGCGAATGGCAGGATTGCGGGCATGACCGTGACACGGCTGCGTACGGCGGAGTGCTCGTCGCCGGATCGTTGCTGTGAGGGAAGCCTTCGACCTCGGGGCAGGCCGAGCTCAGGGAACGACCCGTCGACAGGCTCAGGGCGCAGAGAACGCGAGCGGGGCGGGCCCCGAAGGAACCCGCCCCGTTCAGCTCACTCGCGCCGGCCTCACTTCAGGTCGGCGCTCGACTTGCCGAGCACGCGACGCGCGATGATCAGTTGCTGAATCTGCTGGGTGCCCTCGAAGATGTCGAGGATCTTGGAGTCGCGGGCCCACTTCT
>JASGFV010000081.1:0-13362 GCA_047605365.1 Gordonia sp. (in: high G+C Gram-positive bacteria)
CGAACGGGCGGGAGTCCTCGTCGTCGAACGCGATGGCGTCGGAGGCGACGATCACCGCGGTGCCGTCGAACCCGTCGTCGCTGATCACGAGATTGGATCCGCCGCCGATGAGCAGCACCGACTCGCCGCGGGCGTCGAGGCCGGTGACGGTGTCGACCAGCGACGCGGTGTCAGAGCAGACGACCACCGCACGGGCCGGTCCGCCCAGCCGCAGGGTGGTGTGGGCGGCCAGCGAGTTGTCGGTGCGGTGCTGTGCGGTCACGGCAGTAACGGTAGCCTGAGCGCCATGGCGAGCAACTTCGAGTATTCGGTCACCTACCCCTTCTCCACCGCGGAGCTGTGGAAGCTGATCAGCACCGAGCAGTACTGGCGCGACCTGATCCAGGCCACCAACGCCGAGCACGGCAGCCTCGAGTCGTTCGCCGACGACGACGGTGAAGTGACCGTCGTCAGCAAGCAGGGCGTCGGCGAGGAGAACCTGCCGTCGGCCATCACCAAGATCCGTCCGGGCGACGTCGAGATCCCGCGCACCATCGTCTTCCGCCGTAACGGCGACGACATCACGGGCCGCATGGAAGCCACCGTGAGCGGCGCCCCGGCCAAGATCTTCGGCGACATCGTGATCTCCGGCGACCCGGCGAAAGCCCAGTACAAGGGCAGTGCCGAAGTGGGCATCCCGTTCTTCGGCGGCAAGATCGAGAAGGCCGTCATCGAGCAGGTCGAACACCTCCTGGACGCCGAGCGCGACGCCTCCGTCGATTTTCAGCAGGGTTAACTCCCCCGTTACCCTGGCTGTATGGCACGTAGGCTCAGTTATTCTGCCCGCTACACCCAGCCGGCGGAGAAGCTCTTCCAGGCTCAGATGGAGCGTCAGTACTGGGACGACATGATGGAAGGCTTCCGCATGTTGACCCCGACGTCGCACGTCGAGGAGTTCTCCGCCGACGGCGACGGCATGCGCGTGGTGCTCAAGCAGGCCATCACCCGCGACATGCTGCCGCCGATCGCCAAGACCGTCATGGCCAAGGACATGATGATCACGCGCGTCGAGACGCTCGGAACGCTCGACGACGCGAAGGCCCACGGCACGTACAACGCGTCGATCCCGGCCGGCCCGGGCAGCCTGACCGGCAAGCAGGAGCTGTTCGGCACCGAGACCGGCTGCACCATCCGCAAGACGACCGAGGTGAAGGTCTTCATCCCGTTCGTCAACGCCAAGATCGAGCAGCTGATGCTGGTGAACATCGTCGACCTGTTCCGCGCCGAGGCCGAGTTCGCGACCTTCTGGGTCGACAAGCACCTCGGCTGAGGCCGACCCGTCCCGCGAGCATGCCTGTCGAAGGGGCGAGGGGACCCTCCGGGCGCATCACCCGCGGCACCACCAATATCAACCGGCTGCGCCGCGTGGACCGCTGGATGGCCAACGATCCGCGGATCCTGCGGGCGCTGACCGGCATCGACCGCCCGCTCGCCGTCGACCTCGGGTACGGCGGCCGCCCCGACACCGCCGTCGAGATGGCCGGGCGACTGCGGGCCCGGGTCCCCGGGCTGGAGCTGGTCGGTCTGGAGATCGACCCCGACCGGATCGTCCCGCCGCGCGACGGCGTGCGGTTCGCGCTCGGCGGCTTCGAACTGGCCGGCCTGCGCCCGAACCTGGTGCGGGCGTTCAACGTCCTGCGGCAGTACGACGAGGATGAGGTCGACGCGGCCTGGTCGCAGATCTGCGGCAACCTGGCTCCCGGCGGCGTCCTGGTCGAGGGCACCTGCGACGAGATCGGCCGCCGCTGCTGCTGGGTGCTGCTCGACGTCGACGGCCCGCTGGAACTGACCCTGGCGTGGGCGCCGTCGCACACCGGCCACCCGTCCGAACTCGCGCCGCGGCTGCCCAAAGCACTCATCCACCGCAACGTGCCCGGCGAGTCGATCCACGAACTGCTGGCCCTGGCCGACCGCAGCTGGGACATGGCCGCCGGACTCGCGCCGTTCGGCCCGCGAGCCCGGTGGCGGCAGGCGCTGGAATTGATGCGCGACGCTGGAGCGCCCGTGGTGACCGGCCGCGGCCGACGCGTGGACAACCTGCTCACCGTGCCCTGGGAAGCCGTCCGTCCGAACGGATGACACGCTCCCGCCGCCAGCGCGGTGCGCCTAGAATCGGCCCATGACCAGCGGGGAGAACGGCGGCGGGCACCACAGCGGAAGCGGGCCGGATCCGCACGCGTACGACGTGACCGGAGTGGCCCCGATCGGGCAGGGGTACGGGACAGACCCGTCATTGTCGTACCCGACCGCGGAGGACCCCTACGCCGCCGATCCCTACGCCTCCGATCCCTATCTTCAGCAGACCGGTCAGTACGCGAACTCCTACCCGTCCGGGCAGTACCCGCCCCAGTACGGCGCGTACGGTATTGGTCAGCTCCCACCGGTGCAGTACCCGCCCGGCCAGTACCCGGTTGCCCGATACGGGCAGGGCGGCTCTTCGAAGGCGGTGCCGATCGTGCTGGGCGTGGTGATCGTGGTGCTGCTGGCGTTCGGCGGCTTCCTGCTGTGGCAGTGGCAGTCCGGCGACGACGGCACACAGGCCGGCGCCCCAGGAGTCACCGACCAGCAGACCGCGCCGCAGCAGCCGGCCGTCACCACTCCCGTCGACCCGGCCGTCGCATTGCGTCAGCAGGCCGACACCGACCGCACCGACCTCGCGGGCAGCCTGAACAACCGATGGTCGGCTCAGCTCAGCGCCAAGCAGGTCGGACTGTTCGCGGAGGGTCGCACGTGGGACGCCGCCGCGATCATGTCCGAGCACCAGTCGCTGCGTCAGCGCTTCCCGCAGGCCCGGCTGCTGTGGAGCAGCGAGTGGCCGGTCTTCGACAATCAGGGCTGGTGGGTCACCACCAATGCGCAGGGCTTCGCCACCCCGTACGAGGCCAACGCGTGGTGCCGCTCGCAGGGCTTCGACAAGGACCACTGCTTCGCCAAACTGATCAGCACCACGGCGTCGTCGGTAGGCTCGACGGTCTACCAGCGCTGAACGCGCCGGGGGAGCGAGCGGAGGACACCGAAGCATGAAGATCGGGCTGGCGCAGATCTCGTCCACCGACGACCCGGCTGCGAATCTCGAACAGATCGCCCGGCGCACCGCCGAACTCGCGGCCGACGGCGCCCGGCTGATCGTCTTTCCCGAGGCGGTCATGTGCCGGTTCGGCGTGAACCTGTCGCGGGTCGCCGAGCCGCTCGACGGCCCGTGGGCGACGGCGGTCGGTTCGTTGGCCGACACGCACCACGTCACGATCGTCGCCGGTATGTTCACGCCGTCCGGCGACGGGCGGGTCGCCAACACGCTGCTCGTCGCGCGTCCGGGCAGCCCGCCCCTCGGCTACGACAAGATCCACCTCTACGACGCCTTCGGCTTCCGCGAGTCCGACACCGTCGCACCCGGCGACGAGCCGCTGGTCTTCGAGTGCGACGGTGTGCTCGTCGGCGTCGCCACCTGCTACGACATCCGGTTCCCGGCGCTGTTCGTCGAACTCGCCCGGCGGGGAGCCGAGCTGGTCGTCGTGCCGACGTCGTGGGGCGACGGCCCCGGAAAACTCACGCAGTGGCAGGTGCTGGCATCGGCGCGGGCGCTCGACTCGACGTCGTTCGTCGCCGCCGTCGGACAGGCGCAGCCGACCGATCCGGCGGCCCGAGAATCATCGGCTCCCACCGGGATCGGTCATAGCCGAATCACAGATCCGTTCGGTAGCGTGGTCGCCGAGTACGGGCCCGACGTGCACGCCGCGGTCCACGACCTTGACCTGTCCACCACAGTGAAGGCGCGCGACGCGCTGGCCGTTCTGGCCAACCAGCGCGAGATCCCGCGTCTGGATCGGATACAGCCGTAGACCATGAGCGATTCGACCACCGGTGGCGCCGCGAACGCCGACGACGCTGACAACGTGAACGATTCCGGCCGGGTCGACGGCCTGAACAGGGTCGACGACGCTGCCCCGGCCGACGACTCTGCGACGACCGACTCTGCGATGACGGCCGATCGTCCCGCCGCCCCGGACGCCGGGGCCCCGGCCGACGACACCCCCACCGGCGACCTCGATCCGGCCGCCTTCCGCACCGCGTCGATCCCGCCGGCGACCACGTCGTCGACGCCGGTTCCCCCCGCTGGTCCGTCTGCACCGACCCCTCCGGCCGACCGCCCATCGACCCGCGCCTACTCCGAGGCCCTGCGGCCGTCGACGCGGCAGCTTCCGGCCGAGGACGGTCCGACGTCGATGCACTCGTCGCCCTCGGTGCCGATGCACTCTTCGCCGTCGGCGCCCCGCCATTCGTCGCCGGAGGTCCCGGTCGCCTCGTCGCCCGAGGTGCCCGTCGTGAAGTCGGCGCCGTCGCGACGCGGCAAGTGGCGCACCGTCGGACTGATCTCAGCTGCGGTGGTGTTGTTGCTGGTCATCGGGTCCGTCGGATCCGAGCTGTACATTCGGCACCGGGTCAGCAGCTGCATCCAGACGGCGTTCACCAATCTGACCGGCACGCCGACCGATGTGTCGATTTCGCGCCGGCCGATGCTGTTCGCGTGGTTCGGCGGCGACGTCCCGTGGGTGCAGGTCGACACTGTCGACGGCGACAAGGCCAACACCACCACGCTTCATGTGCGCGCCGAGAACGTCAGCAGCGACGGCACCACGGTGAAGTCGCTGCGCGGTCACGCCTTCGTGTCGTACGACCGGGTCAGCGAGCTCGCCTCGGAGTCGAAGGACGCCAACCCGAAGGTCGAGTCGATCACCGGCGACGCCGGTTCCGGAACGATCGAGATCAAGAGCACCTTCACACTGTCGATTCTGTCGGTGCCCGCCGAGGTCACCGTGAAGCCGGTCCTGAAGGACGGCCAGGTGGAGTTCGAGGTGCAGAAGGCCAGCGCGCTGGTCTTCGGTCTGCCGAACGACTTCGCTCAGAACATCGTCGACCAGGTCTCTGACGGCATGATGGGCCCGATGTTCAAGCAGATCAAGGTCGAGAACCTGAAGGTCACCAACAAGGGGATGGACTTCGCCTTCGAGGGCGAGAACGTCAACTTGCGCGACGGCGCCGAGGTCAGCGGCGGCAGCGGCGCCGCCAAGTGCTGAGGCGTTCGATGGTGATCGAGTAGGCCCCGACGGAGGAGGGGCCTTGTCGAGATCCCCGTCGGCTCAGGCGAACACCACGGTCTTCCGCCCGTGCACCAGCACCCGGTCTTCCAGATGCCAGCGCACCCCGCGCGACAGCACCAGCGTCTCGATGTCGCGGCCCTGCCGGACCATGTCGGCAGCGGTGTCGTCGTGGCTGATGCGGCCCACGTCCTGCTCGATGATGGGCCCGGCGTCGAGGTCGGCGGTCACGTAGTGGCAGGTGGCGCCGATGAGTTTGACGCCCCGTTCGAACGCCTGGTGGTACGGCCGCGCGCCGACGAAGCTCGGCAAGAAGCTGTGGTGGATGTTGATGGCGCGACCGGCCCACGCCTCGCACAGGTCGGCGGGAAGGATCTGCATGAACCGGGCCAGCACGATGGCCTCGGGCGAGTAGCCGTCGACGATCCGCCGGACCTCGGCGAACGCCTCGGCCTTGTGATCGGCCGGGAACGGCACCAGGTGGAACGGCACCCCGAAGCGGGTGGTGAGCGATTCGAGGTTGGGGTGGTTGCCGACGACGGCGACGATCCGCGCCGGCAGCTCGCCGCGTTCTGCGCGCGACAGTAGGTCGGTGAGGCAGTGGCTGTCCTTGCTGACCAGCAGCACCACCGACTTCTCGGCGCCGCTGTCGGTGAGTCGCCAGTCGGCTTCCGGCCCGAACTCGGCGGCGATCGTGGCGAAGCGTTCGCGCATCTCGTCGAGCGTGAGGTTCACCGAGTCTGCGCGGACGGACTGCCGGGTGAAGAACCAGCCCGACGATTGATCCGAATGGTACGCGGCTTCGGTGATCCAGCCGCCGACGTCGGCGAGGAATCCAGAGATGGCGGCGACGATGCCGGTGCGGTCGGGGCAGCCGAGAGTCAGCACATAGCGGCGGGAGTCGTCGGGCTGACTGGGCAGGCGGGAACTGGTCACCCGATCCAGTGTGCCAAGCTCGTGTGGTGAGTGGAAACAGCCTCCGGCGCGCGGACGTCGCGTCTCTCGTCGATCACACCCTTCTCAGGCCCGAAGCCACCCGCGCCGATGCCGAAGCGGCCGTCGCCGAAGCGCAGCGTCTCGGCGTCTACGCGGTGTGCCTGTCGCCGTCGATGCTGCCGATCGCGACCGGCGACCTGGTGTCGTGCGTGGTGGCGGGCTTCCCCTCCGGCAAGCATCATTCGCTGGTCAAGGCGGCCGAGGCGCGGCTGGCGGTGGACATCGGCGTCGACGAGGTCGACATGGTGATCGACGTCGGAGCAGCCGTCGACGGACGGTTCGATGAGATCTTCGCCGAGGTGATCACGGTGCGCGAGGCGGTCGGTGACGAAACAGTGCTGAAGGTGATCGTCGAGTCGGCAGTGCTGCTGGAGACCATCGGGACCAAGGGGCTGGCGACGGTGTCTCGGCGCGTCGTCGACGCCGGAGCCGACTTCGTGAAGACCTCGACGGGCTTTCACCCCGCCGGCGGTGCCAGCGTGGAGGCGGTCCGGGTGATGCGCGAGGCCGTCGGCGACCGCGCCGGCGTCAAGGCCAGCGGCGGAATCCGGTCGGCCGAGTTCGCCGCGCAGCTGATCGAGGCGGGCGCGACGCGTCTGGGCCTGTCGGGTTCGGCGGCCGTCCTGGACGGCTTCCCGGAGTAGTCGGCGTTCGCACGGAGCGTCGAATCGAAGGGGTCGTGGCCCTACGATCGACAGTCCTGGCGTTGGGCCGGCGTCGCACGCCTGGACGGTCTGCTCTGACGGACCTATGCCGCGACGGTGGCCAGCTGACGCAGCGACTCGCAGTGCTGCTTGGCGACCTTCAACGAGTGCGATCCCGGCCGGATCCGGATCCTGTCGAGGAGTTCGCTGATCTCTTGGAGCGCCTCCAGGTCGACGATCACACGTTGGCGCACACCTGCGCCCAGCGCGCTGAACAGCACCATCGTGGCGTCGCCGGCCGAGGATTGAACGGGTGACAGCTCGACACCGGCTCTCACCAGCGCGTCAACGGCAGCGAGGCTATCCATATCGCGATCCTACTCGTTCGGAGTCCAGTAGCGGAGGAAGGAAGTATCCCGAGGGATGCTCCCGCCGTCGCGACCCGCGGCGTCGTTCTTGCGGACGAAGTCACCGTTGACCGGATACACCGTGACGGGCTCACCGTTGGGGTCGATGACGACGTCGACAACGACGTGACAGCCGCCGACTGTCGCGAGGCCCCGGAGAATGTAGTTGTCCCGATCAGGGTCGTGCCGCGATAGGCGGTTGTTCTGCAACGCGGACGTCTGGACGGCCTGGAGTTCGTCCAGCGTCTGAACACTTGCCCCGAACTTGGTGGCGTTCGGCACGGTCGAGTCGTAGCGATGACCGCCCCCACCTGTTCCGTCCTCACCGGTGAAGTGTTTGTAGTCCCACTCATTTAGCGGTTCCACGTCGGCATAGCTGAACGGGACTGGTGTTCCGTCAGGCAGTGGTGCGAACGTCGTGCGACCCATGTGAGGCCTCGCGGGTCGACGTTCGCGCGTCACTCGCCGTCGTTGAGGTGGCGCAGCACCAGCGCAAGCTTCAGGCGGCCGCGCGAGCAGCGGCTCTTGACGGTGCCGGCGGCGATGCCCAGGACCTCGGCGGCTTCGTCGATCGACATGCCTTCGACGTCGACGGCGATGATGGCCGCCCGCTGGTGGTTCGGCAGAACGTCGAGGGCGCGGCCGATAGAGAGTGCGAGGTCGACGTGCTCGGTGTAGTCGTGGTCGTCGGCGAGCGATTCGTCCTCGAACGGCGGCAGCGGCGACGTGTCATGGCACTTGTTGCGCCGCAACCGATCCAGGCACGAGTTGACGACGATCCGGTGCATCCAGCTCAGCGCGGTGGCGTCAGACCGGAACGACTTCGCCGTGCGGTAGATGCTCAGCAGAGCGTCCTGCATGGCGTCGGCGGCGTCCTCGTAGTCGACGGTGGTGCGGATGGCCACCGACCAGAGGTAGTTCTGATGTCTTTCGACGAGCGTGCGGAAAGCGTGATGATCTCCCGCGGCGCATCCGGCGAGAAGGTCGGCGTCACTGATGTCGTTGATGATCCCCCGATTCATGCGGAGAACCCTAACCCTTGCGTTGATGTCTGCTGCGGGGTTTTTGCGATGTTGTGGATGGAGTGCCGGGGTTGTGGAGAACGGGGTTGACTTCGCGCAGGAATGCGGGGTGACCTGGGCAGACACCATGTTGTGCAGGTGCTGCCCCGGGTGATCTGGACGTCGCAGGTCAGCGATTGCGCACGGTGCGGCGCAGACCTTCTTGGTCGCGGGGCTTGACGACGATGGTGTCGAGGTTGACGTGCGGCGGGCGGCTCGCGGCGAAGGCGATGACCTCGGCGACGTCGTCGGCGGTCAGGGGAGTGACGCCGTCGTAGACGGCGTCGGCGCGTTCGGCGTCGCCGTCGAAACGGACCAGGGAGAACTCGGTCTCGACCATGCCCGGGCACACTTCGGTGATCCGGATCGGCTTGCCCAGCAGCTCGCCGCGCAGTGTTCGGTGCAGCACGCTCTGGGCGTGCTTGGCGGAGGTGTAGCCCGCTCCGGTGTCGTAGGTGCCGTGCGCGGCGATCGAGGTGACCGTCACGATCAGGCCGTCCCCGGAGGCCTCCAGCGCGGGGATCAGGGCCTTGGTCATCCGCAGGGTGCCGATGACGTTGGTCTCCCACATCCAGCGCCAGTCGTCGAGGTCGGCTTCGGCGACGGTCGCCAGTCCCTTAGCGCCGCCGGCGTTGTTGACCAGCACGTCGACGCGGTCCAACGACCCCGCGAAGCGGGCGACGGAGTCGGCGTCGGTCACGTCGAGGTGTATGGCGCGGCCGCCGATCTCCTCGGCGAGCGCCTCGATGCGGTCGGTGCGTCGTGCGCCGAGCACCACGTCGAACCCGCCGGCGGCCAGGGCGCGGGCGGTCGCCGCGCCGATGCCGGAACTCGCACCCGTCACCACCGCGACTTTGCGAGGGTTCTGGTCACGGGGATCGGAAGTCGGCGCAGTCGTCATGAGAACCAGTCTAGTGTCGTCGCCGACTGCTAGATTCGAGCCCATGACCGGGGTTGTGGCGGCCAGGCTGCGTGCAGAGTCGTCGCCGGCGTCGTTGGTGCTGAACGCGATTCGCGTCTCCAGTCCCGCCGCACGCGACCAGCTGACCGCGCAGACCTGTCTGTCCGCGGCGACGGTGAACCGGCAGATCACGGCGCTGCTGGCGACCGGGCTGATCGTCGAACGTCCGGATCTGGTCGACGGCGGGGGCGTGGGCAGGCCCAAGATCCCGCTGACCCTGGACCGCGACCAATACTGCGTGGCCGGGATGCACGTCGGCGCACGACGCACCGCGCTGGTGATCGCCGACCTCGCCGGCCGCACCCTCTACAGCCACGCCATCCGCACGCAGGAACTGTCGGCCATCGGGGTCGACGCGGCCGTCGCCCGGCTCTGCGATCAGCTCGCCGAACTCGCCGCCCGATTCTCCGGCCGTCGCGTCCTGTGGGCCGGGGTGGCCAGCGGTGGCACGGTCGACGAGCACACCGGCGTCGTCGACCATCCGATCTTGCGCTGGCAGCGCCAGCCGATCGGGCCGATGCTCGCCGAGGCGCTCGGCGTGCCGGTGTCGGTCACCGAACACGTGCAGGGGATGGCGGCCGCCGAATTGCTGCTCGGCGGACAGATCGCGTCGCAGGGCGCCGGGCTCTTCTTCTACGCGCGCGAAACCGTCGGCATGGCTCTGGTCTTCGGCGACGAAGTGCATCAGCCGACGCGCGGGGCCGGGAGCATTGCCGGTGTGCTGGTGGAGCCGGGTGCGCTGGCCGTGGAGCCCGTTGCGCCGCTGCAGTCGGTGGTGGGCCGGGCCGCGCTCAAAGCCGCCGCGGCGCGACTGGGGCTCGACGACGACTGCACCGTGCTGGCCGACGACCGGGCTCGGGTGTTGGGTTCGGCGGTGGCGACGTTGCGCGACGTGATCGATCCGGACTGGGTGGTCGTCGCCGGGGAGGCGTTCGCCGCGCATCCCCGCGGACTGGCACCGGTGCAGGCCGCGTTCGACGCGGCGACGACGACGCCCTGGCCGCTGGAGATCACGCCGACGCGCTTCGGGCTGCACGTGCCCGAGGCGGCTCCGGTCGCCGTCGCGCTGGCCGCGGTGTATGCGGACCCGGTCGCGGTGGTGGGTCGATAGACCCTTCGACAAGCTCAGGGAGCGGAGGGAACTCAGGGAGTGGACGGGAAACTCAGGGAGCGTGCCGGGCGTCGGCGACAGAGGCCAGCACGGCGGCGACGTCGTCGGTGGTGGGCACGCGGTACTCGGCGATCGTGTGGCCGTCGCCGACCTTGATGCCGACGTCGCCGTCGCGGAGGTGGGCGAAGGCCTTCTCGTCGGTCACGTCGTCGCCCAGGTAGAGGACGGCTTCTGCGCCGAAGCTCGAGCGCAGGCTGTCGAGTGCGGCGCCCTTGCTGGTCTCGATGACTGCCAGCTCGACGACCGCCTTGCCGCGGGTGACGTGCACACCGTGCCAGCCGGCCGGCCCGCTCTCGGCGAGTTCCAGTGCGGCGGAAGCGTCGTCGGGGGCAGCATTGCGGACGTGCAGCGTGGTGCTGGCCGGTTTGGTCTCCACGCTGGTGCCGGGAAAGCGTCGCGAGATGGCAGTGAACTCGTCGATGATGCGCTGCAGCAGCGCGCGTTCGACGTCGGTGACCGGAGTGGAGAAGCCGGTGTCGAACTCTGCTCCGTGGCTGCCGACCAGGACCACCGGGTCGCCGACTCCGGACAACGAGCCCAGGTCGGCGCGGGCGCGCCCGGAGACCAGCGCGACCAGCGTGCCGGGAGCGTCGGCGCACCGGCGCAGGGCGTCGACCGACGCCGGATTCGGCACTGCGTCCTCGGGCCGCGACACGATCGGGGCGATGCAGCCGTCGTAGTCCGACGCCACCAGCACGCGCTCGCGCGCACAGAACGCGGCGAGTGCCTCGCACAGCTTCGGCTCCAATGCCATTCCCGTCACCTCGCGGCTTCTGTGAGTGCGTCGAGGAAGCTGCGCGCCCACTTGTCGACGTCGTTGTCTCGGACCTGTGTGAACAGGGCGGTCATCCGGCGACGACGCTCGACGTCGTCGTCGAGCGAAGCGGCGGCGATCGCGTCGTCGACGCTCACGTCGTCGTACGGGTTCATCAGGTACGCCTCGCCGAGTTCGGCTGCGGCACCGGTGAATTCACTGAGCACCAGGGCTCCGCCGAGGTCCTCGCGGCAGGCGATGTACTCCTTGGCGACCAGGTTCATGCCGTCGCGCATCGGCGTCACCAGGGTGACGTCGGCGGCGACGAAATAGGCCAGCAATTCGGCGCGCGGCACGCCCTTGAGGAGGTATCGGATCGGCTGACGCAGCGTGGTGCCGAAGGTGCCGTTCACGTGCGACACCGTGCGCTCGATCGCATCGCGCATGGCGGAATAACTGTCGACGTTCTCGCGACTGGGACTGGCCAGCTGCACGAAGATCGTCTCGTCGGGATCCAGGCGGCCGTCGGCGAAGAGCCTGGCCAGTGAGTCGAGCCGGACGTCGATGCCCTTGGTGTAGTCGAGGCGGTCGACGCCGAGCAGCAGCGTGCGCGGGTTGCCGAGCTCCTCGCGGATCTCGGCGGCGCGGGCCTGCACGGCGGGGTCGGCCGCCTGGGCGGTAACGCCGGCGGAGTCGATGGAGATGGGGAACGATCCCACTCGCACGGTCCGGTCGCCCGCGACCACGGTGCCGAAGTCTTCGCGGACGCCCACCGGTGCGGCCGAGGCGTCGGCCCCGAGGATGCGCCGGGTGAGGGTCAGGAAGTTCTGCGCGCCGCCCGGCAGGTGGAAGCCGACGAGGTCGGCGCCCAGCAGGCCGTCGAGCAGTTCGGCGCGCCACGGCAATTGGCTGAACAGCTCGAACGGCGGGAACGGGATGTGCAGGAAGAATCCGATAGCCAGGTCCGGCCGCAATTCGCGCAGGAGTTTCGGTACCAGCTGCAGCTGGTAGTCCTGCACCCAGACCGTCGCGCCGGGGGCGGCCGCGGCGGACGCCGCCTCGGCGAAACGCCGGTTCACCGCGACGTAGCTGTCCCACCAGTCGTGGCGGAACACCGGCTTGACCAGCACGTCGTGGTACAGCGGCCACAGCGTGGAGTTGGAGAAGCCCTCGTAGTAGTCGGCGACCTCGTCGGCGGACAACGACACCGCGTGGATGTCGATGCCGTCGACCTGCGGGTCGTCGGTCGAGTCGGGGCTACCGGTCCAGCCGACCCAGGCGCCGGACTGGCGCTCGAAGATCGGAGCCAGCGCGGTCACCAGGCCGCCGGGGGCGCGTTGCCAGGTGACGGTCCCGTCGGGAGCGACGCTCTTGTTGACGGGCAGGCGGTTGGCGACGACGACGAAGTCGGCTGCGGCAGCCATCGTGTCAGGCGGTCTCGTCGGGTGAGATTCCCAGCATCGACATCAGGGTTCGGGCCTCGTTGGCGTCGGTGGCGTAGGCGGCCACCACGCGTCGCGCCGAATGCGCGGTCTCGTCGGCGACGGGCTCCAGTTCTTCTTCGTCAGCGGCGATGTCAGTCGTCTTAGCAGGCATGCCACGATTCTACCCCGGTCGGCCGATCGTCTCCTGTCGGTCGGAGTTCGCATGAATCGCGTCCCGGACGTATCGCGCCAGACCCGGCGTCACTTCCTCGTACGTGGCGGTGAAACGCTCATCGGCGACGTACATGTCGGCCGGTCGTCGGTAGACGATGATCTGCTGCCTTCGCGGCACGTCGTCGTCGGTGTGCAGGCGGTACCCGGACGACGAGCGGCTGCTCGGGGTGAGCAGGCCGATGTCGTCGTAGTGGTGCAGCGTGCGCACCGTGACGCCGGTCAGCTCGGCGAGCCGGCCGACGGTCAAGGCGTTGCGTGTCATGAAGAAAGGCCTGGTGCCTGACGGTGTGTGAGGGTCAAGAGCGTTTCCGGCGACGTTCCGGACGGACCAGAACCGTCGGGATGTGCGGGCGGCGCAGCCGTCGTGCGATGAACTCGCCGAGCGTGACGCCGGCGGCCAGCGAACAGCCGATCGCGAAGGCCGTCGCCGCCTGCGCGACGCCGTCGGCGACCTCGTTCGTCATCAGTCCGTACAAGCCGCGGTAGATCGCCAGACCGGGCAGCAGCGGAGTGATGCCGGCGACGGCCACCACCAGCGGCGGGGTGAGCGCGCGGCGGGCGGCCAGACCGCCGAC
>JASGFV010000082.1:0-13255 GCA_047605365.1 Gordonia sp. (in: high G+C Gram-positive bacteria)
GACCCCGGCCGGCCCCGCCTCGACCGCCGCGGCCGAAACGGCGACGTTCGCCCCAGCCTTCGCTGAGGTCTTCGCCGAAGCGTTCGCCGACGGCCGCCCGGACCTTGTCGAGGTCGATGCCGATGCTCTTGAGGACCTCGCGATCCTCCTCGTAGCGCTGCTCGGCGCTGGACTCTTCCGCTTCGGCCTGCGCCTCGGCGTTCTCCGAATGGAATTCACGCACGGCGGTGCGGGCGGCGTCGAGCGTGAATCCCTGCTCGGTCAGCAGACCGAAGATCGGGGTACGCGCATTGCACAGCATGCCGAGGATCAGGTGGTCGTTGCCGAGGGCCCGGTGCCCCAGGTCCGCGGCCTCTTCGGTCGCGAACATCACCATCATGCGGTCGTCTCGATTGAAGTGCTCAAACATTGTCGTCTTCCTTTCCAGCCGGGGTGCCGGCTGATTTCGGGCCCGTCGACGCTCGTGACGTCTCGCGGGCCGAGTGCTTCTGATGCACGGCTTGCCGACTGATCTGCAGAACATCGGCGACGGCCTGCCAGCTCCAGCCCTGGGCTCGAGCGTTGGCCACCTGAACGTCCTCCAGCCGGTCGGCCAGGGTTCGCAATGCTCGAACGGCCCCGAGGCCGGTAGCCGGATCGCCGCTGGCGGCAGCCCCGGCGACCTGGTCCGGTCCGCCCTCTGTCAACTCTTCTTCGTCGTGCATGATTGTCAGGTTATGTTGACGATGCAACGGTTGTCAACATTTATTGACGAGTGATCTGCGTCGCCCAGTGGCCGCCCCTCGGCGAACTTCCGCTGCCCGCGCGGCAGCGCGTGAACGCGGTGATCGGGCGGCGCCCTGGACCCTGGCGAACGCGAAGGCACGGTATGGGCGTGAGTCGACGGAGCTTCCGGAAGGGGGCGGCGGCCGGCTCGGCGCTGACCGGCGGCGTGCCGATCGGCGGCGGCTGCTTCTTCGTCCCGCCGGGTGTCGCGGACTCGTCGGACTGGCCGGCTCGGCGGCCTGCTGACCTGACCCGGCCTGCCGCCGGGGCGGCGCGAGACTCACCTCGCACCACCCCGGCGATCAGGGTGCGGACGGTCCGCGGTCAGTCGTTCGCGTCACCGTCGGCGCCGTCGGCACCGGCCGCGCCGTCGGTGCCCGGTGCGCCGTGTGCCACCCCGTCGCTGCTCAAGGCGCTGCCTCCGGTCCCGCCGGCTCCACCGGCGCCTCCCGTTCCGCCGGTGCCGGCCGTACCTGCGGTGCCGGCGTTTCCGTTGTCGCCGAAGAACCCGCCAGCCCCTCCGGTGCCGCCCGTACCGCCGGCGGCTCCGTTACCGCCGTTGCCACCGTTACCACCGTTACCACCGGCTCCGGGGAGAGCGGCATTCCATTCGGTGCTCATACGGGGCATGTCGTTCTGATCACCGCCGTTGCCGCCCGCTGCTCCAGCCGCGCCGTTGCCGCCGTTGCCGCCGTTGCCTCCGTTGCCGCCGTTGCCACCCGTGCCGCCGATCAGACCTCCGTTGCCGCCGTTGCCGCCGGCCGTACCAGCGGTGCCGTCACCGCCGTCGACGCCTTGCCCACCGGTTCCACCCTTGCCGCCGGGGCCCGAGAACGCCCATCCGGGCACCGGAATCAAGTAGTGGCCGTCGCCGCCGTTGCCGCCGGCCTGACCGACGCCGCCGTCGGCCCCGTCCTTTCCGGCGGCAGGTGCGGCGGTCAGGTTGCCGTTCTCGTCACGGAAGTCGTCGAGGGTGTTCGACGTGGCGATGCCGTCGGCTCCGTCGGCCGCGCGGGGAACGACGGGGTTGACCCCGTCCGTCCCGTTGATCCCGAATGCGCCGAGGCCGCCGTTGCCGCCAAACCCGAACAGCAGGCCGCCGTTGCCGCCGTTGCCGGCACGCAGTCCGGCAAGAGCGTCACCGCCGTTTCCGCCGTTGCCGAGCAGCAGTCCGGCGTTGCCGCCGTTGCCGCCGCTACCCCCGTTTCCACCGTTGCCGATCAGCAGACCGGCGTTGCCGCCGTTCTCGCCCGGGCCGCCGTCCGCGCCGTTGGCGACGAAGATTCCGACCACGCCGGCCAGCGGATTGATCGGGGCGACCGCCGTCGCAAGCCCGGTGGCCAGGCTCGTGGCGGCGGTGGCCGTGTCCGGGAAGAACGACGGCACGGCAGCGTCCGCGCTGCCTGCGCCCATACTGGTGCCGAAGGTCAAAGCCGTTCCGGTGGCGAGCACCGCCGCTGCGGTCGCAGTCCGGCGAGCGGTTCCGGTATGTCGGGACTTCGTCCCGGGGGAATGCTTGGTCATCTATCCACTGTCTCCTCAATGGTCGGAGATTCCCGTGCGGGAATCGGCGCCGATGAACTCCCGCGCCGGCTACACGATAGCCACACCGACACGATTTCGGGCATTGAAGAACTTATGCATCATCTTGCCGCACAAGGACTTATGACATCACGGATGGCCAGGCGCCAGTACCCGGTGCACGGTCACTCCGCGACAAGAGACTCCGAGATGTTCATCCGTGCGGCCCGCGCCGCGGGCACCAGCGACCCGGTGAAGCACAGCGCCGCCGCGACGACGACATAACCGATCGATGACCACAACGGCCGGTAGACGATGTCGATCGACGTGGTCTCGGACAGGATCGTGTCGGCCAGGTAGTGCAGGCCGACGCCCATCACCACTCCGGCGATCGCGCCGACCGCGGCGACCGACGCCGCCTCGGACAGCACCATCGCGCGGACGAACTTGCGCGAGGCGCCCATCGCACGCAGCACCGCGAGTTCGCGTCGTCGTTCCAGGACCGAGAGCAACAGGGTGTTGAGCAAGGCGATCGCCGCGGCGACGGCCACCACCCACTGGATGGCGACGGTGAACGCACCGGACTGCTGCACGCTCTGCTGCGTCGCCTCCAGGGCCTGCGCGCCGGTGTAGACGCGCACCGGCATGTTGCCCGTGCCCGGGTGGGCGTCGGCGATCTGCTGGATGCGCCGCTGCACGTCGTCGCGGTTCGCGCCGGGCTCGAACATCACCTGGAGGTAGGTGCTGCCGGGCCGCTGGAACCACTGGGCCAGCAGTGAATTAGCGACCGCTCCGGTGCCGGAGTCGATGGTCACATAGTTGACGGTGTCGCGCACCACCAGGTCGTGGTACCCGGTCGGGGTGGCCATCCGGAGGGTGTCGCCGACGTCGACGCCGAGACTGCGCGCCAGCACTTCGGACAGCAGGATCCCGTCGCCGTCGAGCGTCTGCTTCAGCGCGGCCGGGTCGGCCTTGCGCATGAACGGCGCCATCGAACCCGGTTCCAGTCCCTGGATCAGCGCGCGTGCGTCGCCGATGTTGACCGACGCCCACTGCGCCCCCACCACCGTCTTCACGCCGGGGACCCGCGCCACCTCCTTGGCGATCGCGGGGTTCAGGATCGGCCCGGTCGGCACGGTGTCGGCATCGCGCGACGACACGTACAGATCCGGATCGCCCAGTCCGGCAAGCGAACCAGAGACCGAGCCGACCATGTTCTCGAGAGCTCCCGAGGTGCCGATGCCGACGGCGATAGCGACCCCGACGGTCATCACCGTCGCCCAGACCGGCGCGGAGCCCGGCGCTGTTGATCGCGGCCAGCTGCCCGGAACCAGCGGGACACCACGACGACGGCGGCACCAGCACGGTGATCCCAAGCACAGCAGCAGGCCCCGAGCGAGTAGACGGCGCCCGCCAGCAGTGCGGCCGCCCGGTCACTGCGGCATCAGGAACGCGCCGATCACCATCGCGGTGCCGATCAGGCCGCAGACCACCGCAGCCGGCCTTCGGGGATCGGCGTCGGCAGCCTCTCCCGGCGCCATCGCCTCCACCGGCGCGACGGCGAACACCGACCGCGCGGCCAGCACCGTCGCCAGCACACAGGCGACGACACAGGCGATCACCGCCAGCGGCGCGGCGTAGCCCGGCAGGTGATAGCCCACCTGGATGCCGGCGTTGCCGCTGTCGGGCAGCCGGCCGATCACCCACCGTCCCGCCAGCACGCCCACCGGAACGCCGATCAGACCGCCGACCAGGCCGAACACCGCGGACTCGGCCAGCAGGTCGCCCACCAGATGCCGGCGGCGCGCGCCCAGCGCGCGGATCATCGCCAGCGACTGCCGGCGCGAGGCCACCGCCATGTTCATGGTGTTGAAGACCAGGAAGGCCGCAATCACCAGCGACACCATGGACACCAGCAGCGTCGAGTCCCGCACGACGGCGCCGGCGACTTCGGCCTGCTTCACGCGGAAGTCCGGGTTCAGCACAGCGGCGCGGCCGTCGACGACCTTGCCGACCTGGTCGCGCAGCCTCTGCTCGGAGACTCCCGGTTTCGGCACGATGAGGATCGAGTCCACCGCGTCCTTCATCCCGGCGACCCGTTGCGCCAGCGGCAGATACGCGAAGACGAATCGGCCGCCGTTGAGCGCGTCGGCGTAGGCGTCGTCGACCACTCGCAGCACGGTCACCTGGACCCCGCTGATGTCGAGCTTCTGGCCCTGCTTCAGGCCGGCCCCCGCACCCGCGATGATGCCGTCTTCCAGGGCCTTCGGGTCGGTGTCCTGCGACGACGCGTTGAGCGCCGAACTCAGCTGGGGCGACAGCGACGCCGCACGATAGTCCGAGCCGAGCAGGATCAGCGGCTTGTCGTCGACGCGCACCGTCTGCCGGATCAGCGGGACGACCGACTTCGCATCCGGCACGTCGCCCCTGATCTCGCCCGCGATCGACTGCGGGACACCGGAGTCGGCGATGCCCGCGACCTCCAGAGTCGCGGCCCCGGAGACGGTGGCGTTGAACTTGCGGACCGACTCGGTGAGCGAACCGTACGCGCCGAGCACCGCGATCAGCAGACCCGCCGACACGACGATCACGATCAGCGACGTCACGACGCGTAGCTTGTGCCCGGCCAGCTCGCGCAGATTCAGCACCCGCACGCGGGTCATCCCCGCGAACAGCGACTTCATGTCAGTTCACCGACCGATGACGCCCGGTGTCGCTCGCATCCGGCTCCCGGGTGCGCCCGGAGACCCCGAGGGCCATCAGCTCGGCCACCGAAAGCCGCTGCGTGGGAACGTCTTCACTGCCGGCCGACTCCTCCAGCCGGCGACGGCCGGCATGACCGCGCCGCGCGATCGGACCGCTGGGAGGGGCCGGGTCATCGGCGCTGCGCACCGGCGTCGGCGCGTACTGGAACGAAGCAGGCCGAGGGCCGGTGGGGTCGGGCAGCGCGAAAGCCGGCGGCGGCGCATACGCTCCCGTCACCCGGGCGACGGGAGCCGTGGTCTCCAGCGCGCCCCGATCGACGAGTCCCGCCAGCTCATTCGGCCCCGAAGACGGTGCCCGCCGATGACCGCCCCCGGCAGCGGCGTGTACGCCCTCGGAGATCTTTCCGTCTCGCACGGTGATCACCCGGTCGCAGACCGCCGCCGCGGCGGAGTCGTGAGTCACCATGAGCACCAGGCGATTCGGATCGTCGTGCGCGACGTCGGCGAGCAGCGCGAGCACGTCGTCGCCGGTCTTCGAGTCCAGATTGCCGGTCGGCTCGTCGGCCAGCAGTATCGATGGCTCCATGATCAGCGACCGCGCGATCGCGACCCGCTGCATCTGCCCGCCCGACAGTTCCGACGGGCGGTGATCGATCCGATCGCCGAGCCCGACCCGCTCCATCAGCTCCACGGCCCGCGGCTTGGCCTTCCGCAGCGACTTCGAGTCCAGCAGCATCGGCAGCGCCACGTTCTCCCAGGCGGACAGCGTCGGCACCAGGTTGAAGAACTGGAAGATGAAACCGACCCGATTGCGCCGGAACGACGACGCCGCGTCGTCGTTCAAGGAAGCCAGATCGGTGCCGCCGACGACGATCGACCCCGATGTCGGAGTGTCCAGCGCGCCGATGAGATGCAGCAGCGTCGACTTGCCTGCGCCGGACGGGCCGACCACCGAGACGAACTGCCCGCCGTCGATGCTCAGGCTGGCGCCGTCGAGGGCCCTGACCGTCTGCTCGCCCATCCGGTATTCGCGGACCAGATCCCGCGCCTCGACAAGCGCCACAGCGTCACCCTTCCCAGCGTCCTGACGCGAAGAACTCGTCGAGCACCGCGGTCGGCGGCACGAGATCCAGACCCTGCTGCGCGATCCACGCGTCGTTGAAGTAAGTGTGATCGTATCGGTCGCCACTGTCGCAGAGAAGTGTGACCACACTCCCAGCGCGTCCGGTCGCGACCATGTCGGCGATCAGCGTGAACGCGCCCCAGAAGTTGGTGCCCGTCGAACCGCCGACCCGGCGGCCGAGCCGCTCGCTCATATAGCGTTCCGCAGCGATCGACGCGGCGTCGGGCACGCCGATCATCGTCTCGATCACCTGCGACACGAACGACGGCTCCACCCGCGGCCGGCCGATCCCCTCGATACGCGACGGGACGTCGCTGGTGAGGGTTCCGTCGCCGGTCTCGTAGGCGGGCAGGAAGACCGAGTTCTCGACGTCCACGACGCACAGTCGGGTCGCATGCCGCTGATAGCGCAGGTAGCGGCCGAAGGTGGCCGACGTGCCGCCGGTGCCCGCACCGACGACGATCCACTCCGGAATCGGATGCGGCTCCGCGCCGAGTTGGGCGAACACCGACTCGGCGATGTTGTTGTTGCCCCGCCAGTCGGTGGCGCGCTCGGCCATCGTGAACTGGTCGATGAAGTGCCCGCCGCACTCGGCGGCCAGATCCTGCGCCACCGTGTAGATCCCGCTCGGACTGTCGACGAAGTGACAGCGTCCGCCCTGCCGTTCGATGAGAGCGGTCTTGCGGGGCGACGTCGACGACGACATCACCGCGACGAACGGCACACCGATCAGCCGTGCGAAGTACGCCTCGGAGACCGCCGTCGATCCCGACGACGCCTCGATGACCGTCGTGCCCTCGGTGATCCAGCCGTTGCACAGCGCGTAGAGGAACAGCGATCGCGCCAGCCGGTGCTTCAGCGAGCCGGTCGGATGCGTCGACTCGTCCTTCAGATACAGCGAGACCCCGCCGCCGGGAACGTCGTCGGCCCAGCCGGGCAGTTCCACCTTCAGCAGGTGAGTGTCGGCACTGCGCCGGGCGTCGGCGTCGATCGTGGCGACCGCGGCCGCGGTCCAGCTCCGGTCGGTGCTGTGCGCGGCGGCGGTCACGCGGTCACTCCCCTTCGCCGCGCAGGCGCGACTGCAGGTCCGAGCGCTTGGCCGCCCGGTCGGCGTCGACCTCGGCGATCTGCTCGTTCACCTTGAGGCGGATGCCCTTGAACAGCACCATGCCCAGCGGCAGCGCGATCAGCACGCCGAACAGCGCGGCGACGATCAGCGGCACCTTCTGGTCGAAGGCCAGGCCGACGCCGACGATGATCGCGGCGATCACCACCACCAGTCCGAGACGGACCAGACTGTAAAGAGCCACCCAACCGGCGAGCGTTCCCATCGTGGCGGGGCGAGGGGCCGCCGCAGTAGCGTCGTGCGGGGCCGGCGAGGAATCTTCACTCATGACAGTCGATTCTACGTGGTCGCAGGCGTCCCACCCGCATCGCGACGAGGCCAGGAAACCCACAGCAATCCGACATTACGGACTCTTTACTGTTTACTGACCATTCGAGCACCTGCATGTTTCGGGTGTATGCATGAGGGCGTAGCAAACCAGTCCCACCGGGACTGTTCCGATTTGGAGGAAGCCCATGACCGTCACGGCAGCTTCGGCCACCCTGGCCGCAGACGTTTCGAACACCATCACCCCGACGCTGGCCAAGCAGCACAATCTCACGCCGGGACAGGTCGCCGAGATGTTCAACGTCAATCCGAAGACGGTCGCCCGCTGGGCCACCACCGGGGTGCTTCCCTCGATCCGGACGCCCGGAGGCCACCGTCGCTTCCGCGAGACCGACGTGGTGGCACTGCTCAACCGCTGACACCGCAGCTGTCGCCGCGCCGGAACGCGTGCGGCGACAGTTCCCAGATCCGCGTACCGTGAAGTGATGCAGTATCTCCTGGCGCTTCTCGTGATCACGGCCATCGGCGTCGTGCTGTGGAAGCTGGTGAACACCCCGCGCACCCCGGTCGGTCACGGCGACCGCGACGACCGCCCGCTCGGCCCCGACGACGACCCGGACTTCCTGCGGAAGTTGTGACTGCCGGGATCTCGACAAACGGTGGCCGCGTAGCCCGCGATCAGCCACGCGAGCGAGCCTATCCACCACTCCACCGCCGGCTGAGCTTGTCCCGTCGGCTGAGAGAAAGAAACGCCCCGAACCAGCAGGTTCGGGGCGTTTCTCATCGCACCGGGTCAGGCCCGGCAGGCGATCACTTGGAGTAGTCGTAGAAGCCGCGGCCGGTCTTGCGGCCCAGGAAGCCGGCGTCCACCATCCGGCGCAGCAGCACCGGGGCGACGTACTGCTGCTCGCCGAACTCGGCGTGCAGCGACTCGGCGACGGCCAGGCAGACGTCCAGGCCGACGGTGTCGGCCAGGGTCAGCGGGCCCATCGGATGGCCGCAGCCGTTGATCATGCCGGCGTCGATGTCCTCGGCGCTGGCGAAGCCGGTCTCGTACATGCGGATCGCGCCCAGCAGGTACGGGATCAGCAGGGCGTTGACGATGAAACCGGCCTGGTCCTTGGACTCGATGGTGATCTTGCCCAGTTCCTTGGCGTACGCCTCCACCTTGTCGACGACGGCGCGGTCCACCTTCAGCGTCGTGACGATCTCCACCAGCTTCATGATCGGCACCGGGTTGAAGAAGTGCATGCCCAGCACGCGCTGCGGGTGCTTGGTGGCGTTGGCGAGACGGATCACCGGGATGGAGCTGGTGTTGGTGGCCAGAATGGCGTCCTCGCGGACGATCTCGTCGAGCTTGTGGAAGTACTCCAGCTTCAGCGACTCGATCTCCGGCATAGCCTCGACGACCAGCTCGCAGTCGGCGAAGGAGTCGATGTCGGTGGTGACCGTGACGCGCTTGAGGGCGGCGTCGGCGTCCGCCTCACTGAGCTTGCCGGCCTTGACGCCGCGCGCCAGGCTCTTGGCGATCCGCTCCTGCGCGGCGTCGACGGCCTCGGCGCGCTCGAGCACGCGGACGGTCGATCCCGAGCGGGCCGCGACCTCGGCGATGCCGGCGCCCATGGTGCCTCCGCCGATGACTCCGACGTTCTGCATAGATGTCTCTCCTTGGTTGTCGGGTGGTGACCCGCTACTGAGGGCGAGGGATCGGCACTCAGTGCCACTCCCGCTGTCAAACAAAGCCTAGACGGTCTACAGGCCGGCGTACGAGTGCAGGCCGGAGACCACCAGGTTGATGAAGAACAGATTGAACACGATGGCGGCGAAGCCGGCGACGTTGATCCACGCGGCCGCGGTCTTCCAGCCGGCGGTCGCCCGCGCGTGCAGGTACGCCGCGTAGATGATCCACGAGATGAACGAGACCGTCTCCTTGGGATCCCAGCCCCAGAACCGGCCCCACGAGCGTTCGGCCCAGATGGCGCCGAAGATGATGCCCAGGCCGAGCAGCGGGAAGCCCACCACCACGCACTTGTAGGCGACGCGGTCCAGCGAGTCCGACGACGGGATGCGGTCGGCGATGCGGCGCAGCGCCGCGCTCAGTCCCGAGGCGGTCTCGTCGGCGGCGATCTGCTCCTCGGTCCGCTTCCACTGCTGGCGGAACAGGTACAGGATGCTGGCGACGCCCGACGTCAGCAGAATGCCCGAGGCCACCGAGATCACCGAGACGTGGATCGCGAGCCAGTACGACTTGAGGGCGGGCACCACGGGCGCCGCCTGCGTGTAGAGGAACTTGCCGCCGGCGAACATCATCAACACCACCGGGATCATCACGAAGCCCAGCAGCGGCCGCTGCGCCGGCTTGCGCAGCGCGATGGTCGCGGCCACCACGCACGCCAGGCAGGTCAGCGAGATGAACTCGTACATGTTGCCCCACGGCACCCGCTCGGTGGCGACGCCGCGGACCACGATCGAGCCGAGGTGCGCGAGGATGCCGACGAAGATCACCGGGTAGGCCATCCGGGCCAGCTTCTCGCCGGAGTCGCGCCGCGGCTCCGGCCCGGACACCCGGCCCGGGGTGCGATCGCCGGCGAACGAACCTGCGGTCGACGACGAGCCCGCCGCCGCGCCCACCAGCTCTTTGGACTGCCGTTTGCGCGACGACTGCCCGGCGAGCGCCACCAGGAAGAGGATCATCACCAGGACGTACACGGTGATCGCCGTGGTGAACAGCAGATCCGAGTACTTCTCCAGGCTCTCGTGGACGTGGGGGGCCACCTCAGCGTTCATGCGTCGATCCTCATCATCAATGCTCTCGTTCCTCTACAGGCGACCGCGCTTGGCGACGGCGTCCGGGTCGACCAGCGCCCGAGCCTGTTCCTCGAATCCTTCGCCCCAGCCCGCCTGATCGGTGCGGGCCAGGCCCGCCACCTCTACTACAGTACGTCGCTGACCGTCGGCGTCCACCGGCACCAGCCGCGCCCACAGGCGACGACGTCGCACGACGAGCGAGACGACCAGCCCGCCGAGCATCACCACGGCGGAGATCAGCGTGCCGTCCTGCGCCGGGTCGTGCGAGACCTGCAGCGAGACCCAGCGCTGGTAGCCGTCGAACGTCACGACCGTCTTGTCCGGCAGCGTCGTCGACTCCCCCGCCCGCAGGTTCACCGAGGCCACGCGGTTGAGACGGCCCTGGTGGATCAGGTCGGTGTCGAGCTGATAGACGTTCTGCGCGCGGCCGGTGTCCAGTCCGGTGTCGCCCTTGTAGACGCGGATCGCGACCGCCGGATTGTTCGGCACCGGCCCCTTCGAATCGAGCAGCGTGCCCTGGAACACCGGATCCGGCGCGAACAGGCCGGCCACCGCGATCTGATTCTTGCGGCGGACGTCCTCGTCCGGGTACATCCCGCCGGGGGTGTCGAAGCGCATCGCGCCCTCGGACAGCATGGTCTGCGTCGCCTGCGGGATGAACGGAGCGGTCTGCGTGCGCTTCTCACCGTTCGGGAAAGTCACCGTGAACGTGGGCGCGAAACCGTTGCCGAGCACGTACACGCGGTCGCCGGCCAGCCGCAGTGGGTGGTTGACCTGCACATTGGTGACCGGCCAGTCGTTCGCCGGCTTGGCCAGGTCGGTGGTGTACCGCATCGTCGCGTCGTACTGGTCGGGCTGACCGTTCGGAAGGAACTTGGCCTCGAACTCGTCGACGCGGATGCAGAACGGCGTGAGGTCGGTGCCGTCGACCATCGCGCCGGAACGGAACGAGTCGTAGACCGCGGTGGAGGTGTTGCACAGCACTTGGTCGCCGTCGGCCACCAGCGAGCGGCTGCCCTCGTAGCTGAACAGCTTGCCCAGCGCGATCGTCACCAGCAGCGCCAGCAGACCGAAGTGGAAGACCAGGTTGCCGAACTCGCGCAGGTACCCCTTCTCGGCGGAGACCTCGACGGCCCCCTCCGGGTACCGGCCGGAAGGCTCGACGACCCGCGTCTTGCGACGCCAGCCGCGCAGCTTGCCGGTGATCCGCTCGGCCACCTCGGCGGGCTCGCCGTCGACCGTCTCGGTGATGTGCCGCGGCATGCGCGCCAGATTGCGCGGGGCCGGGACCGGCGGCGTCCGCAGGGCCTTGAAGTGCTCGAAGATTCGCGGCGTCAGACAGCCCACCAGCGAGATGAACAGCAGCAGGTAGATGGCCGTGAACCAGGTCGAGGAGAAGACGTCGAACAGCTGCAGCCGGTCCATCCACTCGCCGAGCCGGCCGTGAGAGGCGATGTACTCGCTCGTCTTGCCCTCGTTCAGCTCCCACTGCGGCAGCACGGCGCCCGGGATGGCCGCCAGGGCCAGCAGGAACAACAGCGCCAGCGCCGTGCGCATGGACGTCAGCCAGCGCCAGGTGTTGCGGACCGGCGCGACAACGAAGCGCCGCAGCGGTCCGGGCGTGGATCGTTCGGTCATACCGGCAGCTCCATGTCCGAGACCAGGCTCATCCGCACCCAGTCGACGAAGTCGCTCCAGTACCCGGATATCAGCAGCACGCCGACCGCGATCATCAGCACACCGCCGAGGATCTGGATGTTGCGGGCGTTGCGCCGCAGGAATCCGAGACTGCGCAGCGCCCACGCGGACGAGAACGCCAAGATCAGGAAGGGGATGCCCAGTCCCAGGCAGTAGGCGGTCACCATCGCCGCGCCGCGCACCGCAGTCATCCCCTGGGTGCCCATCGACACCGACAGCACCGCGCTCAGCGTCGCACTGCTGCACGGAATCCAGCCGACCGCGAAGACCGCACCGAGCAGCGGGGCGCCGATCAGATTCGACACCCGCTTCGGCGCGAATCGCACGTCACGCTGCAGGAACGGGATCATGCCGAGGAACACCAGGCCCATCACGATGGTCACCACGCCGCCGATGCGCTGCATCAGCTGCAGGTTGGACTGGTCCAGGAAGACCGACGTCGCGCCGAACACGGCCGCCGTCGCCAGCACGTACACCACCGTGAAGCCGAGCACGAACAACGACGCCGCGCCGACCACTCGGAGGCGGCCGTTCTTCGGCGGTTCGCCCGGCCGGACCGCGGGCGCCTCGGCGCCCACCAGACCGGCCAGGTAGGAGAGGTAGCCGGGCACCAGCGGCACCACGCACGGCGACGCGAACGAGATCAGGCCCACCAGCATGCACACGCCGAGCGCGAGCAGCAGCGGGCCGGAGGCCGCCGTGTTCGCAAAAGTCTCCGCGACACCGGCCGTGACGGTTTCAGTCATTGCTTCGACCCGGGTTCGGCAGCCACGCGACGCACCTGCTTGGCCAACTCCTCTTCGGTCACGGCCTTCAGGTAGACGGCGGCGGGCCGCAGTTCACGGTCGAGCACGACGGTGGTCGGCACCGCGCCCACCGGGACGCCGAGCGTCGCCAGGGTCTGCCCGCCGTAGTCGTAGATCGACGGATAGGGGACCTTGCGGTTCTGCACGAAGTCCTGCGCGTCGCTGCGATTGTCGCGGAAGTTGATGCCGATGAACTGCACCCCGAGATCCTTGGTCTCGTCGTACACGCTCTCCAGCTCGGCGAACTCCTTGCGGCACGGCGCGCACCACGACGCCCAGACGTTCACCACGACCACCTTGCCGCGGTAGCTCTCCAGGTCGATCGTGCCGTCGCCGAGCAGCGCGTCGCCGGAGACCTTGCCGATCTTCTTCCGCGACGACGGCGGATCGTAGGTGATGACGGTCTTGCCGCCGGGCGAAACGAACTGGAAGTCGT
>JASGFV010000083.1:0-13221 GCA_047605365.1 Gordonia sp. (in: high G+C Gram-positive bacteria)
ACCGCACACAGCATTTCGAGTGCTGCACCTTCGGCCGCTCGGACACGCCACCGCGGAAAACTGTACCGCAGGCCGTCCGTGCAGATGAAATCGCCTGGTCAGGCACCATTTACCGGCAGATCACTGCCCGGTGAGCCTGCCTTTCAGTTCGGCGGCCTTCTCGGTCGCCGTGTTGATCGCGTTCTGGACCTGCTCGTTGGCGAGGACGTCCGACGCCTTCTCGCCGGCGGTACTGATGGCGCTCTGCACCTGGGGGCTCGCGAGCAGATCGTTGAGCTTCTCGTGGGCGGTCCCGATCGCGCCCTGGATCTGCTCGTTGGAGGCCAGCTCGTTCAGCTTGGCCTTGGCGGTCTCGACCGCCGCGGACACCTGCTCGGAGTCGGCCAGGCCGGAGACCTTCTCGCGCACGGTGTCGACGATTTCGTTGATCTTGTCCATCGAGTCAGACATCCTCGAAAGTTCCCTTCGCTTGACATTCCGCGCCCCGCAGCAGCACGGATCGTGGACGGACGCGCCGCGCGACCGTCGCCCCCAATTTAGCGCCCGGGTCCGACATCCCGGTGCGCAGCGAAGAAATCGGTCAGCAGCGCGGCGCAGGGCCCGGCGAGCACGCCGCCGCGCACCTCCGGACGATGAGTCATCCGCTGATCACGCAGCAGATCCCACTGGGACCCCACGGCACCGGTCTTGGGCTCCCACGCACCGAATACGACGTGGGACACGCGCGCCAGCCCGATGGCCCCGGCGCACATCGCGCACGGCTCCACGGTGACCGCCAGCGTGCAGCCCTCCAGCCGCCACCCGTCGCCGTGCACCCGCGCAGCCTCGCGAAGGGCCAGGATCTCCGCATGCGCGGTCGGGTCGGCGTCGACCTCCCGGCGGTTGGCTCCGCGGGCCAGCTCCACCCCGTCCGGGCCGAAGATCACCGCACCGATCGGCACGTCGCCGTCGCCCGCCTCGGAGGCAGCCTCCAGCGCGGCCCGCATCATCGTCTCGGCGGCGGACAGGTCCATGTCGGAAAGGGTCAGTGTCCGAGGTCGTCGAGGACTTCGGCCAGCTCCTCGGCGAAGCCCAGCCGGGCGGCGATCATGCCGAGCTGCTCGTCGGCGTAGAGGTCGGCGTCACCCACGATGATGCTCATCACCGCGTCCGGCAGCCCCAGATCGGCGAGGACGGCGAGATCGCCCTCCTCCCACGGGTCCACCTCGTCGAGCTCGTCGTCGTCGAGGTCCGGGATCTCCACGTGCAGCCGGTCGAGCACGTCGGCGGCGATGTCGTAGTCGAGCGCCGCGGTGGCGTCCGACAGCAGCAGCCGTGCACCCGTCGGCGACGGCCGCACGACGATGAAAAACTCGTCGTCCACGTCGAGCAGACCGAATGACGCGCCCGCCGAACGCAATTCACGCAGCTGCAGCTCGGCGTCCTCAAGCGCGTCCAGAGCCGACGGCTTCAGCGCGGACACCTTCCAGCCGGTTTCTTCGCGCACCACTGCCACTGCGAAACCCTCGACGTCGTCGCCGTCGTTGTAGTCGCGGTCCCCGCTCGGCTTGGCCATGCTCGCCACGGTAGCCGCTTTTCGGCACGCTCCCAAGTCTGTTCCCGCCCCGGTATGCGACGCTGAACTGGTGCACAACCCAGCTTCGCGCCCCGTCTGCATTCTCGGCCTCGGACTGATCGGCGGATCCCTGCTCCGGGCCCTGGCCGCCGCGGGCCGCGAGGCCTACGGGTACAACCGGTCGGCCGCCACCGTCGACGCCGCGTCCGACGCCGGATTCGACGCCTCCACAGACCTCCCGGCGACCCTCGCGCGGGCTGCCGCCGAGGACGCCGTCGTGGTTCTCGCGACGCCCGTCCCCGCGCTCGGCGCGATGCTCGACGCCGTCGCCGACCATTCCCCGCAGTGCCTGATCACCGACGTGGTGAGCGTCAAGGAACAGGTGGCCGAGCTTATCGCCCAACGACTTCCGAACGCCCGCTACGTCGGCGGCCATCCGATGGCCGGGACCGCCGAGTCCGGCTGGGCCGCCACCGACCCCGAACTGTTCCGGGACGCGATGTGGATGGTGACCACCGAGGACTCGACGTCGGCGGACGACTGGCTGACCGTCGCTCGGCTGGCCCGCTCGGTGGGCTCGCTGGTGGTTCCGGCCGCCAACGACGCCCACGACCGCGCCGTCGCCGCCATCTCGCATCACCCGCACCTGACCGCCGCGGTCACCGCCTCGGTGGGAGCCGGCGAGAGCGACCTCGCTCTGCGCCTGGCCGCCGGCAGCTTCCGCGACGGCACCCGGGTCGCCGGCACCGCACCCGTGCTGCAGCGCGCCATGCTCGAAGCCAATCGGGTCGCACTGCTCAACACCCTCAGCGAGGCGATCGATCGCCTGACTGCCGCCCGCGACGCACTGCGCGACTCCGGCAGCGTCGAGGTGATCGTCGACGACGGACATCGCGCCCGCCGCAAGTACGAGGCGATCGCCGGTGCCGAGCCGGTCGCGATCAGCGGTGTGGAGGCCGGCGCGGCCGGATGGGCCGCCGAACTGCGCAGGCAGGCGCATCTCGGCCGGGTATGGATCGACTGAACGGCCCGGGCGACCGGGTTCTCAGATCCGGCTGGCGATCTTCGGGAAGTCGGTGACCAGGCCGTAGCGGTCGACGGTCAGGTCCCACTCGCCGCGCGCCGACGACAAGGTCACCGCGCCGTCGTCCGAGCCCAGGCCGGAGAACGTGTACGACTTCTCGACCAGATCGACGCTGCAGTTCGGCAGGCTCAGTTCGACCACCGGAACCTCGATCGCGCTCTTCGCGCCGAGCAGTCCGTGGCGACGGACCACCAGCGTCTTGAGGAACGGCGAATGCCACAGGTCGACGGTGTCGGCGCCGCCGAAGTCGCTGTGCACGATGCTGTCGGCGGTCTGCACCATCCAGCGGCCGTCCATGTCGCGGCTGATGTCGAGCTGGCTCTCACCGCTCGTCTTGACCAGGCGCACCGACAGGCGGCGGGTCTCCCCCGCGTCGTTGGTGACCAGTTCGTACGACACCGAGAACGCCTCGCGGTCATCGACGGCCGCGCTGATGATGCGCCCGTGAGCGCGCATCCGCGCGCCCACCAGGTTGATCCGCACCTGTTCCATCTGGTCGGCGTCTGCGCTACGCCAGGTCAGCATCGTCTTCACGTCCGACGCGGCGCCGTGGGTCTCAGGAGAAGTCACACGTCTACGTTAGCGCCTGACCTGGACGCCGTCAGCCAGAGCAGGTGAGAGTGCGGTCCGGGGCGTCGGCCGCAAGGCTCTTCTCAGCGACGGCCTCGCCGTCCACCGAGATCCGGCACGACGCTTCGCCGGTGCTCGCGAGCACCGTGATCCGCAGCGGATTCATGGTCGCGGTGAACGACTTGCGCCACGTGCCACCGTCGAAGCGGCCGAACTGCACCGACGTCTGGTCGATGTACAGCACAGTCGCCGATGCCGTGGTGATCACCTCGTAGGTGACCTGCTTGCCCTCGTATTCGCCGGGGGCCGCCGGCTGGGCAGACCCGCCCGGCGCACTCGACGTGGCGGGCCGCGACGGGGTGGGGCGCTGCTTGGACTCGTTCGGGTCCTCGTTGCCGCCGAGGTACGGGTCGTCGACGTTCTGCGATGCCGGCGGGTCCGCGCGGCGCGAGTAGTCGGTGGCGTCGTCGTCGCCGAACCAGCGGAGCGCGCCGACGACCACCACCAGCAGGACCAGGACTCCGGCGATCGCCAGGAGCCCGCGACGCCCCGGGCCGGCCGGCTTGCGCGGAGGCTCCGGGGGCGGCCCGGGAGGCGTAGTGGCGACGGCCTGCGCGGCCGCCGGCTGCGGCGTGTCCGGCGGCAGGTACTGGTAGACCGGCTGCCCCTGCGAACTGAAGCCCAGCGGCGGATAGCTCTGCCCCGCGGTCACCGGCGGCCGATACTCGGGCGCCGGCCGAGGAGAAGTGCGTAACCCGGTCATGGCCTCCATTGTGCCTTGCCGGTCACCCGCGGGTCAGTCGCCCGACGCGTACTTGAACTTCCCGTCTTCGAAGAGCAGCGGGTAGACCAGTCCGCCGATGAGCCCGCCGACCAACGGCGCCACCCAGAACACCCAGAGCTGACCGGGAGCGCCGTCGCCGTTGAAGAAGGCGACGCCCGTCGAGCGGGCCGGGTTCACCGAGGTGTTGCTGATCGGGATGGAGATCAGGTGGATGAGGGTCAGCGCGAGGCCGATGGCGAGCGGGCCGAACCCGGCCGATGCGCGACCGTCGGTGGCGCCGAGCACCACGATGAGGAAGATGGCGGTCAGCAGGATCTCGGCGATGATCACCGCGGCGAGGCTGTAGTTGCCCGGACTGTGGTCGCCGTAGCCGTTGGCGGCCATGTTGCCGGTGCGCTCCCAGCCTGGCTTGCCCGAGGCGATCGTCATCAGCAGCAGTCCGGCGAGCAGACCGCCGACCACCTGCGACACCCAGTATCCGGGCAGATCCTTCCACGGCAGGCGTCCGGAGACGGCGGCGCCAAGGGTGATCGCCGGATTGAAGTGAGCGCCCGAGATGTGGGCCAGCGCATACGCCATGGTGACCACGGCGAGGCCGAAGGCGAGGGCAACGCCGAGGTATCCCACGCCGACCTGGATCAAGGTGCCCTTGTCGTCAGCCTCGGCGACCTGTTTGGCCGCGAAGATCGCGGTGCCGCAGCCGCCGAAGACCAGCCAGAAGGTTCCGAACAGCTCTGCGAGGTACTTGGGTAGGGGAGCAGGGATCATGACGACCTTTCGTCTCGTCAAACGTGATTGTTGTCATTTGAACAACACCAGCCACTCCAGTACCGCACACAGCCGGGCGACATGTCAGCCTCCAAGACCCAACGGTGACCTGTCCGAGACGCCCCGGAGACCCGGACGGCGTTGACGGCGTCGGGTTTCCGGTGGCCGACGTCGGCCGAAACGAAACCGGCCGTAGGGATTCGAACCCCCGAACCTTCTGATCCGTAGTCAGATGGTTCAGGCCGAAAGCAACTCCGATTCGCGTCCGACCTGGCCCACTCGAGATCTCTTGACCTCGACGATGGCCGATACTGACCAAGGGGTTTCCAACGCCATCCAGTACCGTCGGGGGGCTGAGCGGGGACTGGACCCCGGCCCCTGGTCCCCGCCGCGCCGCATCTGTCTGCCCCTGACGCCATTCTGTCTCGGGAGGACCGCTACTCCGACTGTGGTGAGACAGATGACCGAGATTGACTACACGCCGGTCGAGGGCATGTTTCCAGCGTGGCTGCTCCGGGTCTCCGGCTATAGCGATGAGGTCGACGGCGAATACTACGACGGGCTCAACCGGCTCAGCGAGGTCGAGTTCCTGCGCCTGCTGGCGGAAAGAGAATGACGGTCGCCTCCGGATCGGTGGAACGCTCGACCAGGAGCACGACCGGCTTCGCGGTTCGGTCTCTGTGCCCGGTGCGCCCTCGGGGCCGTACACGTCGTAGCCAGCGACTGTCCTCATATTCCAGATCAGTTCGATCTCGGCTTCCAGACCCGCGATCAACTCCCGGTCTTCCTCCCGGACCTGATCAGTGAACGGAAACTCCGAGGGACCCCAGACATCCGCGCCACATCGACCTGGTAGCCACCTTCGCCTCACCGGCTGCGATGTCCACGGTCTCATCAATGCCGCGTTGACGCCCAGCGAAGTCGAGGACGAAGAAGTCTCCCGAGAGCCGCACGTTATGTGCATTGAGCGTTCCGACGTTCCGTAGCTCATAGTCGTGGTCGTTGGATCGAGGGGTGAGACCGTCCATCCATACTGGCGACGCTGCTCCTGTAGCTCCGCGAGCGCTGCGCTACGTGCCGCAGCGTCGGCGGACTTCGCCGACTGGTTCAACGCTTCCAGTGCAACAGCGAGAGCACCGGCCGCAACGACGGGTGATCCCCAAGACGCGAGCGAACCTTCGGACTGTAGGGCGAGGACCACGAACACGATGACGAGAACGCCGACGGCGAAGTACGCGGCATAGATCGCCAGTCGAACGCAGTTCTGCTCCTTAGGAGCAGTTGCCGCGTCCTCAGCCTGGGGACTCATGCGTACGGCCCCAGGAACCGCTCGCCGTTGAGGTGGATCATGTGCGCCGGGTGATCGGCGACCCATGCCTCGGTCTCCCAGGCGAGGTCGGCGAGGAACTTCCGCATGGTGGCGCGGTCCGGGAAGCACGAGACGTAGACGAGTCCGGCAGTGCAGTGGGCGAACAACTCCGCGAGTTCGCGGTGGCGCTTCGCATCGACCGGCCCGTGTGAGCTCGCGGCCTCCATGAGGAACAGCCAGTCCTTGCTCGGCTGGTAGACCACAAGGTCGGGGAGCTTGCCGTGGTGATCGACGGTGACCCCCAACTCGGCGAGCCGGTCCTCGGCGAAGTGCGCCAGCTTCGCGTCGGCGTCGCCGACGTACAGGACCTCGCCGCCGGGGACGTACTGGGCGCAGAAGTCGGTGATCATCGCAGCGATCAGCGGGTTCTGTCCGCCGGGGCTGAGGGTCAGCGGTGAGCCGTCGGGAAGCGTCACCGGGATGCGCTCCATGTTCCTCGCGGCGGCGAACATCTCGACCAGTCCCGGTTGCTTCACCCGGTACTCGGTCAGCGCCAGCACGAAGTCGTCGGTGCCGTAGCGCCGGATCACGTCCTAGGCTTCGGCGCTGATCCGGTAGTTGTTGTCCTTGGAATTGACGGGACGTGCCGGGTCGTCGGCATTGAGCACCACGAATCCGGCTTGAACGAACTGGTGGAGCGTCTGCCGTCGGATCGTCTCCCGGGTGTTCGGCTTGTAGTCCATTCCCCAGTGCTGCCGGATTCGCTCCATGACCTCGAACGTCGGCAGCGCGTCCTGCTGGGCGTCGGACCATGTGCTCTCGGGCGTCATCCCCAGTAGTGCGAGCAGGACCCGCGCGGCGCGCTCGTTGCAGCGCCCCTTGTCGAAGCCGAACGAGCGCAGGAGGTCTCGTGCTTCCTCGATCCGGAGGTTGATGGCGCTCACGCGGCGGTCTCCTGCTCGGCTGCGATCACTGCGGACACGAGCCTGTCGATGGTGCCGGGGTCGGGAAGCTCTGTGCGCCCCGTACCGAGGTCGCGCAGCGTCGTCGCCGTGGGCCAGCGCATACCGCGCAGGTCGGTCGCATTCACCTGAGTGTGCCCAGAGAACGTACGGAAGTAGCGGTCGACTGGCTCGGAGTTGAGCCAGACCGCCAGGCCCATCGCTAGGTCGGCGTCGAGCCCTTTGCCGTTGGCGTGGAAGTAGTTGAGCTTGTTGTCGAAGGCGACCGGCCCCTCGCCCTGCTCTGCCGGGTTCCAGACGCTCGCCACCAGGCGGCGCGTCTCTTCCTTGGAGGAGAAGCGCTTGACGAGCGTGTAGATGCCCGGGGGCACCAGCCACCGCCGGTCCTCAGCGGCTGTGATCGAGAACCATTGCGGCTTGCCTGTCCTCGACGGGTGCGTGAGGACGCCGTGGGAGATGTTGGCGGGGTACACCATCGGGTAGTGCTCGTCGTATGGCTCGGTGAGCAGTTGGTCGCGGCTGCGGAAGTCGACTACCCGCCCCGTGCTGACCTTGATCCCGAGGTCCACGAGGGAGCAGGGCAACGCCGACATCTGCGCTACAAGGTCGGCGTCCTCCGGGCTGGATGGGATGCGAACGTAGAGTTGCCGGTCTCCGGGGTGGAGGATCTCGGAGTAGTCGACCTCGCGCCGAGTGACCTCGCCGCGGTGGTCACGCGAGGATGAAAGGATCGCGGTCGACGGCGTCTCGTCGGTTCGAGTCATCGAGCAGATGATCGTCTCTTGCAGCACGCCGGAATCTGCGAACACCGAGTCGCGGGCGTCAAAGATGTGGATGGTGTCGAACACACTCTGCGGCAAGAGCCACTGGCGGAACTTCGCAAAGTACGTGCCGTTGGTAAACGACCTCGGCGTGATCGCCACAAGTTGCCCGCCGGGGCGCAGTGCCGCGACCGACAGGGCAACGAACGCCGCGTAGATATTCGGGCAGTCGACGGTCTGCCGGGCGGTGGCGAGGCGGTCGGGTGACCTGGCCGGGAGCTTCGCGTACGGCGGGTTCTGGATCACGGCGTCGAAAGGGCCAAGGGTCTCGGCGGTGCCGACGAAGCTGCCCTCAATAACTATTGCGGTGAACGCGGTTCCGGCGGCTGCGGCGGCGCGCTGACACTCGGACAGAGTCTCGCGCAGTGCGGGGAGCATCGCAGCGTCCGCCTCCACGACTGTCACGTCCAGATCAACACCGGGAGCCTGGTCGAGGACCCGGGCCACGACTGCGGCGGTCAGTGCCCCCGATCCTGCGCCCGGGTCGAGCAGACGGAAGGTGCCGGATTCAGGCAGCCGGAGCAGCGCGGCCATGAAGGCTGCGGTCGGCGCGTTGGTGAGATGCTGCCCGAGCTTGGCTTGGGTCTCGGGGTCTAGCGCAGCCTGCACTTCGCGCCGTCGGGCGTCTACACGGTCGAGTAGTGCCGGGGACTCGCTCACGGGTTCACGATAGCCCGGAGGTGCGACAGTCCCCCGGCAACGCGACGACGGCGATGACCGTATCGAGCAGCCTCGTGACGAGCAGCGGACGGCTGAATCGACAGGCTGTTCACCGGCCGGCCGCAGTCGTCGAGTGCGCTCCAGCACCTCACCACGGGCTCAACCTCAAGATCGAGACCAGGAGGCCGCGTTCGAGCCACAGGCTCACCGGGACCTGATCGGGGAGATCATCCGCAAGATCGTCTGCGAAGGGGTGCAGCACCCGACTCTGCTCGTAGGTGTCGCGGATGTGTTCCGGTAGCCCAGACGTTGATACCCGATGCTGGGGTCCACTCGATCAGCGTCGAGACGATCAACGAGCAGAAACCGGCCCCACCCGTGATGCAGGTGGGGCCGGTTTCTGAAGTGCGCCCGAAGGGATTCGAACCCCTAACCTTCTGATCCGTAGTCAGATGCTCTATCCGTTGAGCTACGGGCGCGTACTGATCGAGGACATCCGATCAGAAGCCTATTCATTTGTCCGGGAGGACCCGGTCGGCGGAGGCGAGAGGATTTGAACCTCCGGTCCCGTTTTAGCAGGACAATTCATTAGCAGTGAATCCCATTCGGCCGCTCTGGCACGCCTCCCGGCTTTCAACCCTCGCGGGCTTGCCGAGGTGAAAGATTACCCACGCCCTCCACGTAGACGCAAATCGCCTGGCCAGGGCCATGATCGGGCCTCCGATGCCAGAGCGCGGACGCGAGCGCCTACATTTGAACGGGTGAGCATCCGCATCCGAAGCGACCTGGACTCCCTGCCCGCCTACGCTCCGGGAAAGACCTTCCCGGGCGCCGTCAAGCTGGCCAGCAACGAGGTGACGCAGCCGCCGCTGCCGTCGGTCGCGCTCGCGATCGCCGAGGCCGCGACCACCGTCAACCGCTACCCGGACAACGCGATGGTCGAGCTGACCGACGAGCTCGCGAAGTCGCTGGGCGTGACTCCGGCCGAGATCCAGGTGGGCTGCGGCTCGGTGATCCTGTGCCAGAACCTGATCGCGGTCACCAGCGGCCCCGGCGACGAAGTGCTCTTCGGCTGGCGCAGCTTCGAAACCTACCCGCTGGCGACGCGCGTCGTCGGCGCCACGCCCGTCCAGGTGCCGCTGACCGGCGACGCCGTGTACGACCTCGACGCGATGGCCGCGGCGATCACCGACCGCACCCGACTGATCTTCGTGTGCAACCCGAACAACCCGACCGGCGCCGTCGTCGAGGCGCAGGCGCTCCGCACGTTCCTGGAAGCGGTGCCGGGCGACGTCGTCGTCGTGCTCGACGAGGCGTACTACGAGTATCTGAGACTCGACGAGGCGCACGCCTACGATGCCCTCGAGCTTCGCCGAGAGTTCCCGAACGTCGTTGTGCTGCGGACCTTCTCGAAGGCCTACGGACTGGCCGGCATGCGGGTGGGCTACGCCGTCGGGGACCCGCAGGTGATCGAGGCGCTGCACAAGGTGCACGTCCCGTTCTCGGTGAGCACCGTCGCCCAATCGGCCGCCGTAGCGGCGCTCAGGGCCCAGGACGAGCTGCTGGTGCGGACCGACGCGGTGGTCGCCGAGCGCGTCCGCGTCACCGCACGACTGCGCGAGCTCGGCTACTCGGTGCCCGACTCGCAGGCCAACTTCGTCTGGCTCGCGCTGGGCGACGACGCGCTGCCGTTCTCCACCGCCTGCACCGAGGCGGGGGTGGTCGTCCGGCCGTTCGCCGGCGACGGCGTGCGCGTGACGGTCACGAACAGCGACGAGGACGACGTGTTCCTCGCATTCGCGGAGAAGTGGGCCGCCGAGCACTGAGCGCGGTGGGGCCGACGAGTCAGCTGATCGACGGGCCGAGCACCGACCAGGCGTTCGGCAGGTCGCGCTTCCAGTAGTCCCAGCTGTGCGTGCCGATGAGGCGGAAGCCCGGGACGAATTGGACGTGGTCGGAAGTCAGCTGAGCCGCGAACTCCAGCGAGCAGCGGTACGCGGCCGCCTCCAGCGCCGAACCCGCAGCCATCTGGGCGTCGGCCGGCCCGTCCTTGGGGTCGCGCTTGGCGGTCAGATCCATCGGACCGATCGCGCCGGAGCCGGCCGACAGGTAGATGGCCTTGCCGCGCAAGGATTCCAGGCGCAGCGACGGGTCGTGGTCACGCCACGTCTTGGAGCCGGGGGCACCCCACATGTTGTTGGCGTCGCCGCCCGATTTGGCGACCGTCGTGCGGACGTACGCCTCGTTGGCGGGACTGGAGACCGGCGGGCAGCCGCTGAGCGACGCGACGCCGCGGTACAGCTCGGGGTGGCGGGCGGCGAGCGCGAACGCCGACTGCCCGCCCATCGACAGACCCATCACCGCGTTGCGCCCGTTGCCGCCGAACCGCTTGGCGATCACCGGGGGCAGTTCGTCGGTCAGGAAGGTCTCCCACTGCGGCTTGCCGAGCTTCTTGTCCTTGCGCTTCCAGTTCGTGTAGAACGAACCTCCGCCACCGGCCGGAAGCACGACATTGACGTTGTGTCCGGCGAAGAACTGCTGGGCGCCGCCCTTGGTGATCCAGTCGCTGACGTCCTTGCCTGCGTCCGCGCCGTCGAGCATGTACAGGGTGCCGCGCGGACCCGTGCCACCCGGCGACAGGACGGTCACCGGGACGACCTCGTTCATCGACTTCGACTTCACCTTGAGGTCGAAGCGCTGGAGTCCGTGCTTGGTCTCTTTGACGATGTGCGCGCCGAACGGCGCGGCCTGTGCGGGCGCAGCAACCGTGGACACCACCGTCAGCGAGGCGACGGCGGCGACAAGGACTGCGAAGACACGGCGCACACTCATGGCGGTGACGGTACTGAGCGAATGTTTCGTTTTGGCAACAGGAACCTGTGCAATTTCTAAGTCCCTGTGAATTCCCTTGAAGGGGTTAGTGTTTGAGACCATGACCACGCGCCCCGCAGCTGAACCGTTCGCCTTCGTCGCGAATGTCGAAGTCCGCTGGTCAGACATGGACGCCTTCGGTCACATCAACCACGCACGCATGGTCACACTGATGGAGGAAGCACGCATCCAGTGGCTGCTCTCCGCCGGCGACGAGTACGCCCCGCTGATCAAGAGCGCCATGATCGTGCACGTGGAGATCCGCTACCTGGCGCAGCTGCGGCACGACGACTCGCCACTGCAGGTCGCCATGTGGATCCAGAAGTTCCGCAACGTCGACTTCACCATCGGCTACGAGATCCGGGCGGCCGGCGCGTCGCCGGACTCGCGGCCGGCGGCCAAGGCGAGCACGCAGATGGCCGTCGTCGACGTCGAGGCGCACACCCTGCGACGCCTGACCGACGTCGAGAAGTCGTACCTGCGGGAGTGGGGTCGCGATGCCTGACGGCGTCGTACCGAAGGCTCCACTACGGGCCGAAGTCCCCTGGTCCGCGCCCGATAGGCGAAGTTAGGCTCAATTCGGAACGACCGAAGGACGCCTGTATGACAACGCCAGCCACCGCCACCGACCTCGCGCACCTGCCCGTCGACGGGCGTGCGACGATCACCGGCTTCGCCGACGACTGCCCCGCACGGGTCCGGCAGCGCCTGGCCAGCCTCGGCTTCACCTTCGGCACCCCGGTCGGCAAGCGCCGGCGCGCGCCGCTCGGCGATCCGAGCGTCTACGAGGTCCTCGGCTACCAGATCTGCCTCCGCGACCGGGAAGCGCGACTGATCCGCTGCACCCCGACCCAAGCCGGCGCGATCGAAGGAGCCGGCGATGAGTGACTGCTGCAGCGACGGCGTCGACGAGTCGAAAGATCCGCACTTCCGGCACTCTTCAGACTGCTGCCACGGCGGCGGCCTCGACGAGTCGGCGATCCCGCGCGAGTCCGGACGCGTCGCCCTGATCGGCAGCCCGAATGCGGGCAAGACGTCGATCTTCAACGCACTCACCGGACTTCGCCTCAAGACCGGCAACTACCCGGGCGTCACCGTCAGCCGCTCGGTCGGCCGGGCCAAGGTCCCCGCACCACAGGTCGTCGGCGCGGGCGGGCCCGGTGCGGCCGTAGCGAAGAACGCCAAGATCGACGTCTACCTGGAGGACCTCCCCGGCGCCTACAGTCTGCCGAACAGGCTCAGCGAGCTGTCGACGGGGCCGCCGGTGGAGAACATCGCCCGCCACACGATCGCGATGCTGACGCTCGCGCCGATGAGCGAGGGCGCATAGAAGGCGGAGCGGAAGAAGCCGGTGCCCCTGCTGCGGTAGTTCAGCAGCATCGCGACTCCGAGGGCCGCCGCGAGCTTGATGGGGGTGCCGACCACGACGTACAGGAGGGTGATGCGCACCGACTCCCACCACACGTCGTCCTGCAGCATCCGCTCGAAGTTGCCGAGGCCGATCCACTTGGGCGGGGCGAAGATGTTGTAGTTCGTGAACGCGAGGTAGAGCGAGAAGAGCATGGGGCCCGCCGTGAGCACGAAGAACCCGATGAGCCACGGCGAGAGGAACAGGTACCCCGCCGCGTTCTCGCGCCGTCGCAGGCTGCTGCCGCGGCGGGGGGCACCTCCCGTCCGACGGTTGCCCGCCGGACGGGAGGCCGGTTCGGCCTGCGGCTGTCGCGTCGCGGTCGCGACCGAATCCGTTGCCATGATCTCTCCTTGCTCGACTGCGTGCTCGACGGCGGGGCTCAGCCCTGCAGGACGACGTTCGCCTCGTCGAAGAACTGCTTGACGG
>JASGFV010000084.1:0-13184 GCA_047605365.1 Gordonia sp. (in: high G+C Gram-positive bacteria)
TCAATCCGAAACGGCACGGGCCGACAGGTCACCCCGATGAAACATCGAGGCTAGCCGCATTCGTCCGCTTCTCCGCTGTCGGACAAGTCGCGTTCATGGCGCCGGTGACGTCAGTTCACCTGGCCTTGGTGGCATGGACGGACACGACAGAAGGAGCACACAGTGGGATACCTCGAGACCTTCATGGCCGTTGTCGCCGTGGTGCCGCTGGTCGCGGCGGCGTTCGCCGTCCAGGAGCGACGTTCCGCCGCCCGCGGAGAATAGCGGCAAGAATTGTGCGCATTCTGATCCTGAAGTCAGATCAGAATCACCTTGAATTTATCGCCGGAAAGCAGACAAGAATATCGGGAATGCCGGGCGGCGGGGGATATTGCGCGGTGAGAATTGAATTGTTTGTCCTTTCGGGGCGGATGCCTAATGTCGGTTCCCGACAACGCTCCGATCCGATTGGACTTCCCGGCAATGACTTCACCGACGGCGCCCCGGCCGTTGCACTTCGCGGCCTTCGTGATGAACACGACGAGCCACATCGTGCAGGGCACGTGGCGCAGACCGACCGCCCGCCAGACCGACTTCAACGACCTCGACCACTGGGTGAACCTGGCCAAGACCCTGGAACGAGGCAAGTTCGACGCCATCTTCTTCGCCGACGTCGTCGGCTTGTACGCGCCGTACCGAGGGGATGAGCGCAAGTACTTCGAGGCCGGGCTGCAGGTGCCCAGCAACGATCCGAGCGTGCTCGCGAGCGCCATCGCCTATGCGACGCAGCATCTCGGAATCGCTTTCACGGCGAGCATTCTGCAAGAGCATCCGTTCAACTTCGCGCGCCGGGTCTCCACGCTCGATCACGCCTCCAAGGGGCGGATCGCCTGGAACATCGTCACCAACTATCTGCCGAACGCCAGCCGGAACTTCGGCTTCGACGGTCTCACCGCGCACGACGAGCGGTACGCGTGGGCCGACGAATACGTCGACGTCGCCTACAAGCTGTGGGAGGGCAGCTGGGAAGAAGACGCGCTGGTTCAGGACCGCGAACGCGGAATCCACGCCGACTACGACAAGGTGCACCGCATCGACCATGTCGGTCCGCGCTACCGGGTGGAGGGACCGCACCTGGTCAGCCCGAGCCCGCAGCGCACCCCGCTGCTCTTTCAGGCCGGCGCCTCCGAGGCCGGCCGGGCCTTCGCCGCGAAGAACGCTGAAGCGGTCTTCATCCAGTCACCGAACCTCGACGCGGCCGGCCGGGACACCGCGGACATCCGGAGTCGTGCGGTCGAGGCGGGCCGTCGAGCCTCGGACCTGAAGTTCTTCCAGGGCCTGTACGTGGTGCCCGCGTCGACCGAGGCCGAGGCGAAGCGCAAAGCCGCCGAACTCGACGAGTGGATCGACTACGACGCGCACCTGTCGCACCTGTCCGGTGCGATCGGCGTCGACTTCGGCCACGAAGACCTCGACACCGAGGTCGGTGAGATTCAGACCGAGGGCGTCCAGTCGGTCGTCGGCTGGATCCGCGACGTGGTGACCGACCGGCCCGCGACGCTGCGCGACGTCGCGAACTACACGGCGACCAACCTCCGGATCGTCGGCACCCCCGAGCAGATCGCCGATCGCCTGGCGCAATGGCAGGCCCGCGGCGTCGACGGAATCAACCTGGTCAACGCGGAACTTCCCGCGTCGTACGAGGACTTCGTCGACCACGTGATCCCGACTCTGCAGGATCGCGGTCTGGCGCAGCGGGAGTACTCCGACGGCACCCTGCGCCAGAAGCTCTTCGGTCAGGGCGATCGACTTCCCGAGACTCACCAGGCGGCCCGCTACCGCCGGGCGTTCGCCGCCGCTGTGTAGCGAATCACTTCACTCCTCTTCTTCCAGAAAGCACGACGATGAAACCTCTGTTCCGAACCCTGGCACTCACTGCGACCGGCGGCCTTCTCGCCGGACTGTCGCTGAGCGGTTGCGGCTCCTCCTCCGACGACTCCGGCGACGGCGCCCGAGTCAACGGCGGCACCATCACCTACGCGCACGTTCAGGAGCCGCCGTGCATCTTCGGCGGATGGATCCAGCAGGCGTACATCTCGCGGCAGGTCCTCGACGGCCTGGTCACGCTGGCCGACGACGGTCAGATCAAGCCGTGGCTCGCGCAGTCGTGGCAGGTGTCGCCGGACGGTCTGACCTACACCTTCGATCTGAAGCCGGGCGTGAAGTTCACCGACGGAACCCCGCTCGACGCCGCGGCCGTCGCGTACAACTTCGACCAGTTCGAGAACACCGACCTGAACGGCACCGCCAAGGTCTCGATCGACCCGTACTACAAGTCCGCCGAGGCGCTGAGTCCCACCAAGCTCGCCATTCACCTCAATGCCCCGTACCCGGAGTTCCTGCGGCTCATCACGCAGGGCTACTTCGGCATCCAGTCGCCGACGGCGCTCAAGACCCGCACCAAGGAGCAGAACTGCGAGAAGCCGATCGGCTCGGGCGCGTTCACCGTCGCCGACTGGCAGAAGGGCCAGCAGGTGGTGTTCAAGAAGAACCCGAACTACACGTCGTGGCCGGCCACCGCCAAGAACAAGGGCCCGGCGTACGTGGACCAGATCAACTGGAAGTTCGTGCCCGACGACACGTCGCGCTACGCCTCCCTGACCACCGGTGAATCCGACCTGATCTACCAGGTGCCGACGGTGCAGTGGAAGAACGCGCAGGCGCGGTTCAAGAACACGATCCGCTACATCACGCCGGGCAAGCCGGTCTCGTTCTTCGTCAACACCGAGAAGGGACCGTTCACCGACAAGCTGGTCCGGCAGGCGTTCGCTACCGGGGCCGACCGCAAGGCGGCGGTACAGGCGGGCTTCCACGGCGTCGTGCCGTTCGAGCCGAATGCGTCGGTCTCGCAGTCGACGCCGGCCTACGTCGACGGCGATCCCTACCCGTACGACAAGTCGAAGGCACAGGCGCTGCTCGCCCAGGCCGGCTGGAAGAAGGGCGCCGACGGCATCTACGCCAAGGACGGCAAGCCGTTGCACATCCGGCTCGTCTACGGCGCCGGATCGATCATCACCAGCGAAGGCGCGACCATCCTGCAGGCCCTGCAGGAGCAGTGGCGGCAGACCGGGTTCGACGTCGAACTCATTCCGGCGACGATGGCCGAGCTCTGGGGCGGCAAGTACAGCGATCCGAACACCTACGACGCCCTGCCGTCGTACTGGACCAGTCCGAGTCCGGCGATCCTCTGGATCGTCTGGCGGGCGGCGACGGCGGAGAAGCCGAACGGCAACAACCGGTCGTTCTACAACGACCAGGCGCTCACCGACCTGATCAACCGGGCCAACACAAACGTCGACACCAAGGCCGGCTTCGAGCAGTACGCGCAGGCGCAGCGCCAGATCGCTGATCAGGCGGCAGGGATCGGCCTCTACACCCAGAACTCGCTGTACGCGACGTCGAACAAGCTGCACGACTTCTGGATCGAGAAGAGCCAGGGCGAGCCGGTGTTCTCCGACGCGTACCTCACCGAGTGACCCGCGAATCCGGGAGAAGGAATTGACATGACCACCACACTCTCTGCGCCACTGATCCGCGTGCGCGCGGACACAGTGCGCCGGACCGCCGTGAAGGCGGTGTCCGCGGTCGCCGTGCTGATCGCGGCCGCGAGCCTGGCCTGGGCGGCGCAATTGGCCGTGCCCGGCGACCGGGCCACGGCGATCCTCAACATCCGCAACGGCAACGAACAGAGCTACACCGCCTCCCAGCTGGCCCCGGTGAACGCCGAGTTCGGGTTCGACGATTCGCTGTTCTCGCAGTGGCTCCACTACGTCGGCGGCCTCTTCACCGGCGACCTCGGGACGTCGTACACCCAGTTCCAACCGGTCACCGAGGTCATCGGCGGACAGCTCGGCCCGAGCCTGGTGCTCACCGTGCTGGCGCTCGTGACGGCCTGGATCATCGCGGTCGTGGTCAGCCTGCTGACCGTCAAGCGCAGCCGGTGGGCGTCGAGCGCCGGGGCGACGTTCGAGGCGTTCACCGCGAGCCTTCCCCAGTACTGGGTCGGGGTGATCCTGTTGGTGCTGTTCGCGGTGAAGCTGTCGATCTTCCCGGTGATCGGCGGCGACACCGTCGCCGGCACGGTGTTGCCGGTGCTGGCGCTGGCGATCCCGTTGAGCGGATTCCTGGGCCAGGTGATCCGCGACGAGTTCGAGAAGGTCCTGGACCAGCCGTTCATCACGACGGCGCGGGCCCGTGGGCTGCGCGAGACCTCGGTGCGACTGGGTCACGGGCTCCGGCACGCCGTGATCCCCGCCCTGAGCCTGTCCGGCTGGGCGCTCGGCGCCCTGATCTCAGGAGCGGTGATCGTCGAGAACATCTTCGGCCGGCCCGGTATCGGGCAAGTGCTGGTCACCGCGGTGAACACCCGCGACGTGCCGACCGTGGCCGGGATCGTCGTCGTGGTCGCGGCGATCTACATCGTGGCCAACCTGCTCGTCGACCTCGCCTACTCGCTCGTCGACCCGAGGATGGGTGAATCATGACCGCCGTCGTTCCTTCGCTCCCTTCTGTTCATCCGTGGGCCGGGCGACTGTCGGCGCTGCGTCCCGGCGTCGTGCTGTCCGGACTGTTCGTCGGCCTGATCGCCGTCGCGGCGCTGGCGCCGGGGCTGCTGGCCCCGTACTCGCCGACGGCGATCGACCTGAACAACCCGCTCGCCGACCCGTCGTTGCAGCACCTGTTCGGCACCGACGAGGCGGGACGCGACGTCTTCTCACGGGTCGTCTACGGCACGCGGCTGTCGCTCGGCATCGGCCTGGGCGCCACCGCGATCGCCATCGGCCTGGCCGTCGTGCTGGGCTTCACCTCGGCCCTCGCGGGCGGCGTCGTCGACACGATCATCACCCGGATCCTCGAAGTGTTCTTCGCGTTCCCGGTGCTGCTGTCGGCGTTGCTGGTGGTGTCGATCTTCGGGCCGTCGGCCCTGACGTCGGCGATCGCCGTCGGCCTGAGTTCGATGCCGGGCTATGCGCGAATCGTCCGCGGGCAGGTGCTCAGCGTGCGCAATGCCGGCTACATCGAGGCGGCCGGCGCCCTCGGCCACAGTCGCTGGACGGTGATCCGGGCGCACCTGTTCCCCAACGCGATGCGGCCGCTGGTCGCCGTGGTCACACTCGGCGTCGGACAGTCGATCGTCTGGGCGTCGTCGCTGGCCTTCCTCGGACTCGGCGTCCGGCCGCCGGATCCGGAGTGGGGCGCACTGCTCGACGCGGGCCGAAACTACGTCACCACCAATTGGTGGCTGGAGATCCTGCCGGGCCTGATCATCGTCCTCTTCGCCATCGCGGTCACCACCCTGGGCCGCGCCGCGCAACAACGACTGGAAGGAGCGGCCCGATGACTGCCGTTCTTCAGAAGCCCGATGTCGCCAGATCGGCGGCGGAGGAATCGAAAGTTCTGCTGACCGTCGAGAATCTGCGCATCGGGTTCGGCGACGTCGACGTCGTGAAGGGGATCTCGCTGAGCGTGGCGCCCGGCCGCTGCCTGGCGATCGTCGGGGAGTCGGGGTCGGGCAAGTCCATCACCGCGCGCACCCTGATCGGGCTGACCGGCGACGGCGCCCGCGTCTCCGCGGACCGGATCGATTTGGACGGCGACGACCTGACGGCGCAGAGCGAGCGCGGCTGGCGGCGGATTCGCGGGCGCCGGATCGGCTTCGTGCTGCAGGACGCGCTGGTCTCGCTGGACCAGTTGCGCAAGGTCGGCGACGAGGTGGCCGAGACGCTCAAGGTCCACAAGTGGGGCGACCGCGCCGAACGGCGGGCGAAGGCCGTGGAACTGCTCGGCTCGGTGGGCGTGCCCGAACCGGAGGTCAAGGCCCGGCAGCGGCCCTACGAGCTGTCCGGCGGCCTGCGGCAGCGGGCACTGATCGCCTCGGCGATCGCGCTCGATCCGCCGCTGCTGATCGCCGACGAGCCGACCACCGCGCTCGACGTCACCGTGCAGGCTCAGATCCTGAACCTGCTGGCGGAGGCGAAGACCGGCGGGCAGGCCATCATCCTGATCAGCCACGACCTGTCCGTCGTCGCTCGGCTGGCCGACGACGTCGCGGTCATGAAGGACGGCGAGATCGTCGAACAGGGGCCGGTGAACGAGATTCTCGCCGCCCCGGCGCATCCGTACACGCGGGCTCTGCTCGACGCGGTGCCCTCCACCCACACCCGTGGGACCCGGCTGGTCCGGACGGCGGGCGACACCGGGCTGGTCTCCCGCACCCGCGGCGAGATCGACACCGACCGGGTGGTCCTGGAGGCCCGCGGCCTGTCGAAGGTCTACCGCGGACCCGACCGGGTGGACCGCACAGTCGTCGACGACGTCTCGTTCCAGCTGTTCGCGGGGGAGACCCTCGGCATCGTGGGCGAGTCGGGTTCGGGAAAGACGACGACGGCCAAGATCGCGCTGGCTCTGGAACGCGCCACGGCCGGCGAGGTGCTGCTGCACGGGAAGCCGTGGTCGACGTTGACCTCCGGCGAGCGGCGGCCGCGGCGACGGCAGATCGGCGTCGTCTATCAGGATCCGCTGAGTTCGTTCGACCCGCGCTGGACGGTCGGGCGCGTGCTGCGCGACGCGCTCGCCACGGGTGACCGTCCGCCGTCGAACGCGGCGGAATCGACGGATCGGGCCATCGAACTCCTGGAGAAGGTCGGGCTGGGGGCCAAGCACTTCGACGCCGCACCGCTCCGGCTGTCGGGCGGTCAGCGACAACGCGTCGCGATCGCCCGGGCCCTGGCCCCGGAACCGAACGTGATCGTCTGCGACGAGCCGGTGTCGGCGCTGGACGTCTCGATCCAGGCGCAGGTCCTGGACCTGCTGACCGATCTGCAGGACGAACTCGGCGTGAGCTACCTGTTCATCTCCCACGATCTGGGAGTCATCCACCACATGAGCGACCGGATTCTCGTGATGAAGGAGGGCCGGGTCGTCGAGTCCGGGACGGCCGACGACGTGTTCGACCGCCCGCAACACCCCTACACCCAGGCTCTGCTGACCGCACTGCCTCGATTGGAGAACGTCCGATGACCACCGATGCCCAGTTGACCGAGCGGTTCGCGCCGGTCTACACCGAGATCGCCGCCGGCGCCCGAGACCGGGAAGCCGACCGCGCCCTGCCCGAACGGGAAGTCGAACTGCTGAGGCAGTCGGGCTTCACCAGAATCCGCGTGCCGGAGGAGTTCGGGGGCCTGGGCGCGACGGTGCCGCAGTTCATCCAGCAGCTGATCGCGCTGGGCGAGGCCGACTCGAACCTGCCGCAGCTCCTGCGCGGGCACTTCGCGTTCGTCGAGTCGCGTCTCGCCCACCCGGACGCGGAGGTCCGCGAGCGGTGGTTGCGGGCGATCGCCGGCGGCGAGATCATCGGCAACGCCCAGTCGGAGAACGGCAACTCGTCGTTCTGGACCAACGCCACCCGGGTCACGCGGGCCGGCGACGACTGGGTGCTGACCGGCCGGAAGTTCTATTCCACCGGCAGTCTGTTCGCAGACTGGATTCACACCAGCGCGGCGGTCGATGCGGAGCGGACCGCGAATGTGCTGGTGCCTTCCGGCGCCGCCGGGGTGAAGCGCATCGACGACTGGGACGGCTTCGGCCAGCGGCTGACCGGCAGCGGCACCACGGTGTTCGACGACGTGCAGGTGCCCGACGGCGACGTGGAGATCTACCCGAACGGGGAGTTCTCCGGCACCTACCTGCTCGCCGTGCTGCAGCTGAACCATCTGGCGACGCTCGCCGGGATCGGGCAGGCCGCGGTGCGCGACGCGGCGTCGTTCGTCCGGCAGCGGGGCCGCAACCTGATCAACCCCAGGTATGCCGACCCGTCGTCGGATCCGCAGGTCCAGCAGGTGGTGGGACGTCTGGCGGGCGCGTCGTTCGCGGCGACGGCCACCACGCTTGCCGCAGCCGCCGCGGTCGGCGAGATCGCCGATGCCGTCGTCGCCGGAACCGCCACCCCGGAACTGTTCGATGCGGCCGACGCCGCGGTCTTCTCCGCGCAGACCGTCGTCGCCGAGCTGGTGCTCGGCGCGGTCACCGAGCTGTTCGAGGTCGGCGGGTCGTCGGCCGTCACGGACCGCTTCGGTCTGGACCGGCACTGGCGCAATGCGCGGACGCTGGCGTCGCACAATCCGGCGATCTACCGGCAGACGCTGGTCGGCGACTATGTGCTCAACGGACGCTCGCCGAGTTCATGGGCCACCGACTCGTGGAACGCGGTCCGTGGGGAAGGAGTCGTCCGATGAGCGATCGACTGATCTTCAACGCCTTCGTCATGAACACGACGAGCCACATCCATCACGGCCAGTGGCGCAGGCCGGACGCCCGGCAGTCGGACTTCAACGACGTGAATCTGTGGATCGACGTCGCGAAGACACTCGAAGCCGCGAAGTTCGACTCGCTGTTCTTCGCGGACGTCTCCGGCCTGTACGGCGACGCGGACGCCGACTACTCGGTGTACGTGCGCGAAGGCCTGCAGATTCCGAGTAACGATCCGACCGTGCTGGTGTCGGCGCTGGCCACGCACACGACCGACATCGGGCTGGCCGTGACGTCGAACGTGTTCCAGCAGCATCCGACCAACTTCGCCCGTCAGTTGGCGACGCTCGATCACATCTCACGCGGCCGAGTCGCCTGGAACATCGTGACCGGCACGCAGGACAACGGCTACCGCAACTTCGGCTACCGCGCGCTGGAGGATCACGACGAGCGCTATCGGTGGGCGGACGAGTACGTCGACGTCGCCTACAAGCTGTGGGAGGGCTCGTGGGACGAGGGCGCGCTGCTCCGGGACAAGGACGGCGGCCTGCACGCCGACCCGGACAAGGTCCACAAGATCAACCACTCCGGCGAGCGCTACCAGGTTGAGGGGCCGTTCCTGCCGTCGCCGTCTCCGCAGCGCACGCCGCTGCTGTTCCAGGCCGGATCGTCGGGTCCGGGTCGTGCGTTCGCGGCGCGGAACGCCGAGGCGGTGTTCCTGGTGGCGCCGTCGCCGGAGGTCGCCCGCAGCCAGATCGAGGAGACCCGGGCGCTGGCGGTCGCGGCGGGGCGTCGTGCCGACGACATCACGTTCCACCAGGGGCTGAGTTTCGTCATCGGCGACACCGAGCAGGAGGCGCGCGACAAGTTCGAGGAGTATCAGCGGTACGCCAGCAGCGACGGCTACGCGGCGCACACGGCCGTCGTCGACCCGGACGGCCGCGTGTATCCGCCGGAGACGCTGATCAGCGAGATCCGCACCAACACCTCGCACGGCTTTTTGCAGCATCTGCGCCAGCACATCACCGATCGCGAGCCGACGGTCGCGGATCTGTCGCTGCAGAGGCTCCGCGACACCGTCGTGGTCGGGACGCCCAACCAGATCGCCGACCGGATCGCGGAGTGGCAGGCGGCCGGCGTCGACGGGATCAACGTCATCAACTGGGTGATCCCGGGGTCTTTCGAGGAATTCGCCGAGAAGGTGGTGCCAGTACTGCAGGAGCGGGGGCTGGCGCAGACCGAGTACACGCCGGGAACGCTGCGCAAGAAGCTGTTCGGCGACGACCGGCTCAGCGATCGGCATCCCGCCGCGGCGTATCGCGGGGCGTTCGCCGTTGCCGAGTCGGCGCTGGTCGGGTAGGGGCACGCTGCAGGCTCGGGGGCTCCCCGTTGGTGAGCGAGCAAGCGGCGACGAAAAGATGGTGATCGACTATCGCGCGAGGAAAGACGGTGACCGAGTAACACGCGAGAAAAAGATGGTGATCGAGTAGCCCGCGAGGAACGAGCGAGCGTATCGGAATCCGAGCGTATCGAGCCACTCCCTCGCTGGTTGAGCGAGCTTGCGAGTCGAAACCGGCCTGATCAGTAGGTTTCGACTCGCGCCGCTCGCTCAACCAGCGCGCTGGGGCGACAGAAGTCGCGGGGGGACTTCTCTTACAGATCCGTCCGTACCGAGTTCCGAGTGCAGACGGCACCAAGACAGGGCTGCAGGCCTGACCACGCGGGGTGGTCAGGCTGCGGGCCAATCGCTTTCGTCGTGGGGTGATTCGGGGTAGCCGTACATCAGGAAGTAGAGGGCCTCGTCTTCGCGAGTGGCGAATTCGATGGGCCCGGACTGCTTGATCGGCCCCGGCTGACTGGATCCGGCCTGCTCGTCGGAATCTGGCTGAGCCGGTTCCAGCAGGGTGCCGTCGTCTGATGTGGTGGGCGCGTTCATCCGGTGGTTCACCGGCGGCGGCGGACTGCCGGGCGCGAGTTTGTCCGGATGGAAGATCGGATTGACCGTCCACGGTCCGTCCCTGCCGACGGGTTTCCAGCCCACTCGGCCGGCGTGGAATCCTTCGGCGATGACGGTGGTCTGCCACTGTCCGCGATTCTTGCCGGCCCACCGGTTGTGTTTCCCGCACGCTCCGCCGAGATGGTCGACGTCGGTCGGGCCGCCGTCCTGCCAGTCGGGCATGTGATGAATCTGCGTCCGCGAAAACGGGACCGTACACCCGGGTGCAGTGCACCCGCGGTCACGCGCGAACAACGCCAGACGCTGCGCCTTCGACGCGAACCGGCTGCCGCGCCCGAGGTAGAGAACCTGCCCTTTGGCCTTCGAGAACACCGCGAGATACGGGATGGTGTCGGCGGCGAACTTCACCAGATCAGTGACCGGCAGACGAGTCCCGGTCGCCGTGTACGCGACACCGGACTGGCGTTGCAGGTCCTCATCGGTGACGGTGATGACGATCTGCGACGCGATCCGACCCGACGCCTGCCCACTGCCGGCGTTCGCATGATTCAAGACCGCCTGGAGGGCGTCGTGCTGACGCTGCCCGATCGACCGGTCATCTCGCTCGGCTGCCGCAGCAAGCACAGCCGGATCCAGGCCGGGCTGGTCGGCCGCGCCGTGCGGGGAGTCCGGATCGGCAGGATTGTTCATGCCTGGCTGCGCCCACTGCTCGAGCATCACACCGAGGGAGGCCTGCAGCTCGGGGGTCAACTGCGCCCGGACTTTGGCCATCAGTTGCTGGTTTTGCGGCATCACCACGAACGTGCGCTGGCGTTGCCGGTCCTTGTCGTCGGTGAGTTGCCCGTCGGGGTCCAGGTAGCCCAGGATCCGGTTGCCCATCACCGTGAGGTCTTCTGGGGCCAGGTGCCGTGCCGCTTCGGCGAGATCGGTTTCGGCGGCGGCACGCTTTTCCGGGTCCACACGGTCGGGGATCTTGTCCACCACCTGCGCGATCACCGCCACATGTTCACGACCGATCACCCCTTCAGCCACCGCTGCCTCGGTCGCTTCCAGATGCGGTTCGAGCGGGTCGCCGGTCATCGAGGTCAAACGGCCGATAGCGGCAGCGGTGTTCTTTCGTCGGCGGGTCTCCCCGGTCCCCAGACGTAGGCCTTGTTGGTAGAGGGCGTAGGTGGAGCAGTAGCCGGCCTGCCTGTGCACGTCACGGTCGTTGATCTCCACATACAACGCGGCATTGAACACTTCGGCCTTGCGGCGCGCGCGTTCCCGGGTCTCCGCAAGATCGAGCAGGGAGTCCTCAGATTCACGTCCCAGGACGGTGTCGTGGGCGAGGCGGTCTTCGATGCGTTCCTGCAGGTCCACAAGTTCGGTCGGGGTGAGGGCGTCGATGTTCACGAGCGCGGTCATCGTCGTCACCTTCCCCTGGATGGTGGGTTAGTTCTTGTGTTCGATACTTCAAGTGTACGCACACTATGTTGTGTGTGCAACAGCTATCTCGAAGAAAGTTTCGAACAGTTTTGGGCGGTTCTGTAATGCGGTGTCCCCGCGACATGGATGCCCTGTCTCGCGGGTTGAGTGAGCGCAGCGAGTCGAACCTAATGTTCAGGGGCGTTTTCGGCTCGCTCGGCTCGTCGCTCGGTGGTCGGGTCTCGATACGCTGCCTCGTTCCTCGGCGGCTACTCGACCACCCGGCTGGCGACGACCAGGCTGGCGACAACCAGGCCGCGACGACCAGGCCGGGGTTGGCTGCTGGACTGTTCGCGGGAGATTTCCGCCGGACCCTTCGGCAGGCTCATGGGGCGGGGGTGCGAGATTCCTCGCCGCCTGCTCGACGAACCGGGCCGAGATGGCTGCTCCGAAGGGCCGTCGTCCGAACGAGTGACCTACGACACGCCTGGCTGGCATCCTCGGCATGGGGATCAAGTCAGCCCTGGCCGGAGTCGCACTGCTCGGCTCGCTCGCGTTCGTCGTCGCTCCCGCGGGGGAGGCGAGCGCCGCGCCGGTGAAATACAAGAACTGCGCCGCGCTGAACAAGGCGTACCCGCACGGCGTCGCCCGTCCGGGTGCTCGGGATAAGACCAAGAGCAAGCCGGTCACGACCTTCCGCGTGAACAAGAGCGTCTGCCAGAAGAACACGCACCTGGACCGGGACAAGGACGGGATCGCCTGCGAGAAGCGCTGACTCGCGACACCCGCCTCGCGCTGCGGTTTCGTCGCCCCGGACCGACCTTGCACTCGTCGGAGGCGAGTGCTAAAAACGATGTTGGCACTCGCGGTGTGTGAGTGCCAGGTTGGACGGTGAGACCGGTATTCCAAGACACCAGCCGGTCGTCCGTCGCGGGCACCGAATCCGACCCACGAACCTAGTGTCACCCCCTATCGGAGGATCACTTACCAATGGCAAAGCAGATTGCTTTCGACGAAGAGGCCCGCCGCGGCCTCGAGCGGGGCCTGAACACCCTCGCCGACACCGTGAAGGTCACGCTGGGACCGAAGGGCCGCAACGTCGTCCTGGAGAAGAAGTGGGGCGCCCCCACGATCACCAACGATGGTGTTTCCATCGCCAAGGAGATCGAGCTGGAGGACCCGTACGAGAAGATCGGCGCTGAGCTGGTCAAGGAAGTCGCCAAGAAGACTGACGACGTCGCGGGCGACGGCACCACCACCGCCACCGTGCTGGCGCAGGCGCTGGTCCGCGAGGGTCTCCGCAACGTCGCCGCCGGCTCCAACCCGATGGGCCTCAAGCGCGGCATCGAGAAGGCCGTCGACGCCGTCACCGGCTCGCTGCTCGACTCCGCCAAGGAGGTCGAGACCAAGGAGCAGATCGCTGCCACCGCTGGCATCTCGGCCGGCGATCCGGCCATCGGCGAGCTCATCGCCGAGGCCATGGACAAGGTCGGCAAGGAAGGCGTCATCACCGTTGAGGAGTCGAACACCTTCG
>JASGFV010000085.1:0-13025 GCA_047605365.1 Gordonia sp. (in: high G+C Gram-positive bacteria)
GTCGCCGCCCTGACTCACCCGCACGAGTACGCCCAGGACTCCTGTGTGCTGTGGTGCGACGCGATCCGCGGGGCGGTGGCCGACGAGTGGATCGACGTCTACGCCGGGCTCGACCTGATTCCGGCCCGGCGGCGCGAGTTCTGGGCCGAGCAGCTCGACGCGGCCCGGGACGGCGATCCGCGCGACTTCTCGCCGAACGGCTATACCGTGCACGCGCTGCAGGCTGCGGCGTCGGCGGTGCTGCACGCCTCCGGCGACGGTCCCGACCACTTCCGCGACGGCGTGTTCACCGCAGTCCGGATCGGCAACGACACCGACACGGTCGCGGCCATCGCCGGGGCGCTGCTCGGCGCCCAGTGGGGACTGTCCGCGATCGACGATCAGTGGCGCGTCGCCGTCCACGGCTGGCCGCACGTCGACACCGTTCCGTCGCGGGCCGCCGATCTGGTCCGGCTGGCCGACGAGATGGTCGGAGTCCGGTGAAGACCCTGACGTCAAGGGCCTGGTGAGCAGGCGGTCAAGTCGACGACAAGACGTTTCCAAGACCGGAAGCGGACTGTTGTCCCCGTCGAGAACATTCGAGAGGACTGCCGACATGACTGAGAACCGACCCGGGGCCCCCGCTCCGGGAATGCCTGTCCCGGACGGACGCACACCGCTCGCCCGACGCACCCAGCGGGTGACCCTGGCCGTGGCGTGCGCGGCCACTGCGATGCTGATGCTCGACATCGCCGTGGTGAACACTGCGATGCCGGCCATCGCACGGGAGTTCACCGCCGACCTGAGCGCGCTGAAGTGGATGGTCGACGGCTACACGCTGGCGCTCGCGGCCACCGTGCTCAGCGCCGGCGCGTGGGCGGACCGCGTGGGACGCCGGTTCGTGTTCGTGGTCGGCGCATTGATCTTCACCGTGGCCTCGGCCGTGTGCGCCGGAGCGAACGGCATGGTGATGCTCAACGTCGCCCGCGTAGTTCAGGGCTTCGGAGCGGCACTGCTGTTCGCGACGTCGCTCGCGCTGATCGCGGCCGCGTTTCCGGGCCGGGCCCGGGCCGGTGCGCTCGCGGCGTACGGCGCGACCATCGGTGCGTCGTTCGCGGTGGGACCGCTGCTCGGCGGCATGCTCACCGAGTGGTTCGACTGGCGGGCGGTGTTCCTGATCAACATTCCGGTCGGCATCGCGATGCTGGCCGGCGTGCGCTGGGTGCGCGAGTCGCGCAGCGCGAGTCCGCGACGCGGCGACTGGGGCGGTCAGCTCTCGTCGACCGTGGCGCTGGCCGCGCTCACCTACGGCCTGATCACGGCGGCCGAGGACGGCTGGACCGCCGACCGCACGCTGTTCCTGTTCTGCACCGCGGGCCTGGCCGCGCTGGTGTTCGTGCTGGTCGAGGCCACCACTCCGGAACCGATGCTCCCGTTGAAGCTCTTCGCCACCCCGGCCTTCGCGGGCGCTCAGCTCAGCACGTTCGCGATCTCGGCGTCGTTGTTCGCGGTGTTCGTCTACCTGGGCCTGTACCTGCAGGGCGTGCTCGGCATGTCGCCGATCGCTGCGGGACTCGTCGGCCTGCCCGGCACCTTCGTGATGCTGATCGTCGCCGGGGTCACCGACAAGATGATGAGCCGGGTGCCCGCGTGGATCCTGGTCTCGGTGGCGATGGTCGCGGTGGCCGGCGGCCTGGTCGTGATGACCACGGCCGCCGCGGTGGACGCCAGCGGCTGGGCCATGGTTCCCGGATTCATGCTGTCGTGCGTCGGGGCGGGTGTGTTCAACCCGGTGCTCAGTGCCGTCGTGCTGGCCGAGAGCGGCAGCGACGACGTCGGGCTCGCGACCGGCGTCAACGACGTCTTCCGGCAGTCCGGCATCGCGCTGGGCGTCGCGGCCCTGGGCGCGGTGTTCCCGGCGCACGGCGCGCTGTCCGGCGGATCGCCCGACGCCTTCGTGGACGGTCTTCGCACTGCACTCTGGATCAGCGTCGCAGTCGCGGCGGCCGGTGCGGTGATCGCAGTGCTGATGATGCGCGCGGCCACCGTGACCCCGCCGCCGCTCGAATCAGATCTGGACGACGAGTGGTTCGACGACCCGCTGGACGACGCCGGCGAACCAGTCGGCACCGCGTCGCCGTAGACGATCATGGACAGGCACATGCGTGAATATCGGACGTTGGGTCCGCTGAGCGTCATGCACGCAGGCACCGCCGTTGACTTGGGTTCGCCCAAGCAGCGCGCGGTGCTTGCCGCGTTGCTGCTGGCGCGCGGCGGCGTGGTCTCGGCGGACCGGCTGACTGACGTCCTGTGGGGTGAGAATCCGCCGGCCGCGGCGGGCACCAGCCTGCAGGCGTACATCTCCAACCTGCGGCGGGCGCTGCGGACCGGGGACGGCGAGGCGTCGCCCATCGAACGGGTGAGCCCCGGGTACCGGCTGAATCCGGGCGACGACCGCGTCGACCTGACCGAGTTCGAGCGGCTCGCGGCCGATGCGCATCGCGCACGACAGGACGCTCGCTGGGACGACGCACTCCGAGACTCGGCGGCCGCGCTGGAGCTGTGGCGTGGAGACCTGCTGCCCGAGTTCGGCGACGAGGACTGGGTGTCGGCGCCCGCTGCCGCACTCGGCGAACTGCGGCTGGGAGCCGCCGAGATCCACGTGACGGCGCTGCTGGCGATGGGCGACGTGACCGCGGCGCTCACCGAGATCTCGGCGCAGCGGGCCGAAGACCGGCTGCGTGAGCGGGCCGTCTGGCTGCACATGATCGCCCTGCACCGGGCCGGGCGCACCACCGAGGCGCTCGAGGTCTTCGCCGAGCACGACCGTGCGCTCGGCGACGGCCTGGGCCTGGATCCGGGCGCCGAACTGCGCGAACTGCAGGCGTCGATCCTCCGTCACGATCCGGCGATCGCCGCCTGGCCTCGCCCGCCGCACTGGACCGGTGCGGTCAGTGCGCGGGAGCCGGAGCGCCGCGTCGTCGAGGTCGACGATGGGGTTCGGCCGGCTCCGCCGCCGCCCGGGCCGTCGCTCATCGGACGAGGGAGACTCGTCGCGCAGATCGCGGCGCTGTACGACGACGAGTCCGGAACCCGATGGCTGGCGCTGACCGGTCCGGCGGGCATCGGAAAGACGCGCCTGGCGCACGAGGCGGCGCGTCGTGCGCGGGCGGCGGGACACCAGGTGGTGTGGGTCCGCTGCCCGGACGCGGAGGGTGTGCCGGCCTGGTGGCCGCTGCGTCAACTGTGCCGGGATCTCGGCGCCGACGTCGACGAGGTGCTGTCGATTCCGACAGGCGTGGACGCCGACACGGCGCGGTTCGCGGTGTATGAGCGCGTCCAGAACCTGCTGGAGCAGTCGGCGGCCGAGACGCCGCTCACTGTCGTGATCGACGACGTGCAGTGGGCCGATGCGATGTCGGCGGGACTGCTCGGCTACCTGACGTCGGTCCTCGCCGCGCCCGGCCTGCGGCTGGTGCTGACGGTCCGGTCCGAGGAGTCCGGTCCGCCAGTAGCCCGGCTGCGCGAGGCGATTCTGCGGGGCGGCGGTCAGGTCTGCGAAGTGCCGCCGCTCCGGCATGGGGAAGTGGCCGAACTGGTTCGGCAGGTGTCCGACGACGACGTGCCCGCCGAACTGGCCGCCGAGATCGCCGAGCGGACCGGCGGCAACCCGCTCTTCGCCACCGAATACGCACGACTCCGCGCCGGCGAGCGGTCCGCGGAGATCCCGGAGGCGGTGCGGTCGGTGCTCGATCGTCGCCTGGCGACCCTCGACCCGCCGGTGCGCGAAGTGGTCGGCTACGCCGCGCTGCTCGGGGAGGATGTCGACATCGGTCTGCTGGCGCGGGTGATGGACCGCGACCCCGCGCAGGTGGCGGACTGCCTGGACGAGGCCGCCGACGAGCGGATCGTCGTGCGGGCTCCGGTCGGCGGACGGCCCGCCTTCGCTCATGCGCTGCTGCGCGAGCAGGCCACGGCGACTCTGGCCCCGCTGCGGCGCTGCCGGATGCACCTGCGGGTCGCCGACGTCCTCGACGGCGACGATCGTCCCGGCGCGGTGGAGATGCGGGCCGCCCACCTGCTCGACGCATTGCCGGTGGCCGACGTCGAGGCGGTGGTGCGGGCCTGCCGGACGGCCGCCGACGGCGCCCTCGCCCGGTGGGACTCGGAGAACGCGGCGTACTGGCTCGAGTGCGCACTGCGCACTTACGAGTCGCTGGCCGGGGCGAATGCGGTGCCGGCTGATCGTGACCTGCTCTTGATCGACATGCTGCGGGCGCAGGCCCGGGCCGGCCGTGCCCAGCTGGTGCTCGAGACCGTAGAGCGTCGCCTCTCCGATGCGATCGACGCCGGTGCTGCCGATACCGCCGGTCTCCTGGCGCGAACGGTGCTTCGCGCAGGCGGCGGCTGGTCGTGGATCTCGCCGACAGAAGAGCCCGGCTCCCTGCACCTGGTGCTCGCCGACGCGATCACTGCGTTCGACGACCACCCGGCCGCCTCGGTCGCGCTGCTGAGCGCACTGGCGGTGGGGCACTGCTATCACACTGACGAATCGGTGCCCGCGGAACTGCTGGCACGCGCGGAGCGGCTGGCCGCCGAGGTCGGGTCGCCGGAAGTGCTCGCCGATGCGGCGGTGGGCCGCCTGGTCACGTACTCCGGCGTGGCCTCTCGGGCGACCGAGCTGATCGGGGTGGCCGGTTCTCTCGCCGGGCTCGACTATGCCGATGCAGCACTCGACCGGGTGATCACCGACTCGGTGGTCGCGATGGCCGACATGACCCTGGGTGATCTGACCAGCACGCAGACGAGGCTGCGCCGGGCGATCGCGGGCAGTGAACGAATGCGGCTGCCGGTGCTGCGCGCGCAGCTGCGCTGGATGGAGATGGCGGTCGCGGTCTGGCACGCCGGATTCGACCTCGCCCGCGAGCACTTGCGGATCGCGATGGCGGTGCACCAACAGACGGAGCTCTACATCGCCGGTTCCGGCACGCTGGCACTGATGGCGGCTGCCGGGCAGCAAGGCGTCGGCGACGATCTGATCGACGGGGCGCTCGGCACCGACGGCGATTGGATGGGGTGGGTGCGAGGCGCTCTGCACTCGGCGTCGGACAACCAGGTCGTGCGTCTGCTGGCGGCCGGAGTGGCGTCGATCGCGTGGAAGCACGGCGACGAGGCCCTGGTGCACACGATGATCGATCGCTGGACGGCAGAGGAGACGCCGATGTTCTGGACGTCACTGGCCCAGGCGACGGTGCTGGCCGACCTGGTGGTCGAGCTCGGAGCGGTCGAGAAGGCTCCGCCGTTCGTGACCTATCTCAAGCCGTTCGCCGGCGGCATCGCCACGGTCGGCCAGGTCGGGTGCGTGGGCCCGGTGGATCTGACGCTCGCCCGCCTGCACTACCTGTGCGGGGACGACGCCGACGGCGACGCGGCGCTGGATCGGGCCCGCCGGCTGTGCGAGGACGGAGGCAGCGCCTCGGGCGTGCTTCGGTGCCGTCTGCTGACGGCGAGCAGGGGAGCACCGACTCCGGAGCGGGACGCGGAACTGATCGCGATCGCACGCGCTGCGGACGATCTCGGGCTGCCTCGCGTCGCGCAGGAGGCGCGGGACCTCTGCGGTGGCGCCGCTCCAAGCGCGATCCAAGCGGCCGACAAGAGCGGTCGCCGAAGCTGAGTGCAGTCGCGGCGGAGCCCTCTGCCGCCTCACTTCGAGGAGATTTCCATGACCACCGAGAACACCCTTGATCGCGCCGACGTCGCGGCCCTGCGCAGCGCCGTCCGCGGCCACGTCTGGCGCCCCCGGGAGGAGGGCTATCAGACGGTCAACTTCAACGTGGCCGTGCCGCAGCGTCCGTGGGCGGTGGTCGATGTGCTCGGCGCCGACGACATCGCCGCGGTGATCGGCTTCGCGGCCGCGAACGCGATGACGGTGGCCGTGCACGCGACCGGCCACGGCGCCACGCCGCTCGACGGAGAGACGCTGCTGATCCGGACCGGTGCGCTGAACACGCTGGCCGTCGACCCGGAGTCGCGGACCGCACGCATCGGCGCCGGACTGCCTGGCAGGCCGTGCGACGCCGCGGCCCCGCACGGGCTGGCGCCCCTGTGCGGTTCCGCGCCGAGCGTCGGCGTGGTGGGTCTGCTGACCGGCGGCGGGGTCGGTCCGCTGGTCCGGCAGCTCGGCGCGTCGTCGGACTACGTCCGCGAGCTGACCGTGGTGACCGGCGACGGCCGGGTGCATCGCGCCGCGCCCGACGAGAATCCGGAACTGTTCTGGGGTCTGCGCGGCGGCAAGGCGACTCTCGGCATCGTCACCGAGGTGGTGATCGAACTGTTGCCGATCCCGGAGTTCTACGGCGGGGCGGTCTACTTCGACGGGGCTGACGCCGCCGTCGTGCTCGAGCGCTGGCGGTCGTGGAGCGACGCGCTGCCCGAGGACGTCGACACCTCGATCGCGCTGCTGCGCCTGCCTGACATGCCCGGGGTGCCGCCGATGCTGGCAGGCAAGCTGAGCGTCGCGGTGCGCTATGCGAATCTGGCCGCGTCGGAAGAGGCCGAGCGGGTGCTGGCGCCGATGCGGTCGGTCGCCACGCCGCTGCTGGACGCCGTCGGCGTGCTCCCGTACGCCGCGATCGGCGCGATCCACGCCGATCCGCCGCAGCCGATGCCGTCGCACGACGCCTCGACGCTGCTGCGGGAGCTGCCTGCCGAAGCGGTCGACGTGCTTCTCGACCACGTCGGCCCCGACGCGCCGTCGCCGTTGCTGCTGGTGGAGGTTCGTAAGCTCGGCGGCGCCTTCGCGCGCAAGCCCGCGAACGACAGTGCGCTGTGCCACCGCGACGCGGCGTTCAACGTCCTCGTCGTGGGCGTGCTCGCACCGCCGATCGCCGATCTGGTTCCGCCGGCCGCGGCCTCGGTGCTGAATGCGCTCGCCCCGTACTCCGACGGCGCGCAGCTGCCCAACTTCAGCGCCAGCGGCGATCCGGCGGTGATCGCGCGGAGCTACGACGAGGAGACCCGGCAGTGGCTCGGGGCGCTGGCCCGGCAGCACGATCCGAGCGGTGTGCTGGCGATTGGGCAGGTCCTGCGCTGATTTCCCGGCGCCCGCGTCGCGCGGCTATCGTGGAGAGGTCATGTCTGCTCTTGTCTCCCAGCCGGTGACGCCCCGTTCCACCGTCTACCTCGACAACGCCGCCTCCACCGCGATGCTCCCCGAAGCCGTCGCGGCGATGACCGCTGCGTGGCGGACCCCGGGAAATCCGATGTCGCTGCACGGCGCGGGACGCGCGAGCCGTCGTCTGCTGGAGGAGTCGCGGGAGGCGATCGCTCGCGGCGTCGGCGCCCGCCCGTCGGAAGTCGTGCTGACCTCCGGGGGCACCGAGTCGGACAATCTCGCGATCAAGGGCATCTACCTGGCCCGGCGGCGCGCCGACGACCGCCGCAGGCGGATCGTCATCTCGGCGATCGAGCATCACGCGGTCCTCGACCCCGCTGAGGCGCTGGTCGCCGACGCCGGCGCCGAACTGGTGGTGCTGCCGGTCGACGCCCACGGCCGCGTGGATCCCGCCGATGTGCGCGCCGAGCTGGCGGCGCACGCCGACGAGGTCGCCTTGGTGTCGGTGATGTGGGCCAACAACGAGGTCGGCACGCTGGCGCCGATCGCTGAGATCGCCGCGATCGGCCGCGAGTTCGGCGTGCCCGTGCACAGCGACGCGATCGCTGCGGTCGGCCATGTGCCGGTCGACTTCGCCGCCAGTGGACTGTCCGCGATGAGCCTGGCCGCGCACAAGTTCGGCGGCCCGCAGGGCGCGGGTGCGCTGGTGCTCGGGCGCGACGTCGCCTGCGTGGCCCTGCTCAACGGCGGCGGACACGAGCGCGACATGCGGTCGGGCACTCAGGACGTGGCCGCTGCCGCCGGCATGGCCGCCGCTCTGACCTGGTCGATCGAACGGCTCGATCAGAACGCGTGCGAGGTGGCCCGGCTCCGGGACCGCCTGGTCTCGGTGTTGTCGTCGATCGACGGCACGCGGGTGAACTCGGCCGACGGCCTTCCCGGCATCGCCCACGTCTCGTTCGACGGCTGCGAGGGCGATTCGCTGCTCATGCTGCTCGACGCCAAGGGCGTCGAATGCTCCACCGGTTCGGCGTGCACAGCCGGGGTCGCCTCGGCCAGCCACGTCCTGCTCGCGATGGGCATGGACCGCGCCTCGGCGCGCGGCTCGCTGCGCTTCTCGCTGGCCCCGGACAACACCGACGCCGACGTCGACTACGTCGCCGCGGTGATCGGCGACGTCGTCGAGCGTGCGCGGGCGGCCGGGATGCTGTCGCGCGGATTCGACGTGCCGGCCGCGGCGGGAGGCGTGCGATGAAGGTTCTGGTGGCGATGAGCGGCGGCGTCGACTCGTCGGTGGCCGCGGCGCGGGCCGTCGAGGCCGGGCACGACGTCGTAGGCGTGCATCTGGCGCTGTCGACGGCGCCGGGAGCGCTGCGCACCGGTTCGCGCGGCTGCTGCTCGCGGGAGGACGCCGACGACGCCCGGCGCGTCGCCGACATGCTCGGCATCCCGTTCTACGTGTGGGACTTCGCGGACCGGTTCAAAGAAGACGTGATCGACGAGTTCGTCGCGTCGTACGCTGCTGGCGAGACCCCGAACCCGTGCCTGAGCTGCAACGAGAAGATCAAGTTCGCGGCACTCGCCGAGCGGGCCGAGGCCCTCGGCTTCGACGCCCTCGCCACCGGCCACTACGCGCGGCTGGACGACGGCGAGCTGCGGCGGGCCGTCGACGCCGACAAGGATCAGTCGTATGTGCTGGCCGTGCTCGACCACACGCAGCTCTCCCGCGCCATGTTCCCGGTCGGTGACACCCCGAAGCCGCAGATCCGCGAAGAGGCCGCCGACCGCGGGCTGCTGACCGCGGACAAGCCGGACTCGCACGACATCTGCTTCATCCCGACCGGCGACACCCGTGCCTTTCTCGGCGCGCGGATCGGCGTCCGGCCGGGAGCGATCGTCGACGCGGCGAGCGGCGAGCGGCTCGCCGGGCACGACGGCGTCCACGGCTTCACCATCGGCCAGCGCAAGGGACTGGGGATCGACGCGCCGGCAGCCGACGGCGCGCCGCGCTACGTGACCGGCATCGATCCGGCCAGCGGCACCGTGACCGTCGGCACCGCCGCCGACCTGGAGGTCTGGCACATCGACGCGGTCCGGGCGGTGTGGACCTCGGGGGTCACACCGGACGGCCCGGTCGAATGTGTCGTTCAGGTACGCGCACACGGCGGACTCGCCGAAGCGGTCGCCACCCCGGTCGACGGGCCCGACGGGCCGGGCATCGAGATCGCGCTGCGCGAGCCGTTGCGCGGCGTCGCCCGCGGTCAGGCTGCCGTGCTGTACCGGCCCGACGCCGAACACGGCGACCTGGTCCTCGGCTGCGGACGCATCGCCGACTCCCGTCCGTGAGCGAGTCGATGCGCTGGTCTCCGGCCGGACTTCCGGTGGGTGCGGGTGCCGGGGTCGGATCGATGCCCGGTGTGGACCCGCGTGAGGCGGCGCGCATCGTCGTGGGCGAATCGTCGCTGGTCGCGTTGCCAGAACTGCCTGCGCGCGGCGTCGGCGCCGACCTGATCGGACGCACGGCGTCGATCTTGGTCGACATCCCGGTCGATGTGGTGCACCGCGTGTACCGGCTGACGTCTGCGCCGACGACGATCACCCGGCGCGGCCGGGACTTCCTGCGGTGGGATCTGGACGCGTTGGAGGAGCAGTGGGAGCTCGGCGGTCTCGCCGGGTCGGATCGGGCGGTGAAGCTGCAGACGGCCGGGCCGTTCACGTTCGGCGCCCAGGTGGAGCTGCGCGGAGGTCACAAGCTGGTGCGCGACCGGGGCGCGGTGCGCGATGTCGCCGAGTCGCTCGCCGCCGGCCTCGCGGGGCGGGCGGCCGAGGTGGAACGACGACTCGGGGCACGCGTGGTGGTGCAGATCGACGAGCCGGGCGCCGGACCCGTCGTCGACGGCACGGTGACCCCGCTGACCAGGCTCGATCCGATAGCGCCGATCCCCGTGCAGGAGGTCGCGGAGACGCTGAACGGGCTGGTCGAGACCATCGGGCGGCCGGCGTTGCTGCACACGTGTGCCCCGCTGCGCTGGGACCTGCTGTCGTTGCTGACCGGCTGCGGCCTGTCGCTGGACCTGACCCGGGTGCGCGAGGCCGACTTCGATCGGCTCGGACACTTCCTGGACGCCGGGGGAGTGATGGCCGCCGGGATCGTGCCGTCGACCGACCCGGACCGGGCTCCCGACCCCGAACAACTCGGCCTGCGCCTGATCTCGCTGGTCGACCGAATCGGGCTGGAACGCACTGTCGTGCGCGACAACATGCTCATCACCCCGACCTGCGGCCTGGCCGGCGCCTCGCCGTCGTGGGCGACCGCCGCCCTGCGCACCGCGTCGTCGGTCGCTCAGCTGTTGCCCGACCTCATCCGCTGACGGATTTCGTCGACGCTCGCTCCGTCCACCTTGCGGGCGGCGGCTGATCCGTTCAGTCCGGCAACTGCGCTACGGCCCGCTTCGGGGCGATCCGACGGAAGCTCGCGTCCAGCAACTCCGCGACTTCGGTCCAGTCGCTGTCGAGCGACAGCACCGTTCCCAGCCAGCCGTACGCGCCGACGTAGGCCGGGACGAAGAAGCGGTCGTCGCTCTCCAGGGCCTGCTTCTCGCCGGGGTCGGGAATGAAGAGCAAGGCTGTGGAGATCGGCGACTTGGTCTCGCCCTTGCGCGACCCCCCGTACATCGCGAACATCTTGCCGCAGCGGAACGTTGGACGACCGTGTGCGATCTGTTCGGTGGCCTCGGGCAATGCGAGTGCGTACGACCTCAGCTTGATCAGCACCGGATCGTCGTCGTCGAACATGATGGGGTGCGGCATGTGCCCAGGGTATCGGTGTTGCGCGAGCAGATCACTCGATGGAGCGAACGCTCCGTGGCCGGCGCCGAGAGCGTCGAGCAGATCTTCGGCTGACGGGCTCGGCGACGACGGTTCTTGTCATACGCCTCCGATAGGCTGACCGACGTGGCAGACCAACCCGGCACCGACGAACTTCTCGCCCCGCAGGACGCAGCGCAAGAGTGGGCGCGACTGGCGCAAGAGGTGCGCGACCACCAGTTCCGCTACTACGTGAAGGACGCGCCGATCATCAGCGACGGCGAGTTCGACGCGCTGCTGGGCGCACTGCAGAAGCTGGAGGACGAGCATCCGTCGCTGGCGGCGGCCGACTCGCCGACCAAGCTGGTCGGCGGCGGGTTCTCGACTGCGTTCACCCCGGTCGATCATCTCGAACGCATGATGTCGCTCGACAACGTCTTCGACTCCGAAGAGATGCGCGCGTGGGTGGCGCGTACCGAGGTCGACTCGGGTGCGGCACCCGGTCAGCTGGAGTTCTTGTGCGAGCTGAAGATCGACGGTGTGGCGCTGGCCCTCACATACGAGAACGGCCGGCTGGTACGCGGCGTCACCCGCGGCGACGGGCGCACCGGCGAGGACGTGACCCTCAATGCGCGCACCATCACCAACGTCCCGCACGAGCTGATCGCGGCGCCCGGACGCCCGGTGCCCGAGCTGCTGGAAGTGCGCGGCGAGGTGTTCTTCCGCATCGAAGACTTCGAGGCGCTCAACGCGTCCCTGGTGGCCGACGGCAAAGCGCCGTTCGCGAACCCGCGCAATTCCGCGGCCGGATCGCTGCGCCAGAAGAATCCGCAGGTCACGGCGCGTCGTCGCCTGCAGATGATCTGCCACGGGATCGGCCGGATCGACGGCTGGCGACCGGACTCCCTGCACGAGGCGTACCTGGCGCTCGGCGACTGGGGCCTGCCCGTCTCCACGCACACGTCGAAGGCGTCCGGAGCGCAGGCGGTCTTGGACAAGATCGCGTACTGGGGCGAGCATCGGCACGACGTGGAGCACGAGATCGACGGTCTGGTGGTGAAGGTCGACGACACGTCGATCCAGCGGCGGCTCGGCGCGACGTCGCGCGCCCCGCGCTGGGCGATCGCCTACAAGTACCCGCCGGAAGAAGTGACCACCAAGCTGCTCGACGTGAAGGTCGGCGTCGGCCGCACCGGCCGCGTCACGCCGTGGGCGCTGATGGAGCCGGTGTTCGTCGCCGGGTCGACCGTCGCGCGCGCCACTCTGCACAACGGTTCGGAGGTCAAACGCAAGGGCGTGCTGATCGGCGACACGATCACCATTCGCAAGGCCGGCGACGTCATCCCCGAGGTGCTCGGACCGGTGGTCGATCTGCGCGACGGCAGCGAGCACGCCTTCGTGATGCCGACGCACTGTCCCGAGTGCGGTGCCGAGCTGCGGCCGGAGAAGGAGAGCGACGTCGACATCCGCTGCCCGAACGCACAGTCGTGCCCGGCGCAGCTGCGTGAGCGACTGTTCCACCTGGCTGGCCGGGGCGCCTTCGACATCGAGGCGCTTGGCTACGAAGGGGCGGGCGCGCTGCTGAGTTCCAAGGTGCTGACCGACGAGGGCGACCTGTTCGCGCTGACCGCCGACGACCTCGCGAAGACGTCGTTCTACACCAACAACAAGGGCGAGCTCTCGGCCACCGGCGCACGCCTGCTGGAGAATCTGGACCGCGCCAAGGACGCGGCGCTCTGGCGGGTGCTGGTCGGGCTGTCGATCAGGCACGTCGGACCGACTGCTGCGCGGTCGCTGGCCACGGCGTTCGGTTCTCTCGACGCGATCGAGGCGGCCACCGCTGAGGAACTGTCGCAGGTCGACGGTCTCGGCGAGACTTTGGCGACCAGCATCCGTGACTGGTTCGAGGTGGACTGGCACCGGGACATCGTCGCCAAGTGGCGGGCGGCGGGAGTCTCGATGGAGGACGTCCGCGACGAGTCGACGGCCCGCACGCTGGAGGGCAAGACGATCGTCGTCACCGGTTCGCTCAACGACTATTCGCGTGACGGCGCCAAGGAAGCGATCATCGCGCGCGGCGGCAAGGCGTCGGGATCGGTCTCCAAGAAGACCGACTACGTGGTCG
>JASGFV010000086.1:0-12930 GCA_047605365.1 Gordonia sp. (in: high G+C Gram-positive bacteria)
CGCCCGCCCGCGAAGGAGGCGAGGAACGATGACCATCGCAACGGAGCGTCACGACCGTGAGGTCCCCGACAACGTCGTGAGCCTGCAGGATCAAGGACCGAACGAGGTCTCCGAGCGGCTGCTCGCCTCGGCGGCGCGGCTCTCGCGCAACGCGATGACCGAGATCGACTGGTCGCTGCCGATGGATCCGGACAAGTACGGGTGCAGCCCGGAGTGGTCGTCGTTGTACGGCACCGACTACTGGGACGAGCTGACCGACGAACAGCGGATCTCGCTGACCCGGCACGAGTTCGCCTCGATCATGTGCATCGGCATCTGGTTCGAGATGGTGCTGCAGGACATGGTGCTGCACGACCAGTACCTCGGCGACTACCACTCGCCCGAATTCCAGTTCGCGCTTGTCGAGATCGCCGACGAATGCCGGCACTCGCTGATGTTCGCGAAGGCCTCCGAGAAGATGGTCGGCACCACCTACCGGCCGGAGAAGGTGGTCGGCAAGATCGGCAAGTACTTCCGCCACATGGCCAAGCAGGAGGTCGCCTACGCCGGCATCCTGGTCGCCGAAGAGGTGCTCGACGTCTTCCAGCGCGGCTGCATGCGCGACGAACGGGTACTGCCGTTCATCCGCACCGTCAACGAGATCCACGTCCTCGAAGAGGCGCGGCACATGAAGTACGCCCGCGAACAGGTTCGCGAAGTGATGCCCACCGTCTCCGAACGCCGCCGTCAAGCCAGCGCACTGCTGATCGCGATGGGCGCCTACACGATCGTGATGAACCTGATCCGTCCGCAGGCCTACGAGGACGCCGGACTCGACAAGCGCCGCGCCTTCACCGAGGCCGCCCACAACGAGCACTTCCATTCGATGATCCGCAGCAGCTGCACCCATCTGATCGAGTTCCTCGACGAGGTCGGGCTGCTCACCAAGCCGGCCATGCGGTGGTACCGCAAGCCCACATGCTCTGACACTCAAGGAGCCCAGGTGTCGTTCGTCATCACCCAGTCGCTGCAGTGACGCCGGGTGCGTCTCGGTCTGCCCGGTCAACTGCATCCATCCGACACCCGAGGAGCGCGGGTTCGGCACCTCGGAGATCCTGCACATCGATCCGGACGCGTGCATCGACTGCGGCGCCTGCGCCGACGCCTGCCCGGTGAACGCGATCTTCCCGGCCGACCGGCTCGCGCCCCGCGACCGGATCTACGAGAACGTCAACGCCGACTACTACCGGGACCATCCGGAGGTGTCGTCGGGCTGGACCTGGGTGCGTACCCGGATCTGCCGGCGCTGCCCGACGGGTTGCGGGTCGCGATCGTGGGCACCGGCCCGTCCGGCGCCTACGCTCTGCGCACCCTGCTGCATCGGGGCCTGCGCCCACGTGACCGTCCTCGACCGGCTGCCGACGCCCGGCGGTCTGGTCCGGGCGGGTGCTGCACCCCATGATCCGTCCACCAAGGACGTGATGAAGACCTCGACCTGCTGTACCGGGATCCGCATGTCACCATGGCCACCAACGTGGAGGTCGGTGACGGTGCCGGTGCCGTCACCCCGGCCGAGCTGGCCGGCCACTTCGACGCGGTCTTCTACGTGGTCGGTGCGGCGCAGTCGCGGCGACTGGGGATTGCAGGGGAGGACCTGCCCGGTCGACGTCGGCGAGCGACCTCGTCGCCTGGTACAACGCGGTCCCGGTGCGCAGGCGCCACGACCCCTCGCCGAGCCCGGCGACGCCGGCACGGGCCGTGCGGTGGTCGTGCGGCACCTGGCAACGTGGCGCTCGACGTCGCTCGCATCCTGGTGTCGCCGCCCGAGGAGCTGGCCGCCACCGACGTCGCCTACTGGTGCGCTCGACCTGCTGCGCCGGCAGAACGTGCACGAGGTGGTGATCCTGGGCCGGCGCGGTCAGGACGCCGCCGCCTACACCGACGCCGAGTACCGGGCCCTGTCCGTGATCCCGGGCGTCACCACCGAGGTGTACTCCGACGGTGAGTACCCCGATCTGTCGGGGCCGGCCGACCCGGAGAACCGGCGCATTGTGTCCGCGTTCCACAGTGTTCCGGTCGCGGCCGACGGCGACGGCCGTCGAGTCGGTGACCGTGCGCACCGGTGACCGTGAGCAGACGATCGCCGCCGATCTGCTGGTCCGGTCGATCGGTCACCGGGCTACCCCGATCCCGGGACTGCCGTTCGACGAGGCCGCCGGTGTCTTCCCCAACGTCGACGGCCGCCTGATCGATGCCGACGGCGTGATTCCCGGCGCCTACGTGCTGGGCGGCGGTCGTGGCGCGTCCGGCGGTATCGGCGCCAACAAGCAGCACGCGATCGGGGTGGTGGAGGCGTTCCTCGACGACGTCGTCGCCGGCCGGATCGAGCGCACCGACGCCGCACCGGGAGCGTTCGATGAGTCTTTGCCGGCAGCGGCGGACGGTCGTGGGCTACAGCGGTATGCGCCGGATCGACCGGGCCGAACGCGACGCGCGCCGGCAGGGCCGCCCCCGCGTCAAGTTCACCGAGGTCGGCGACATGCTCGCCGCGGCCCGTCGTCGCCGCTGACCTGTCCTGCTGTCCCTACTGACCCGTCTGCTGTCCCGACGCCCCGTATAGCGTCACTGCTCGGCTATAACGCAATGACGAGCGCTATACGGGGCAGTAGAACGGAGAGGTCGGCAGGTCGGCAGGTCGGTGGGTTGAGGGGCGGTCAGTGGGGTAGGCGACGGCGATGGTCGCCTCGCTGGATCACCGCCAGGATCGAGGGTTCGACGCTCGCCCACCGGTAGACGACGTCCTGATAGGTCAGGCGAATCACGATGTAGCCGAGTTCCACGGCTTTCCGGTCCCGGGCGCGGTCTTTGGCGAACTGCTCCGGGTTGGCGTGGTACTCCGTCGCATTCGATGATCAGCCGATTGCCGACCAGGAGGTCCACGAATCCCACGCCGCCGATCCACACCTGGGTTCGCGTGTGTACGCGGCGTGCGGCGAGACGAAGCCGCACCATGGTCTGGTGCCGGCTTGCGACGGCGCGCAACGCCGATCGGAGACGCTGCAGTGAGCGGGGGCCGGCGGCGACGGTGCGTTCGATCGCGGGGGCGCTCATCAACCTCAGGTTCCTGATCGAGTCCAGCACGACGACGATCCCTTCGTCGTCGAGACACCGGACCGCGTGTGCCAGGGCCGTCGGAACGTCGTCTATCGCTGTGGTCTCGGTATCGGGCGGCCGTGGCGGTGGCAGAAGATCGGGCCCCATCGCTTGTGGGCGCTCTCCCTGGCCCGGACGTGAATACGGTGATCGGTGGGTACCCACACTCCGTGCAGGTCGAGCGCGGACACGCAGCTGCAGACGCCATCGCGAAGAACGGCGGACACGACCGTACGGTCGGCAGACTCGGTGGCGTACCAGCCGCGCCTGAGCCTGCGGAGGTAGCCGTCGCCGAGCGCGTGGCGCAGATCCGTGCGCGTCACCCCGCTGCGCGCCAGCGTGCCAGCTCGCTACGCCGCGGCCCTGTTCGAGTGGGTTCATCAACACAGCGTGGCCGAGAAACGTGCCGTTCACAGGTGTGCCGGGCGCGTCTGTGAACTGTCTGCTGTGTCCACAGGCAACCCCTGCGGCGCTCCCGTTGTCCATACTGCCGTATAGCGTCACTGCTCGCCTATGACGCGATGACGAGCGCTATACGGGGCAGTAGGGACGAAGGGCGGCGCGGGTGAACGGGTCCGTACGTCGGCTTTCGGCGCGTTACTTACTGCGCTCTCAGCCGAGGGGATAAGACTGTAGGCATGCGCATTCTTGTGGTGGACGACGACCGGGCGGTCCGGGAGTCGCTGCGTCGATCACTGACGTTCAACGGCTACACCGTGGAGACGGCGAGCGACGGTCTGGAAGCACTGGAGAAGGTCATCGCCGACCGGCCCGACCTGATGGTGCTCGACGTGATGATGCCTCGCCTCGACGGCCTGGAGGTGTGCCGCCGGCTCCGTTCGGCCGGCGACGACCTGCCGATCCTGGTGCTCACCGCCCGCGACTCGGTGTCCGAACGCGTCAGTGGCCTGGACGCCGGCGCCGACGACTACCTGCCCAAGCCGTTCGCGATGGAGGACTCCTCGCCCGGCTGCGCGCGTTGTCGCGCCGCACCTCCGGCGACGACGAGGAGTCGGAGGCGATGAGCTTCGAGGACCTCACCCTCGATCCGGTGACCCGCGAGGTGACCCGCGGCGAACGCCAGATCAGTCTCACGCGCACCGAGTTCGCGCTGCTGGAGATGCTGATGGCCAATCCGCGCCGGGTGCTCACCCGTAGCCGCATCCTCAAGAGGTGTGGGGCTACGACTTCCCGACGTCCGGCAACGCCCTCGAGGTGTACATCGGCTATCTGCGCCGCAAGACCGAGGCCGACGACGAGCCGCGCCTGATCCACACCGTGCGCGGCGTCGGCTACGTGCTGCGCGAGAACGCGCCGTAGCGGGCCGTGGTCTCCGGTCGCCACGAGCCGCGCGCCATGCGGGAACCTAATCCGCTGACGCGGTCGGTGTCCCTGCGCACCCGCGTCGCCCTGCTGTCGGCGGCGGTGGTGCTGCTGTCGGCGATGCTGATGGCCGGGGCGACGTTCGTGTTCGTGTACCGGGCGCTGTACCACGACGTCGACTCGCAGCTGGCGTTGCGCGCGGACGGGTACACGGCGCTCGCCAAGAGCGGTCAGCTGGCCAAGAATCCGGAGGCCCTGATGGCGGGCACCGTGTTCTCCACCAACATCACGATCGCGCTGTTCGATCCGGACGGAATCGTCTACCACATCGGTGACGTGCCCTTCGACGACCGGAGAAGGAGATCGCGGCGTCGACGAACGCGCACGGCCAGATGAACCAGAGTCTGCGCACCGTCGACAACCATCGGGTGCTGGCCCGGAAGCTGTCGGACGGGACACCCTGGTGCTGGCCGAAAGTATGGAGCACACGGACGCGATCCTGAAACGGCTGGCGTCGGTGCTGTTCCTGGCCGGCGGCATCGGGGTGGCGTTCGCCGCGCTGGCCGGCACGCTGGTGGCGCGGGGCGGTCTGCGCCCGGTGACCCGTTTGACGACGGCGACGGAACGGGTGGCCCGTACCCAGGATCTGCGGCCGATCCCGGTGACCGGTAAGGACGAGATCGCCCGGCTCACCGAGGCGTTCAACGAGATGCTGGCGGCCACCGCCGAGTCGAGGGCCAAGCAGGCGCGCCTGGTGGCTGACGCCGGTCACGAACTGAAGACGCCGTTGACGTCGCTGCGCACCAACTGGAGTTGCTGATCGCGTCGTCGGAGCCGGGTGCCCCGAAGGTGCCGGCTGAAGACATGGTGGAGCTCAAGTCGGATGTGATGGCGCAGATGGAGGAGCTGTCCACGCTGGTCGGCGATCTGGTCGATCTGGCTCGCGACGACGCGCAGGACGCGGTGTTCGAGGAACTCCATGGACGAGACCATCGAGGAGGCGCTGGTGCGGGTCCGCCGCCGACGCTCGGACATCGACTTCGCCGTGACGACGCAGCCGTGGTTCGTGTTCGGTGAAGCGTCCGGGCTGGGTCGTGCCGTGCTGAACGTGCTGGACAACGCCGCCAAGTGGGTCCCGCCGGGCGCGAGGTCACGGTGACGCTGCGGCAGACGCGCCCCGAACTGGCGGAACTGACCGTCGCCGACTGCGGTCCCGGAATTCCCGCCGGAAGACCGGGAATTGGTCTTCGAACGGTTCTACCGGGCGACGTCGACGCGCTCCATGCCCGGTTCGGGTCTGGGGCTGGCGATCGTGCGCCAGGTGGTGGAACGGATCGGCGGCGCCGTGACCGCCGAGCAGGGCCGGGCGGCGGTGCGCTCATCCGGATGACGCTGCCCGGATCGCCGATCCACACCGAGCCGAAACCGATGGTCGTGCCGCGCTGAACCGCGGTTCCCCGCCGTTCTGTGAGATTCCCAGGACTTGCTGACCAACCTCACAGAAAAGTCCCATAGGCTGAACGACGACCGACGACCGGCAGAACTCCGGGCCCGACCAGAACGGCCCGTTCGCGAACGATCCCACCCAGCCGCAGCCCGGTGCCGCCGCGCCCGGCGCCCAGCAGCCGGTGACGCCGCCGCCCGCCTACGGCGTCAATCCGACGCTGCAGCCGACGTGGCAGCAGCGTGCTGGACGGCCACACCGCGCCGCAGCCCCCGTACGACACCCAGGCCGCCTACGACCCCGCTGCCGCCCAGCCGGTGGCCGCGGCGCCGAAGTCGAGTACAGGCTTCCGCTGACCGTGGCCGGTGTGGCCGCGGTCGGTCTGCTGGCCGGCGGTATCGGCGGTGTGGTGGGCCACCAGATGTCGGACAGCGGCAGCTCCACGAGCAACAGCAGTTCGAAGGTGCAGACGGTTCCGGGTGCCACCGCGACCGCGCAGCCGCCGGCCAAGCCGGGTTCGGTACAGGACGTGGCGGCGCGGGTGTTGCCGTCGGTCGTGTCGATCACCGTCGAGGTGGGCCGCGAGGTCGGCTCGGGTTCGGGCGTGGTGCTGTCTGCGGACGGCACCATCTTGACCAACAACCACGTGGTGAGCGCGGGCGGCAACGCAGACCCGGACTTGGTGCTGGTCAGTTTCAGCGACGGTTCGCGGGCGCGGGCTCGCGTGATCGGCAAGGACGCGACGTCGGACATCGCGGTCATCAAGGTCGACAAGACCGGTCTGACGCCAGTCACCCTCGGCACGTCCGACAATCTGTCGGTGGGCCAGGACGTGATCGCGATCGGTTCGCCGCTGGGCCTGGACGGCACGGTCACCACGGGCATCATCAGTTCGCTGAACCGGCCGGTGTCGACGTCTGGTGAGGACGGCACCGTCGAGTCGGTGATCGACGCGATCCAGACCGACGCCGCGATCAACCCGGGCAACTCCGGTGGTGCGCTGGTGAACGCGTCGGGTGCGCGATCGGCATCAACACCGCCATCGCGACGCTCGGCGCGCAGCAGGGCGGGCAGAGCGGCAGCATCGGTCTGGGCTTCGCGATTCCGATCGATCAGGCGATGCGCGTCGCCAAGCAGCTGATGGCCGGCACCAAGGTGACGCAGGCCAGCCTCGGCGTCAGCGTGCGCGCGAGCAACGATCTGGAGCAGCCCGGCGCCGTGGTCTCCGGACTGACTCGAGGGGGAGCGGCCGAGAAGGCCGGCATCCCCGAGGGCGCACTCATCACTGACGTCGACGATCGCAACATCACGTCGGCCGACGCTCTGGTGGCTTCGATCCGCTCGCACGCTCCGGGGGATACGGTGAAGATCACCTACACCGCGGGCGGACGTCAGCAGACTGCCTCCGTCACCCTCGGCGAGATGTGACGATATGAGTACCGGTTCAGTTATCGACGAGAGGTTAGCCATGATCGACGCCGCCGACGCCCAGGCCGATGCTGCTGCCCGCGGTCTCGACGCCCTTGTGCCGCAGACCGACCCGGTCTTGTCTCGTGCGCTGGTGCTGGTGGTGGACGATCGGGCCGCGCACGGCGAGGGGCAGACCCCGATCGGCCCGCTGGTGACCGAACTCCTGGAGGAGGGCGATTACCACGTCGACGCGACGGTGGCCGTCTCCGGCGACGAGGTGGAGATCCGCAACGCGCTGAACACCGCGGTGATCGGCGGCGTCGATCTGGTGGTGACTGTGGGCGGCGTCGGCGTGCGCGACCGCGACGTGACGCCGGAGGCCACCGAGCCGCTGCTGGACCGCCGCCTGCCTGGCATCGAGGAGGCGATCCGCAGTTCGGGTCTGTCCGCCGGCGCCACCGACGCGGGCCTGTCGCGGGGCTTGGCGGGCATCTCGGGGCAGACTCTGGTGGTGAACCTGTCGGAGTCGCGCGCCGCCGTCCGCGACGGCATGGCGACGCTGATCCCGCTGTCGCACTTCATCGTGGATCAGGTCAGTGAGTTCTAAGGCCCCTCTCAGCGACGACGATGCGTGGCGCGAGCGGAAGAAGATCGACGACGTCTTCGGCGACGAGCTTCCCGAAAGCGCCGAATCGTTACGTGAACCTCATCACATTGGTCGCGGCCGCGAGTGGTACGACGAAAATCGCCCGCCGCACTACGAATAGCCCTGGCCAGCAGTAAGTTTTCTGGCCCACGCTGGGCGTAATTCCCCTGTTACACTCTGTTCATCTGCTACCCGCGGGTAGTTCAGCCTTCCGTGGTTCCTTCGCGTTGTCCGGCCCTCAATCGTCCGATATCTTCGTCTCAGCAAGGTCTCAGACCGTGACCAGCGAAACCTGAAGTGCAACGAGGAGAACAGAATGCGCAACCCCACCATGCGCCGGGCGGCCACCGTCGCCGCTGCAGCCGTGATCGGTGTGTCCGGTCTGATGATGACCGCTGGCAACGCCGACGCAGCGCGCCTGCCCAACGGCCAGAAGGTGACCAAGGGCCTCGACGGCGAGAGCGCCTACGTCGAGCGTCGCGGCGAGTCGGCCTTCCCGAACGGCACTGTCGCGAACAACCCGGCCGCACGTGGTGCGATCCTGTCGGGCACCTACACCACGAAGCTGGGTGGTGGGATCAACGGCAAGGAGACCCTGCGCGTGATCCTGGGCTGCCAGGTCGACGTCAGCGGCGTTACGCTCGACTTCTCCGGCGCGCTTTCGCTCACCGCCCTGGACGCGTCCGCCGGTTTGTCGTTGCCGCTGTCTCCGGGGCAGGTAGCGATTGTCGAGATCACGAGCAAGTCCATCGACAAGAACGCGAAGGCTTCGATTCAGCTGTCGCAGTACTCGCTGACCGTTGACGGCTGCGGCGGATACGCCTCGGCCCGGACTGCGGCCACTGTTGAGGGTGCCAACGGCTACGAGATCAACGACGATGACAAGGTTGTGACCGGCAGCGGCACTTACCTCAAGACCACCCTGTACGGCAAGCCGTTCAGCCTCGGCTGATTCAGGTCCCAGACTCAACTTCTTCCGACTGCGATCCCACAAGGATCGCCTCCCGAAACTTCCTAAGGGGAATCATGAACAAGCTCAACAAGGGTCTGGTGACTGCGGCGTCCATCGGTGCCGCGACCGTCGTCGGTCTGTCCAGCTTCGCCGGTGTGGCCGACGCGGCTCCGGTGCCGGGCGGCACCGCCACCAAGAAGCTGGTCGACGGCACCCCCGTCACCATCAAGCTCTTCGATCAGCAGGCCGGCGTCCAGCGGCCGATCACCAACGTCCCGACCTCTCGTGAGGTGTGGGTCTCGGGCAAGGTGCGTGTGAACGTGGGCGGCGCGGCAAAGGGCGGATCAATCAAGGTCGGCTATGACGTCGGCTGCCAGGTTCAGTTCGGCATCGATGGGGACGCCACCAACGGACCCAGCATCAGCGGTTCTGTGCCGCTTGATGGAACTACGCCGGCTGCCCCGAGCGTTGGAGTTGGCGGTGCTGGTGTGAAGCTGGGGCCTGGTCAGGTTAAGCGGATCTGGCTGATCGACGACACTAACTCGGACGGTGATGCGGTCAACAGCTACAGCTTCGCCGGAAATGCGGGTGGTATCGCATTCGGTCAGGAAGCGTTCCGCGTCGACTCCTGCGCCGGGTACGCCGCAGCTCGCCCGGTGATCGCGGTGACCGTGAATACCGACGCCGTCAAGGGCATCGTGACCTACAACGGTCGTCCGTTCAGCCTCGGCTGATCTGACTTCTAAGAAGAGGCCCGCAAACGCAGCAGCGTTCGCGGGCCTCTTCTTTTGTCCTCCAAAGTGGACATGTGCTCAGGGCGCGACGACGCGCCCGGCCACCCGGGTGGGTGGTCAGGCTGCGTCTCGTCCGTCGGGCGGGTCGGGGTAGGGGTCGTAGACGAGGTGGTAGAGCGCTTCTTCAACGGGACTTTCGAACACTGTTCCCGGTGGTAGGACGGGTCTGTCCGGGTCGTCGCCGGTGGGCGCGTTCATCCGGTGGTTCACCGGCGGTGGTGCGCCGGGATGAAGTTTGTCCGGGTGGTGGATCGGGTTGACCTGCCACGGTCCGTCTCGTCCGGCGGGCCGCCAGCCGACGCGTCCGGCGTTGGGTCCGTCGGTGAGGACGGTCGATTCCCACTGGCCGCGGTGCTTGCCGGCCCACCGGTTGTGTTTGCCGCACGCGCCGCCCAAGTGGTCGACGTCGGTGGGGCCGCCGTCTTGCCAGTCGGGCATGTGGTGGATCTGGGTCCGGGAGAACGCCGTGGTGCAGCCCGGTGCGGTGCAGCCGCGGTCGCGGGCGAACAGCGCCAGGCGTTGCGCTGTGGACGCGAAGCGGCTGCCGCGGCCCAGGTACAGGACCTGTCCTTTCGCTTTGGAGAAGACGGCCAGGTACGGGACGGTGTCGGCGGCGAACTTCACCAGATCGGTGACCGGGAGGCGGGTGTCGGTCGCGGTGTAGGCGATCCCGGCCTGGCGGGCCAGGTCCTCGTCGGTGACGGTGATGACGATCTGGGAGGAGATGCTGCTGGAGGCTTCGCCGGTGGCGGCGTTGGCCCAGTGGGCCACCGCGAGCAGGGCGTCGTGCTGACGCTGCCCGATACTCCGGTCGTCACGCTCGGCGGCCGCGGCCAGCATGGCGGGGTCGAGGCCGGGCTGGTCGGCGGCGCCGTGCGGTGAGTCGGGGTCGGCAGGATTGTTCATGCCGGGGCGGGCCCACTGTTCGAGCATCACCGCGAGGGCGGCCTGCAGTTCCGGGGTGAGCTGGGCGCGGACTTTGGCCATCAACTGAAGGTTCTGCGGCATCACCACGAACGCGCGTTGACGCTGCCGGTCCCGATCGTCGGTGAGCTGACCGTCCGGATCGAGGTAACCCAGGATCCGGTTGCCGGCGACGGTGACGTCTTCGGGCGCCATCTGGCGGGCCGCCTCGGCCAGCCGTGCTTCGGCGTCGGCGCGGATGTCGGCGGCGACGCCGGCGGGGATCTTGTCCATCACCGCCGCGATCACCGCGACGTGTTCACGACCGATCACCCCTTCGGCGACCGCGACCTCGGTGGCCTCCAGATGCGGTTCGAGCCGATCACCGGTCATCGAGGTGAGCCGGCCGATGGCTGCGGCGGTGTTCTTGCGGCGGCGGGTCTCCCCGATCCCGAGGCGCAGGCCCTGCTGGTAGAGGGCGTAGACCGAGCAGTACCCGGCCTGCCTGTGCACATCCCGGTCGTTGATCTCCACGTACAGGGCGGCGTTGAACACCTCGGCTTTGCGGCGGGAGCGTTCCCGGATCTCCAGCAGATCCAGAAGACCGTCCTCGGTTTCGCGGGCCAGGACGGTGTGACGGCCCAGCTGGTTTTCGATGCGTTCGTGCAGGTTCAGCAGCTGCGCAGGGGTGAACTGGTCGAGGTCGATGCCGTCGGTCATCGCAGGTCACCTCCCGAAAACTGGGTTAGCGCAGGTGTTCGATAACTCAAGTGTACGCACACTATGTTGTGTGCGCAATAGGTATATCGAAGAAAGTTTCGAACAATTCTCGCCTGTGGCAGGCTCGGGAACTATCCCGTCGGTGATCGAGTAGGCCGCGAGGAACGAGCGTCCGTCACGAGCTCAGCGGCGGTAGCGGGACAGGTCGGAGCCCAGCTCGTTGAAGAGGTCCTGGTTGGCGCGGAAGGCGGCCTTCACTTCGGTGACGATGCGGGCGCGGTCGTCGGGGGAGAGGGCGGAGCCCACGGCGTCGAGCTCGGCGCGGTAGGCGTCCTTGTACGGCTTGGTCTTGCCGATCTCCGGGAAGTCGTAGAAGGCGACGCCGCGGCCGTCGAGGTCGAAATGACGGCCCAGGAGTCGGCCGACCACCTGGCCGCCGGACAGATCGCCCAGGTAGCGCGTGTAGTGGTGAGCCAGGAACAGGCCGCCCCACGCGGCAGATGCGGCGATCCGCGAGGCGTAGGCACTGGCGGCGTCGGACGCGACGTCGAACGGTTCGCCTGGAGCCCAGAAGGTCAGGTCGGCGTCGATCGCGGAAAGTCGTTCCAGCGCGGGATCCAGGAGCGGGCCGGCGATCGGATCGTCGGTCAGCTGCCGGCCGACGCTCTCCAGCGTCGCGTAGACCACGCGGAGTCGGCGCAGGTAGTCGGCGTAGGCGGCCTCGTTGAGTTTGCCGCCGAGGAGTTCTTCCATGAACGTCGTGTGCTCGGCCTGATCGTGTTCGGCGGCCGAACCCTCGCGCATCGCGGTGGACAAGGTGACGTCGGCGAGGCCGGTCGGGTCCAGTGGCGTGATCGTCATGGTTCTCCTAGCGCGCCGGAACTCCTCCGGCCTTTCAAGTAAGGGTACCCTATATTGCGCCGATGCGCCGTCCGCAAAATCCTGCGGACGGCGCGTCGGCGGCTGTTTTTTGCTGGTCAGCGTCCGTGGCGCGGCCCGTCCGCAGGGGGTGGCGGGAAGCCGCCCGGCGGATACGAACCCGGCGGGTAGGAGCCCGCGGGATTCGGGGTGGCGGTCGCGGCGGCATGGTCGGCGGCGTTCGTCGAGGCCATCAGGTCCCGGATCTCGGTGAGCAGATCCACCTCGGTCAGCGTGACGTCGGCCTCCTCCTTCTTGTTCAGCGTCGACAGCCGCGTGAGCTTGTTGTACGGAACGACGATCAAGAAGTAGACGACGGCCGCGACGATGATGAAGTTGATGATCGCGGCGATCACCGCGCCGAAGTCGACGAACGTGGCGTCGTTGCTGGCGATGATGTTCTTGCCGAAGCCACAGACCTGAACGGCGGCGGTCTGTGCCTGTTCGCCGCCGGTCGCCATCTTCTGGCCGCAGTCCTTGTTGCCGGTAGGGATCGCGGCGAGCAGCGGGCCGATGATGTGGTCGGTGAACGCGGTGACGATCGCGGTGAACGCCGCGCCGATGATGACCGCTGTGGCCAACTCGACCACGTTCCCGCGGAGTATGAATTCCTTGAAGCCCTTGAGCACGGACGTCCTCCTGCCGGTGCAGTTCTCAGATTGGTTCTGCTGGGGGTACCTCAGAGACA
>JASGFV010000087.1:0-12825 GCA_047605365.1 Gordonia sp. (in: high G+C Gram-positive bacteria)
TTCGAAGCAGGACATGGTTGCCGAGGTCGTGCGGCAGGGCAAGGCTAAGGGCATGTCCGACGCCGACATCGAGTCGGCGGTCGCGGTGATGCTCGCCGAGTCGGACGGCAAGAACTACGCGAACTCGAACGTCGCCGGGTCGACGGATCGCCCGCACGATGCCGTCGGCTCCGACGGCAAGAGCCTCGGCGTGATGCAGCAGCAGTCCGGCATGGGCTGGGGCGACGACGACCAGCTGATGGACCCGAAGTATGCGATCGGCAAGTACTACGAGAGACTCGGCGAGGTCGAGGGCCGCGAGCAGATGAGCGTGGCTCAGCGCTCGCAGGCGGTGCAGCGCTCGGCGTTCGCCGACGGCTCCAACTATGCCGCCAAGCAAGACGAGGCACGCAAGCTGATCGCCGAAGCGAACAGCGTGCCGACGACGCCTGCCGGGAACGTGCCTGTCGAAGTCAAGAGCCAAGGGGCCGGCACGTCCCCGTCGACCCCGTCCGCGCCGACGGTGCCATCGGGCACCACACCGCACACCGCCACACCCGGCGCCGCCACGCCGACGGTGAGCAAGTCCGACTCGATGCGGTTCGGCAAGGCACGCGCAGACACCTGGCTCGGCGAGCAGGACTGGAACGCCACCGCTAAGACGTGGGGCGTCGACGCCATCAAGGAGATCGGCGGCGACTTCCTCGGCAGCGTCGGCCTCGACAACGTCTGGAACGTCGGCGTCGACCGCATCGTCGAAGCGATCGAGAAGCAGACCAAGGACGGCGGCATCCAGCTCCTCCTGGTCGACAAGACCCGTGACGGCGTCCGCGTCGACAAGTCGAAAGAAGGACAGACCGCCGTGCGAGCCACCTACCGGAACGGATGACCAATGGGCTGCGGAGTAAGCAACCCCGACCGCGTCGCGCAACTGATCCAGCGTGACCCGGCCGGCAACGACGTGATCGTCCTGGACCTGCTCGGACCCCATGCCGGCGGCCAGGGTATCGAGCTCGGCGAAGACGTCGAGAACCTGTATCACGTGCCCGGGTCCTCGCGGACCGAGTCGGGCGCCTACCAGGAGGGCGCCGACGTCGGGCTGCCGCGCATCGACGCGCGCGTGGCGAACGTCAATCTGATCGTGCGCGGGCGCTCGCAGACGGCGTTCGAGCAGATCGACACCCTGCTGTGGCGGGTGCTGTCGCTGCACCGCGATGCGGTGTATCGGCAGTACGACAGCATCGGCCGCTGGCGCGAGACCACGGTGCGACTCAACAGCACGCCGAAGGGCTCATCGTCGACCATCATCGGCAAGCGCACACACTTCGTGTGGCCGGTCGAGCTACTGTCCGGCGACCCGTTCTGGTACTCGGCGCCGATCAAGGTCACGTTCACACGCGCCGACATGACCGAGGTGTCGCCGGGGGTGTTCGAGAAGACCGTCGAGTGGTCGAACCCGGCGAACTGGCCGTGCTATCCGCAGTTCCGCAGCGGCACCATCACCGGCGACGAGAAGTGGACGTTTCCCGACGGGGACTCCGGGGTCACGCATCCGGTGCGTGTGACGGCGGCCAACGGCAGCTTCATCGTCAATACCTATCCGACCGATCCGACCGTGCTGACCCGCGACGGCGGCAATGGGGCGTGGGCGAAGATGCGCGCCGAGGCGTTCGATCATCCGCTTGCCGCATCTACTCCGATCCCGCGCACCGTCACGATCCGCCTCGAAGGAGGTACAGCGGCATCGTCGATGCAGGTGTATCTGCCTCAACGCTGGCTGCAGCCGATCGGTGGGTGGGCATCGTGACCGTACTGTCGCCCGACGACGCGGCCGCCCAGATCCTGGCCGACCAGTTCGACTGGCTCCAGCGTGCCCGCTCGCGTCCGCAGGTCATCTTGTACGACAAGAACTGGGAGAACAGCGTCCCGATCCTCGGGGAGTCGGCGGCGCGCTGGCTCAACAAGCTCAACGACACCGGTGAGGGATCGCTTGTGTTGTTCGGTACGCACACCGAACGCGACTGGATCGTCGACGAGCTCGGTGAGTGGGAAGACCTGCACATCCGCGTCATCACCGGCCTGACCGAGTGGACCGGCAAGGCCGACCAGATCATCGACGAATCCGACGAGGTCGGCTTTGAGCACATCACCGTCAAGTTCCTCCACGAGTTCGAGCACGCCAAGAAGATCGTGTGCTTCGCCAACCCGTGGCTGCCTGCCGAATTCCAGTGGCCGAAGATCTGGGCGTACGCCGGGCCGTCCGGCTTCGGGGTCGTCGTGCTGGCGTTCCTCAACCTGATGCGACGGTTCGGTCTTCCGTGGACGTTCTCGGACAACATCTTCGATCCGGCGACGTGGGCGTCGAATCTGAATCCGGAGACCTGGCCGATCGTCGTCGTGCCGCGCAACGTGCTGCTCGACACGTCGATGTGGTGCGTGCTGGCGACCCGCTTCGGGAACTTCTTCGACGTAGTCGCGCCGACCCTCGCCGACGCCGGACTACAGCTGAAGGTCTTCCGCTGGTTCCCGGGGATGGCGCAGCCGGCCCCGGAGTTCTACACGCTGGTCAAGCCGACCCTCGTGATCGACGTGGTGGACCAGTCGGGGTACGTCGGGCCGTCCGGCACACTCGCTGACGGCCTGCTGTCGTTCGCGACCGAGGTCGCCGGGGACCTGATCAACCAGGTCGCCACCGAGATCAATCCGGCCGACCCGCCTGAGTGGGACGTGGCCGGCTGGTTCGGCACGACCCGCAACGATCCGTGGGTGTGCTGGCGCAACGCCATGCGCACAGGCGGGGTGTCCGGCGTGAAGTCGTGGAAGATGGTTCGCCACAAGGCGACCGCCTCATCGATCGTCACCGGCGGGCACAGTCCGGACTGGGTGAACGCGGGGATGAAGCTCCTGCTCAACGCCGCGTTGGGATACCTCGGACAGCTGATAGGCAACCCGGCCCTCGGGCTGGGCATCTTCGAAGAACAGGTCGAAGACGTGGTGCTGGCGTTCCACCGCATCCCGAATCCGATGCGCATCAGCGAGATGGGGGTGCGGGGCCCGGCTTTCGGCGAGTACTGGGAGTCGTCCGGCGCGAAGGGCTTCTCGCTGTCGGCGATCCAGGCGATCCGCACGGGCTTCCACCGCACCCGCGCCTACACGAGCTTCGAAGTCTCCGCGCAGGTCGGCAAGCCGTACTGGCCCGGCGCACACTTCGACCTCGGGGACCGGGTGTCTGCGGAGATCGGACGCTCGAACAAGCTGTACGTCGAGCGCGTGAACTCCCTGGCGTGGGAGTGGGACCGCGACAAGAACCTCACCTACGAGGTCGTCATCGGCGACGGCGGCACGCAGGACGAACCCGGAGCCATGTTCTCGCGGCAGCTGGCGATGGTGAAGGATGTGGTCCAGAGCCTCGGCGTCTCGAGCTAAAAACACGGATACGATTAGCTGAGTATCCGTCTAGTGAGGTGAATGGATGTCTGTGCGTCGTCGTCGACCGAACCGCGGTCTGATCCGGGACCGCGAAGGTGTAGTGCTCGCGCGGACCGCCGAGCATCCGCTGGCGTACCTGTTCGAGGCGATCCCTTCCTACGATCCTGCCTCGGAGAAGCCGCTGCCGCCGATGCACATGCCGCCGGAGATGAGACAGATCATCGCGATCCACGTCTTCGACAACCTCAAGTGCGGCGGGCCTGGCGAGGACGCCGTGTACCGGCTGGTGAAGAACAAGACCACCGATGCGCCGATGGGTCTGGCCGGGGCGATGTGGGTGCCCAAGTCGGTTCCCGACGACGTGTTCGAGCCTGAGCCCGTCGCCGACGACGGCGTCGACGTCGATGCGCTGTCGGAGGCGCAGTTGAACGCACTGCAGGCCAAGATCGATCAGCGGCGCGTCGACGAGGCGCACCGGCAGGCCGCAGACGTTCCCGTCGCCGACGACGCCCCGGAGTGGGTTCGCTACCGCGAGCAGCGTCTGGCGCGCATCGAGTCCGAGCTCGCCGAAAGCGACGCCGCGACCGAACGGCAGGACCGGCCGTGACCTCCCCGGACTTCGCGTCTCCGGCGCCGGCGCTCACCGCGACGTTGCTGACGTCGCTGCAGGACGCGACGAAGGAAGGACAGGCCGCCCAGAAGAACCTGGATCTGCGGACTGCGCTCGAAGACGTGCGTACGCGGCTCCACACAGATCTGCTCGGAGGCTTCACGAACGTGCCGGCGGCGATCATGGACGGCCTTACCGCTCTGATCGAGGCGATCACGAATGTGGCCGGCGGGGACTTCTCCGACTTGGAAGCGTGGGCCGCAGGTCTGCGCGATGTGGTCGCGACCCTCGTCGACAAGCTTCTCGATGCGCTCGGCATCCCGAAGCTCGGCTCACTCGCCGACCGGATCCTCGACCTCGGAGACGGCATGGCCGAGTTGCACGGCGGTGTCACCGGGCTGTTCGACACTATCGGCGGGGTGGTCGGCGCGTCGGTGCACGACGTCGAGACACGGCTGGCCGAGTTCCTTACTGGCAACTCGCCGTTGAACGCGTCGAAGCTGACCGGCGCGGTGTCTGCGACGCTGATCGCCGGTGTCCTGGACATCGCGCGGATCCCCAACTTGGCGGCGTCCAAAATCACGTCGGGAACGTTCGGCACTAGCTTGATCCCGTCGTTGGACGCCTCGAAGATCGCGAGCGGAGTGCTCGGCGCCGGGCTGATTCCGCTGCTGGATCAGTCGAAGGTGTCGGGGCTTCCGGCGCTGTCGACGACGGTCGGCGGGCACACGACGTCGATCACTGATCTGCAGTCACGCACGCAGGCGTTGCAGGGTGTGATCGGGTACGGCTGCCGCTACATGTCGTCCTCGCCCGGAGTGACGACGAGCCCGTCGGTGATGCCGTTCGACACCCAGGTCGGCCCCGCTGTCGGAGTGACCCTGTCCTCGGGTGGCCGGTTCACTCTCGGGTCGAAGGGCTTGTGGGAGTTGTCGGCGCAGGTCCGGTTCTGGGGAGCGAAGTTCGCGCCACCGAAGTGCTTCATGGACATCGTCGTCCGCGACGGCGGCGGCACAGAGATCGCCCGCATCAAGTCCATCCAGTCGTCCGAGGATGAGCTGACGATCCCCAACAGCATGCCCGTGGTCATCCCGGCCGCCGGATGCACCGTCGAGGTCCAGGCCTGGACGTCGGCAATCGCGGTGATCGGCGGCAACTGGCGTGGCATCGGCGGCGGCTACTCCACGACCCGATTCTGGGTCAACAAGATCTCCGACGAAACGAGCTAGCTGTGACCGAACCAGTCCAAGACGCCGCGCCTGTCGGCTTGTCGTCGATCGCCGACCTGATCGGCAAGGGAGCACCGGGCGGCGTGTGCGAACTCGACGACAGCGCGGCAGTACCACTCGCCCGGCTGCCGATGTCTGTCGGCGGCGGAGCCGGCCTGACCTACAGTGCCGTCCAGACGATCACCCACTCGATGATGGGCGACGACGTGTTGCACCTGGCGTTCCCCGGCATCTGGGAACGCGCGTCCGGTACGAGCACTGGCGACGTCTACTTCACCAACGCAGACGGGGTCCGCCGGTTCGTCGGCCTCAAGGACTACACCGCCGACTACTACCTGCACACCACGTCGGTCGGCGCGACGCAGTGGGCGTCAGTGGAAGTGACGTCGGCCTCGCAGTCGACGGCCAACGCGATGCACGGCGTGATCCTGCGCGCCGGAAACGACACCACGTCCGGTAACCGCAACGGCATACTCATCGTGTTTTGGAACGCCTCCAACGGTGCAGACGGCCGCGCGTCGATCGGCAGTTTCACCTCGCGCACGAACGTCACCTGGTTGCGGACGGTGCCCGCTGCGGTGGTCGGCAGCGGCGACGTGCTGCGCGCCCAGGTGCTCGATTCGACGGTGTCGGTGACGCGCAACGGCACGCCGATCGTGTCTTACGCCGGTCCGGAGGTCGCCTCGGCGTCCGGCGGCCGCGTCGGCATCTACGTTGGCAACGACGGCCGGATCAAGAACTTCAAGGCCGGGACGATCACCGCGCCGATGGCGCTGCAGGATCCGCTGGTGGTCAAGCTGTCGACGCAGTACACCAACCCGGCGAATACGGACCTGTTCGCCGGCGGCAACTGGGCTCAAGCACTCGGGGTCGGCGGGGTGTTCGCTACGGGTGGGTCGTCGGCGGTCGCCGGATACACCTCGTATGCGCGGTGCGCGATTCCCGCGACCGGCTGGTACCGGTCGGAGTTCTCGTGCCAGTCCACCGCTACGTCGGGGACGGCGGCGATCAAGATCCTGGCGCGCACCGACTCGACCGCGCCGTCGGTGACGACTGATTCCATCGCCTCGGACCTCAAGACCGCCGGCGGTGAGGGCGCACCACTGTATGCCACGGCCCTGCGGTATTTCACCGCCGGGACGATCATCTACTGGTCGACGTGGGCGTCGGCGTCGTCGGTGATCAAACCGGCGCACTTCGGTGGCCTCGAAGCCGTGTTCACCCTGACCCGCATCCGCTGAGCAAAGGACACGACGATGATGTGTGCAGAAGACCTTGGGAACCCTCTCGACCGGTGGGATCTGACCCTGAACAAGGGCGGCGGCTACCACAAGACGCTCGACCTTCTCGGGTCCGACGGCGGCGGGTGGGAGCCCCCGCTGGGGTCGGCGGTGGAGTTGGTGTTCGGCGACCCTGCCGCACCGATCGAACTGTGGGCCGGGGTCCTCGACGGCGAGCGCGTGACGTTCTCGCGGACAGCCGCCCAGATCGCGGCCGCCCGCACCGCGCTGCCTGCCGGGACCGCGGTGCGGCTGCGGGTCACGTTCCCTCCGGACACCGAACCGGAGGTCTGGTCTGTCGGGGCGGTGATGTGGCAATGAGCGGGCCCGCGCGGATCGTCGTCGTCGACGACTCACCGATCGTCCTCAACCGGCCGTCGCACACCCGAATGGCGGTGCGCGTCGTCCCCGGCAAGGACGGTCGCGGCATCGAACTACGCGGATCGGTCGCAGCCTACGCCGACCTGCCCACCCTCACCGCCGCCGATGACGGTGCGGCGATGCTGGTGCGCGACACCGGCACCCTCTACGTTTGGACCGGCACCAGCTGGCCGACGGCCGACGAGGGAGTGCCGTTCCGTGGTCCGGAGGGACCGAGTGGCCGCGGGATCGACGCCGTCGCGGTGCTGGGCAACGACCTGCGGTTCACGATGACCGACGCGACCGTCGAGCAGGCGTCCGTCCCGGCGTTGTCGGCGGCCGCGAACTCGGCATCGGCAGCGGCAGCATCAGCGTCGGCCGCTGCAGGCTCGGCCACGACCGCATCTGGGGCGGCGACGTCGGCTGATGCGTCGAAGTCCGCAGCATCCGGATCGGCGTCGGCCGCAGCGGGAAGCGCCGGTGCCGCGTCGGCGTCGAACACCGCAGCTGCCGCCGCAAAGACTGCCGCCGAATCCGCGCGGGACACTGCGACGTCGGCATCGACGGCGGCGGGCACGGCCCGCGATGACGCCCAGGCCGCACGGACCGCAGCCCAGGCCGCGCGCGATGCCGCGCAGACAGCGCAGACCGCGGCCGGAGCCTCGGCGACCGCCGCGGGGACCGCACGCGACGCTGCGATCAGTGCCCGCGATGCCGCGCAGACCGCGCGCACCGTCGCCGAAACCGCGGCGACTACGGCTGGACAGAACGCCGACGACGCTGCGGCGGATGCGGTGGCGGCTGCGGCCTCGGCGACGAGTGCGTCCGGGTCGGCTGGTGCCGCGTCGACGTCAGCGACTGCTGCCGCCGGGTCCGCGTCGACGGCTACAGCGCAGGCGTCGGCGGCCGCCGCATCAGCAGACGGTGCAGCAGCCTCTCAGACTGCGGCCAGCGGATCGGCCGGCACTGCGGCGACCAGCGCGACGAACGCCGCGAACTCCGCGACGGCCGCGAGCACCTCGGCGGGACTCGCGTCGGCGTCGGCGTCGGCCGCCGCGTCGTCGGAGACCAACGCCGCCAGCTCGGCGTCGAACGCTGCCAGCTCAGCGGTGACGTCGGAGTATTGGGCCGACCAGGCCCAAGATGCCGTGTCCTCGGGACTGCCGGACGCCACCGCCAGCACCAAGGGCGGCATCCGGCTCGCCGGAGACCTCGGCGGCACAGCCGCCGCGCCCACAGTCCCCGGGCTGGCGACCAAGGCCGACCTCGTCGGAGGGAAGGTCCCCTCGAGTCAGCTGCCGTCGGTCGCAACCACCGAGACGTACGTCGTCGCCGACACCGCCGCACGGCTGGCGTTGACCTGTGACACCGGTGACGTCGCCGTCCAGACGGGGAACCCGGGCCGCGGCACATACATCCTGCAGGGCACCAACCCGGCCACCGCCGGGCACTGGGTGCTCATGTCGACCGCAGACTCAGCTGTCTCGTCGGTGAACGGGTATCAGGGGATCGTCGTGCTCGGCAAGGCTGATGTCGGGCTCGGCGCCGTAGACAACACCGCCGATACCGCCAAGCCCGTATCAACTGCCCAGCAGACCGCGCTCGACGGTAAGGTCCCGACGTCGCGCACCGTCTCGGCCGGGACCGGCCTGACCGGTGGCGGGGACTTCACCGCCAACCGCACCCTCGCTGCCGACTTCGGCACCGCGGCAGGCAAAGTGTGCCAGGGCAACGACGCCCGCCTATCGGACACCCGCACACCCACCGATGGCACCGTCTCGACCGTGAAGATCGCCGACGGCGCGGTCACCAGCGTCAAGATCGCCGACGGCGCCATCGTCAACGGCGACATCAACGCCGGCGCCGCGATCGCCAAGACCAAGCTCGACGCCGCGACGCAGACGTCCCTGGGGAAGGCCGACACCGCCGTGCAAGCGTCCGGGACGGCTGCCGCGATGTGGATGGGCGCGGTAGGCTCGCTGCCCGGCACGGGGACGGCCGGAGTGCTGTACATAGTGACGGAGTGACGGGGTGACCCGGTGAGCAACGCGAAGATCTGGAACGGCGCGGCGTACGTCGACGTCCCCGGCAAGTCACGGGCCGGGGCCGGGGCCGACCGATTCCGCCTCGGCTACTGGAACGGCAGCGCCTACGTGTACGTGTGGGAGAAGCCCATGCCGTACCAGGTGAACACCACCTCGAACATCAGCGGATCCGGCACCTCGTACAACGGCTGGGGATCGGGCAGCCCGACGGTGTCCTCGGGGTACCCGTACACGATCCTCGACTCCGGGATCCGTATCCCGGCGCTGTGTCCGGCGTTCACCGCGGTGGTCCGCGCTCAGGGCGACCACTCCGGCGGCATCAGCCCGCGGTACACGCAACTCCGGTTGAAGCAGAACGGCACCGTCATCGCCGAGGGCGCCCAATCGACTGGGTCACCAGGCACCGCGAGCGTCGAGTCATCGGTCATCACGATCCAGCCCGGCGACCTCATCACCGCGGAATGGCGCGGCGAAGGCCAGTTCTTCAGCCGCCCCGCGCTGCAGTCCGGCGCTTGGCTTCGCGTCACACCGCAGTAGCCGCGATAGACTGACCTCGTACTGCTGCTGGCCGTGGGCCGGGCGACGACTGTCGACCCGGAGGCCCCGATGACGCTGACCATCAGCCGCGACCACTACAAGAAGTTCGACGAGTGGGCGCGCGCCCGCAACGGCAACCCGTACGGATACGGCGGCGCGTTCACCCGCGACCCGGACGTCTCCACCGACTGCTCCGGCCTCGTGCTGCAGACCGGGGCGTTCCTTATCGGTCGTACCGATTGGCCCGGCAACCGGTACGGCTCCACCGAGAGCTTCCGTCTCGACTACAAGATCGTCTACGACCTCGGATTCCGGCGAGGAGCTCGACCGCCGATCAACCCGATCATGCGCGTGGGCCTCCAGCACGGCGGCGGAGGCATCTACTCCCACACCGCATGCACCGTGTACGGCATGGACCGTCCCGGCGGCCCGATCCTGCAGTCCGGACGCGGCGTCGACTGGGAATCGCAGGGCAACGGCGTCTTCTACTACGACGGCGCCCGCGGCTGGAACGACGGACTGTTCCACGACTTCTGGTACCTCGACGCGGTCCTTGCGCCCGTTGCGGCGGCCGAGATCATCAACGAGATCGACGCCTGCGCGAAGGCGAACCCGTGGCTCGGGAAGCGGCGCGGGGAAGGTGAGACCCGGACTCCGGACGGGCAGGGCCGCTTCGCGCGCTTCGACCTCGGCTACGTGTACTGGTCGCCGAACGTCCGCACCGACGCCAAACCGGGCCAGCGTGCCGTAGCCGTACCCGCCCAGATCTTCGACGTCTGGGCACGGCAGGGCTGGGAGAAGGGTCCACTCGGTTACCCGAGCCAGGCGCACGTCTCGGTGGCCGGCGGCCTCGTCCAGGCGTTCCAGCGGGGCGCGATCTACCGCCCCAACGGTACCCCCGGGTTCATCATGCACGGCGCGATCCTCACCCAATACGCCAAGACCGGCTTCGAGAAGGGCCCGTGGGGCTGGCCTGTCTCGGACGAGAAGCAGCTCGCCGACGGCGTCCGCGAGCAGAAGTTCACCAACACCACAGCGCTGTGGCATCCGTCGGGCGTCGTCACCGTGAAGGAGGCCTGACCATGCTGAACGCCGCTGCCCGGCAGCGGATCTACCTGATCCTGACCTTCGTCATGCCGGTCCTCGTCTTCTACGGCGTCCTCGGCGACGATGAGGTCGGCATGTGGTTGGCGCTCGCCGCCGCGGTCCTCGGTGCCGGCGGCACGGTGCTCGCCGCGGCGAACACGCCGACCGGCCGGCACCGCCGAGACGGCTGATGAGACTCCGCCGCGGCCAGTGGGCACCGCTGATTCCTGAACGGTGGCGTACCGCCGTCCTGTCGGTGATCCCGCTGACCCCGGTGGTGATCGGCTCGGACTATCTGCTCGGCGAAGACGGCTCGTCGTTGTCCGAGGTCGAGCGCGCGGCACCGATGTGGGCATGGGGCATCGCGCTGGTCGTCTCCGGTCTCACGATCGCCGCCGGGTATGCGGGCCGGTGGCGGCATGTGGCGATCGTCGGCCTACACCTGACCGGCGCGCTCATGGTCACCCTCGGGATCGGTATCGGCACTGAGACCGTCGACGTGCTCGGCGGGTTCCGGTGGCCCTGGATGTACTGCGCCATCGGCCTCGCCGCGTGGGGTGCGGCGATCGGCTACGCACTGCAGATCGAAACCCCGACTGAGGAGGCACCGAGTGGACCCGAATAGTCCTCCGCTCGGCATCCCGCCGCTGCTGTGGGTGCTGATCTTCCTCATCGGCGGACCGGGCACTCTCGGTCTGCTGCTCACCAAGACCGCGGCCCGCATCCCCGGCTGGTTCGGTGCCGCCGGGCGCTGGTGGCAGTCGCGGGAACCGCTGCCGGCGTCCGCGCGGATCGACGACGCCGAGATCGCGCGCCTGGCACGACGCTACGACGAACTCGCCCAGGACGCGGAACGGGACCGCGTCAATCACCGCGAGGAGATGGCGTCGGTACGTGCCGAGGTCGCCGAACTGAAGGGATCGCTCACGCTGTCGAATCAGCGCATGTGGGCCGCGATCGGATACGTGAGGCAGCTCGTCGACGCCATCCGCCGGCTCGATCCAGAGCACCCGATCCCTGAACCACCGGACCGCCTCCGCGACATCATCTGATCTTCAAGTGCAGTTCTGACCTTCACGATCACCTACGATCAGGGGACACAATCGGTGTCTGTCCGGTGGATTGGAGGTCGCGGCAGCGTGAGGTCGTACGGGTGGAGCACCTCGGGCGAGGTGATCGCCGACGAAGCGAAGGTCATCAGCGAGGTCGCTGCCAGACTCGACGACGGAGAGCCGCTGCGCGCGGCGGCGCGGTGGCTCAACGACACGGGAGTCACCACCGTGCAGGGCAAGCAGTGGGCCGCGCTGACCGTCCGACGCATGGTCACCTCGCCGCGCGTCGTCGGCGACGTCGACGGATACCCGGCGATCCTCGACCGCGACCTGTGGGAGCGGCTGCGTGAGCACCTGCTCGACCCCGATCGCGCGAAGTTCGCGCCGAAGGGAGCGCAGGGCGCTCCGTCGTGGATCTCCGGGCTCGTGCACTGCGGGCGCTGCGGCGGCGTGCTCTACGCCCAATCCGACATCGACCTCAAATGCTCGGGTGCCCCGCCGCAGGGCGGCACACCGTGCCGCGTCACCAGCATCCGGCGCGAGTACGTCGAGAACGACGTCGAGGCACGCATCCTCGCGCGGCTGTCCGACAAACGCTCGCGCGCCCGGCTCCTGCGCGCGGCCGCCGATCCCGCGCGCATCCGGCACGACATCGACGACGCCGAGCACCGCTCGGTCGTGCTCGCGACCGAGTACGGGGCCGGGACGCTGTCGCAGGAGGCGTTCACGGCCGGCGCACGGGCCGTCCGCGGGAAGATCGACGAGCTCGGCGCGCAGCTCGCGCGCGCCGACCTCGGCGCGGACCTGCCGGAGATCCGCGACGTCGCCGACTGGTGGTCTCGGCTGTCGTCGCCCCGCCGCCGCGACGTCCTGCAGGTGCTGCTCGACGACGTCGTCGTGGCGCCGAAGGAGGCGAAGGTCGCCGACCGACTCGAATACCACTGGAGGTGAGTGCGACGTGCCCACAATATGCCCACATCGGGTAGTGGATTCGCGGGAACGGCTGTGCGATCGAGGGCAGCTGAAAGCATTCGTGACCTGCGGCTGAACTGATTCCCGCAGGTCCAATATGTGCGCGAGGCGGGACTTGAACCCGCACGCCAACTAAGGCACTGGAACCTAAATCCAGCGCGTCTGCCAATTCCGCCACTCGCGCGTGCCTGATCAGCGTACGCCGTTCGGCGGCGAGGCCCTGAGGGCCCCTTGCCGGCTCGCCCG
>JASGFV010000088.1:0-12807 GCA_047605365.1 Gordonia sp. (in: high G+C Gram-positive bacteria)
GTCGCGGACGCCCGCGCCGAGGCCCAGCTCAGCTACCGGCTCGACGGCCCGCACGTCGCCGTCGTGCTGTCGAGCGAGACGCAGCAGTCGGCCGGGCGCTTCGAAGCGGTGAGTGAGGCGGTCATGGCGGCGAGTGGCGCCTCGAGCCGGCTCACGCTGTTGGCCGGAGCCAACGAGGTGTGGGTCTGGTATCCGGTGGCGCGGCTCGTCGTCCCCGAGTTCGACGGCGGCGCCGACGGAGTGCTGATCGCTGCGGGGTCGGTGGGCCACGGCCGGGAAGGATTCCGGCGCAGTCACTTCCAGGCGTTGTCGACTCGACGCCTGCTGCGTCGATTCGCGTCGTCGCGCCGTTTCGCCACGTACGACGACCTGCGGCTCGTGGACGTGATGGCCGACGACGATCAGCGGCTCGACGACTTCGTCGCTCAGACCCTCGGCGAACTCGCGGCCGCCGACGATCTCCGCGAGTGCTTGCACGCGTGGTTCGCCGAGGAATGCAATGCCAGTGCCACGGCCCGCCGGCTCTACACGCACCGCAACACCGTGGTCCGGCGCATCGCCCGCGCCCAGGAACTGCTGCCGATCCCGCTCAATCGAAACGCGATCGCCGTGGCGGCGGCGCTGGAGTTGGCGCACTGGCGCGAATGAGGGGCATCGTCTTGATTCTGCTGGTGGGAGGGTATTTTCCGGACGAATCAGCACATTGCCGACAGTGCCCGGGGCGTGTGCGCACAGGCCGCGCGCGGCGGGCGTAGATTGCGTGCATGCTCGCAGACAGTGGGCCCGTCGCGCACCCGTTGCGCGCCGCGCTCGTCATCGGTTCGCTCGGGGTGGTCTTCGGGGACCTCGGCACCAGCCCGATCTACACGGTGCAGACCGTGTTCGATCCGCACGATCCGCATCCGATCAGCCCGACTTCGGAGCACGTCTACGGCATCGTGTCGCTGATCTTCTGGTCGATCATGCTCATCGTGACCCTCACCTACGTGGTGCTCGCGATGCGCGCCGACAACGACGGCGAGGGCGGCATCCTCGCGTTGATGACCCTGCTCAAGCGCTGGAAGAACCAGATCCGGCCGCGGACGTTCGCGGTGCTCACCGGGCTCGGCGTGCTGGGTGCGGCGCTGTTCCTCGGCGACAGCATGATCACTCCCGCGATCTCGGTGCTGTCGGCGGTCGAGGGCCTCAAGGTGGTGGACCCCGACCTGCGCGAATGGGTGGTCCCGCTGACCGCGCTGCTGGTCTTCTGTCTGTTTCTGGCACAGCGTTTCGGCAGCGACCTGGTGGGCCGGTTCTTCGGTCCGGTGATGGTGGTCTGGTTCCTGGTCATCGCGCTGATCGGCATCCACGGGATCACGGTCGAGCCGGAGATTCTGCGGGCGCTGTCACCGACCTACGCGATCGGCTTCGCCGTGCATCACTTCCGCATCGCCTTCTTCGCGCTCGCCGCGATCGTGCTGGCGGTGACCGGCGCGGAGGCGCTGTACGCGGACATGGGGCACTTCGGGCGCAAGCCGATCAGCTTCGCGTGGATCGCGATCGTCGCTCCCGCACTGACCCTCTGCTATCTGGGTCAGGGCGCACTGGTGCTGCAGGACGAACGCAACGTCCGCGCGCCGTTCTTCCTGCTCGCCCCCGACTGGGCGCAGGTGCCGCTGATCGTGCTGACTACCGCCGCCACCGTGATCGCCGCACAGGCGGTGATCTCAGGTGCGTTCTCGGTGGCCGCGCAGGCCGCCCAGCTCGGCTACCTGCCTCGGCTGCGGGTGGTGCACACCTCTGATCGCGCCTACGGCCAGATCTACGTCCCCTTCTTGAATTGGCTGCTGATGGTCTCGGTCATCACCCTGGTCTTCGCGTTCCGCACGTCCACCGCCCTCGCCTTCGCCTACGGCATGGCGGTCACCGGGACCATTGCGATCACCACGGTGTTGTTCTTCGTCGTCGCGCGCCGTCGCTGGAAGGTGTCGTACGCGCTGCTCGTCCCGCCGGCTGTCGTGCTGCTGACCGTCGACGCCCTGTTCTTCGCCGCCAACGTCACCAAGTTCCTGCACGGCGCATGGCTGCCGATAGTGATCGCGCTCCTGGCGTTCGCGGTGATGACCACCTGGCGCCGCGGCAAGGAACTGGTCTCCGGGCGGCGCACTGCGCTGGAGGGCCCGCTCGTCGAGTTCCTCGACGAGCTCGACGACGAGCCGATCGCCGTGGTCGACGGCACCGCGGTCTTCCTGAATCGCGACCCGGACTCGGCGCCGCTGGCTCTGCGCGCCAACGTCGCCGCCAACCACGTGCGGCACAAGCACGTCTTGCTGGTGACCGTCGAGGTCGCCACAGTGCCGCGCGTCGACCCCGCAGACCGCGCGGTGATTCGCGACCTGGGCACCAGCGACCTCGGCATCCTCGGTGCGACAGTGAGATTCGGCTACGCCGAAGCCCCGGACGTCCCGACCGCGCTGGCCGGCCTCTGTGCCGACCTGCCCGGCTGGGGCGTAGGCTCGGCGACGTACTTCCTGTCGACGGTGGAACTGCGGATCAGCTCGAATCCGGGGCTGGCCGCGTGGCGCAAGCGGCTGTTCCTCGCCAGCGCCCACGTCGCCGCCGACGCCAGCGACCACTTCCGGCTGCCGCGCGAACACGTCGTCGTTCTCGGTTCGCGCATCCCCGTCTGACATCATCGGGGCGTGACTCGCCACCAGTGGAACCGCCGCACGCAGGGGCCGCCGCCCAGCCGTGACCGGACGGGACTCTGGGTGGTCGTCGGCTGCCTGGTGTTCGCAGCGCTCGCCGGCGGACTGGCGGTGGACTTCTTCGTTCGTCCCACGCAGTGCGATTCGACGACGATGCAGTCCGGCGACCGCTGCGAGTCGAGCCAGTCGATTTGGTCGAAGAACTATCACGAGCGACTGATTCCCGCGGACTCGCAGGCCGTCCCGCGGGGCCGGACGGTCGACGAACAGCGTGTGACCAACCGCAACCAGGGCCTGCTCAGACTCGGCGGATCGCTCTTCTTCCTCGTCATCGTCACTCCGGTGGTGGTGGGCGGAGTGCGCAACCGCCTCGACGAGCGCTACTGGCGCAGGCACCGCGCTCCCGGCGTCGGGGAGCTCTAGAGCACCGGCTGATACGGGGCTGCGGCGCTGACCGTCTCGTCGTGCCGGACCGCATGCCCGATCAGAGGGAAGGCGCGCTGCGGGCAGGCCTCCCGCGGGCACACCTTGCAGCCGGCCCCGATAGGCACGACAGTGCGCGGTTCCGCCAGATCCACGCCCGTCGAATAGACCAGCTGGTCGGCGTGTGCCAGATCGCAGCCCAGGCCCACGGCGAAGGTCGACGCGGTCGCGAGGTGGCCGCCGGGCGCGGGATCGGTGGTGCGGGCGAGCCAGAAGTAGCTGCGGCCGTCGGGCATCTCGGAGACCTGGGTGTGGATGCGGCCGGGCACCGAGAAGGCGTCGTGCACCACCCACAGGGGACAGCTGCCGCCGACCCGGGAGAAGTGGAACGCGGTGGCCGACTGCCGCTTCGAGATGTTTCCGGCCTTGTCGACGCGGACGAAGATGAACGGGATGCCGCGATTGCCGGGCCGCTGCAGCGTAGAGAGCCGGTGGCAGACGGTTTCGAAGCCGACCTCGAAGTTGCGGCTGAGCAGGTCGACGTCGTATTTGAGGGTGCGGGCCGCGTCGACGAACTGCGTGTACGGCAGCAGCAGCGCGCCGGCGAAGTAGTTGGCCAGTCCGGTGCGGGCGACCGGGACTGAACCGGGGTCCAGCAGGCCGTCGACCAGGTCGTCGATCAGCTCCGGGAGGGCGAGCAGACCCAGCTGGGTGGCGAGCTGGAAGGCGCGCTGGCCGGTGGTGAGCCGGCGGGCCAGGAAGAGCGTGCGGGTGGAGGCGTCGTATCGGCGCTTGGGCACCGCCGAGCCGGGGTCACCGGGCGGCGTCTCGACGATCTGCACGCCGATCCCGAAATGCTCGTCGAGGACCCTGGCCAGCTGCAGGTCCAGGCCGCCGACGTGCAGCCGGTACTCGGCGAACATCGCCTCGGCGGCGCTCTCGAGTTCGGCGATGTAGTTCCGGCGGTCGTAGAAGTAGTCGCGGACCTGTTCGAACGGCGCGGAGGGGGTGTGCTCGGCGGGGGTCGGCGCGGAGACTCGTGCGCGGTACGTCTCGAGTTCGGAGGTCGCCGCGGCCAGTCTGCGGTGCAGGCCGACGAGGGTGCGGCCGACGCCCGGCATCCGGGACACCAGCTCGGCCACTTCGCTCTGCGAGACCCCGTCGTCGCCCGCGGTCATCAGGACGTCGGCGAGGTCGGCGGTGAGCCGGGCGTCGCCGTCGCCGGCGAAGTAGTCCGGGGGCAGGTCGAACTCGCGCGTCAGCCCGAGGAGCACCGGCACGGTGACCGGCCGCTGGTCGTTCTCGAGCTGGTTCACGTAGCTCGTGGAGAGGTCCAGGCGGCGGGCCAAAGCGGCCTGCGACAGGCCGCGTTCGTCGCGGAGTCGCCGCAGCCGCGGTCCCACGTATGTCCTCGCCATGGGGTTCAGCTTACCTCCACCAAGCATTCGCAACATTCGCAGAAGTGTCTGGAAAATTACACAGAAATACGCATTTGCAAGGTCTTTTGCTCGTCGTTGTCGACTGCGTACGGTGCGAACATGATCAATCACGAGGTCCGCACCCGACGCAGTTCCGACGACTTCCCGGTCACCGAGCACCTGGCGTACAAGATCGCCCAGGTCGCCGTCGATCCGGTCGAGGTGCCCGCAGACACCCAGGAGATGATTCTCAACCGCATCATCGACAACGCCGCGGTGAGCGCCGCGTCGGTGATCCGCCGCCCGGTCACCACGGCCCGTCGCCAGGCGCAGACCCGTCCGTTGGCACAGGGGGCCGGCGTGTTCGGCGTCGACGGCACGTACGCCCCGGAATGGGCGGCGTGGGCCAACGGCGTCGCGGTCCGCGAGCTGGACTTCCACGACACGTTTCTGGCCGCCGAGTACTCGCACCCCGGCGACAACATCCCGGCGCTGGTCGCCGTCGGCCAGCGCGTCGGCGCCAGCGGGCACGACCTGATCCGCGGCCTGGCCACCGCCTACGAGATTCAGATCGACCTGGTCCGGGGCATGTGCCTGCACGAGCACAAGATCGATCACGTGGCCCACCTCGGCCCGTCGATCGCAGCCGGGCTGGGCACCATGCTCGGCCTGGACCTGGACACCATCTACCAGGCCGTCGGCCAGGCGCTGCACCTGACGACCGCCACCCGGCAGTCGCGCAAGGGCGCCATCTCCAGTTGGAAGGCCTACGCCCCGGCTCACGCCGGCAAGATCGCCGTCGAGGCCGTCGATCGCGCGATGCGCGGCGAGGGCGCGCCGTCGCCCATCTGGGAGGGCGAAGACGGGGTGATCGCCTGGCTGCTCGGCGGACCCGAGGCCGGCTACACCGTGCCGCTGCCCGGCCCGGACGAGCCCAAGCGCGCGATCCTCGACAGCTACACCAAGGAGCACTCGGCCGAGTACCAGAGCCAGGCCCCGATCGACCTGGCGCGCCGGATGCGCGAGCGAGTCGGCGACACCGCGGAGGTCGAGTCGATCGTGCTGCACACCAGTCACCACACCCACTACGTGATCGGGACCGGCTCGGGCGACCCGCAGAAGTTCGACCCCGAGGCGAGCCGCGAGACCCTCGACCACTCGGTCATGTACATCTTCGCCGTCGCCCTGCAGGACGGCGACTGGGATCACGAGAAGTCGTACGCGCCCGAGCGCGCCGGCCGCCCGGACACCGTCGAGCTGTGGAAGAAGATCTCCACCGTCGAGGACCCGGAGTGGACTCGTCGCTACCACTCGACCGACCCGACCGAGAAGGCCTTCGGCGCCCGCGCCGTCATCACCCTCAAGAACGGCGAGGTGATCACCGACGAGTTGGCCGTCGCCGACGCGCACCCGTTGGGCGCCCGGCCGTTCGCCCGTCCGCAGTACTTGGACAAGTTCGCGCGCATGGCAGACGGCGTCATCGACGCGGAGGAGCAGAAGCGGTTCGCGAGCCTGGTCGAGGGTCTGGCCGACGTGCCGGCCGGCGGCCTGGGCGCGCTCAACGTGCGGGTGCCGGGCGACGTGCTCGCACAGGCGCCGTCGACCGGCGAAGGGATTCTGTAGTCATGTCGCTGTTCTCGTCGGGTGTCACTGACGCCGACAAGCGCAAGGCGCTGCGGGCCGGCCTGGCCTCCGGTGAACTGCAGCGCTGGCCGGGGGCCTTCTCTCCGCTGGTCGCCAAGGTCGTCGCCGACGCCGGGTTCGAAGGCGTCTACGTCTCCGGCGCGGCACTGTCGGCCGATCTCGGTCTGCCCGACATCGGACTGACGACGCTCACCGAGGTGGCGGCCCGGGGCGGGGCGATAGCCCGAGCCACCGATCTGCCCACGCTGATCGACGCCGACACCGGTTTCGGCGAGCCGATGAGTGCCGCCCGCACCATCGCGGTCCTCGAGGACGCCGGCCTGTCCGGCTGCCACTTGGAAGACCAGGTGAACCCGAAGCGATGCGGTCACCTCGACGGCAAGGAGGTGGTTCCGGCCCCGGAGATGGTCCGCCGGCTCGGAGCCGCCGTCAGCGCCCGTCGCGACGAGAACTTCGTGATCTGCGCCCGGACCGACGCCCGCGGCGTCGAGGGGCTCGACGCGGCGATCGCCCGCGCCAAGGAGTACGCCGCGGCCGGCGCCGACCTGATCTTCACCGAGGCGCTGGCCGACCTCGACGAGTTCAAGCGGTTCCGCGACGAGGTCGACGTGCCGCTGCTGGCCAACATGACCGAGTTCGGCAAGTCCGAGCTGTTCACCGCCGATCAGTTCCGGGCCATCGGCTACAACGTCGTGATCTATCCGGTCACCACTCTGCGGCTGGCGATGGGCGCCGTCGAGGCCGGGCTGAAGCGGATCGCCGAGGACGGCACGCAGGCCGGCGTCCTCGACGGCATGCAGCACCGCGCACGCCTGTACGAGTTCCTGCAGTACTCCGAGTACAACGACTTCGATTCGTCCATCTTCACCTACACCCGACCGGTGGGAGACCCGTCATGACCGCACAGCAGCACGCCGACACGATCGAGATCCGCAAGGGTCTGGCCGGCGTCGTCGTCGACACCACGGCCGTCTCGAAGGTGGTCCCGGAGACCAACAGCCTCACCTACCGCGGGTACGCGGTGCAGGACCTGGCAGCCACCAAGAGCTTCGAAGAAGTCGCCTACCTGCTCTGGAACGGTGAGTTGCCGACTGCGCAGCAGCTCGCGCTGTTCATGCAGCGGGAGCGGGCCAATCGGCGCCTCGACCGGTCGGCGCTGGCGGTGCTGGCGCGGATCCCGGAGAACTGCCATCCGATGGATACCGTCCGGACGATGATCAGCTACCTCGGCTCGGAAGACCCCGACGAGGACGTCCCCACCGCGGAGGCGAACCTCGACAAGGGGCTGCGCATGCTCGCGGTGCTGCCGACCATCGTCGCCGCGGACTTCCGTCGTCGTCGTGGGCAGGAGCCGATCGCTCCGCACCACGCCCTCGGCTACGCGGAGAACTTCCTGAACATGTGCTTCGGAAGCGTTCCGGACCCCGAGCTCGTCGAGGCGTTCAACGTGTCGATGATCTTGTACGCGGAGCACAGCTTCAACGCGTCGACGTTCGCCGCGCGCGTGGTGACGTCGACCCAGTCGGACATCTACAGCGCGGTGACCGCCGCGATCGGCGCGCTCAAGGGCTCGCTGCACGGCGGCGCCAACGAGGCGGTCATGTACGACATGATCGAGATCGATCGCCCCGAGCGCGCGAAGGACTGGCTCACCGCCAAGCTCGACGCCAAGGAGAAGGTGATGGGCTTCGGGCACCGCGTCTACAAGAACGGCGACTCCCGCGTCCCGACCATGTACAAGGCTCTTCAGAAGGTCTCCGCCCACGTCGGCGAGGGCAAATGGCTGGAGATCTACCGCGAGCTCGCCGAGACGATGGACGGGCGCACTGGGATCAAGCCGAACCTCGACTTCCCGACCGGACCCGCGTACTTCCTGATGGGCTTCGACATTCCGATGTTCACGCCCATCTTCGTGATGAGTCGCATCACCGGCTGGACTGCGCACATCGTCGAGCAGACGCGTTCGAACGCGTTGATCCGGCCGCTGTCGGCGTACGACGGGCCGGAGCAGCGCGCGGTTCCGGCGTAGAGCTGGATCCCTCGGTCCCACCCCAGCTGCCAGACTCTGAGGAAGTGGGCGCACAACGCCCACTTCCTCAGAGTCTGGCAGAGCCGACTAGCGGATCTCTGTCAGCTCCTTCGCCAGCGTGTGGAACGCGGGGTCGGGGTTGCCGAAGCGGTGCAGCGTCATCGAGACGGACTGCTCGTGCAGCCAGTAGCGCAGCTCCACCCGACCCGAGGCAGTGATCGGATCGTCGAGCAGTGCCACTTCGGGGCGGCCGGTCATCCGCGCGAAGACGTCGTCGCCCGGGCTGCCGGCGAACCGAACCCGTGCGCCGACGCCGTCGTCGTACGCGCCGTCGGCCAGTGCCCGGTTGAACTCGCCGTCGGTGCGACGGTCGGCGATCGAGAAGCCGAGTCGGGTGGCGGCCTCGAGTGCACCCGCGACGGTCTCGCCGACCTCCGGCGAACACGAGATCGTGACCGAGGCGCCGGCCCGATGGGCGGCGATCAGGACACGCGCAGTCTGCGCGGCGGTTGCGTCGGGGGCCACGCGCAGTACCACCGAGGTCGGCCGGTAGCGGAAGATGTTGGCTTCGCTCTGCAACCCGGTCTCGTCACGCGGGGCCCCGAACTCGACGCGCCAGGCGCGGTCGTCGTCGTTCGCGGCGGCGCCGAGCCAGGCGGCGGCTTCGGCGTCGACCAGATCGTCGCTGCTCAGCGACTTCAGGAAGGCCGCGACCTCCGGCAGCTTCGGGGTGCCGGCCACCACGCCGGGCACGCCGTCGCGGTCGGTCCAGCGGCCGAACAGCATCAGGTAGTTGGGGCCGCCGGCCTTGGATCCGAGCCCGACCGAGGACCGCTTCCAGCCGCCGAACGGCTGGCGGCGGACGATGGCGCCGGTGATGCCGCGGTTGACGTACAGGTTGCCCGCCTGGACCCGGTCGAGCCAGGTGCGGACGTCGGCGGCCTCCAGCGAATGCAGGCCCGCGGTCAGACCGAAGTCGGTGGCGTTCTGCAGTTCGATCGCGGTGTCGAGGTCGTCGGCGCGCATCAGCCCCAGCACCGGTCCGAAGCACTCGGTCAGGTGGAAGAACGAGCCCGGCTTGACGCCGTCCTTGACGCCCGGCGACCACAGGCGGCCGGTGTCGTCGAGCCGGCGCGGCTTCAGCAGCCACTTCTCGCCCGGCTCCAGGGTGGTCAGGGCTCGGGTCAGCTTGTCGCTGGGGGCCTCGGTGAGCGGTCCGACGGTGGCCGAGGCGTTCGACGGCCAGTCCACGACCAGTGACGACGCGGCGTCGACCAGCTGCTTGCGGAAGCGCTGCGAGTCGTAGACGCTGCCGACGAGAATGCCGAGCGAGGCGGCCGAGCACTTCTGGCCGGCATGTCCGAAGGCGCTGTGCACCAGGTCGGCGATCGCCAGGTCGCGGTCGGCGGCCGGGGTCACGATGAGGGCGTTCTTGCCGGAGGTCTCGGCGTTGATCCGCAGGTCCGAGCGCCACGACGAGAAGAGCGAAGCGGTGTCCGAGGCCCCGGTCAGGATGACGCGGTCGACGTCGGGGTGGCTGATCAGCTTCTTGCCCGCGGGTCCTTCGTCGGGGAAGACGCCGTGGCAGACTTCGCGTGGTACGCCCGCGTCCCACAGGGCTTCGAGGATCGCCATGGAGCAGTGCGGCGTCGGAGCCGACGGCTTGTGGATCACGGCGGCGCCCGCGGCGAGCGCGGCGAAGGTGCCGCCGGCCGGGATGGCCAGCGGGAAGTTCCACGGCGGGGTCACCACGACGACGCGGTCCGGGGCGAACTGCGCCAGCTCGTCGGTGTCGAGTTCGAGGGCGCGGTGCGCGTAGTACCGGGCGAAGTCGATGGCCTCGGAGATCTCCGGGTCGGACTGCTCGACGGCCTTGCCGACCTCGGCCGCGACGATCGACACCAGCTCCCCGCGACGCTGAGCCAGCAGATCCGCAGCCTTGTAGAGCAGTGCGGCGCGCTCGGCGGCCGGGCGGGCCGACCATTCGACGGCGGCGGTCCGGGCGGTCTCGACAAGCGCATCGACATCGTCCTCGGTCAGGGGCGCGGGCAGCGGCAGGCCGTCGAGCCAGCCGGGGGCGACGGCGCGTTCGAGTGCGGCCTTCGCCCAGCGCTGGTTGGCCTCCAGTGCGGGGTTGGTGTCGGGCTCGTTGTGGAATGCGGGGAGGTGCGCGGCGTCGGCGGCGACGTCCGAGGGCTCGGCCTCGGCGAGACGGTTCTGGGTGTCGCGCGGCGGCGGCGGGGTGTGGCCCGCCTCGTCGAGACGGGTGCGGAGCAGGTCGACGGCGGTGTGGAAGCGGTCGGCCTCCCGGCGGAAGATCTCGCCGCCGGGGGTCAGCTCGAAGATGCCGGACATGAAGTTCTCGCTGGCGGCGTTCTCCTCCAGGCGGCGCACCAGGTACGAGATCGCGACGTCGAACTCCTGCGGCTTGACGGTCGGGACGTAGAGCAGCAGCTGCCCGACGTCGCGGCTGATCACGTCGGCTTGCTCGGAGGCCATGCCCTGCAGCATCTCGAACTCGATGCGATCGGTGACGCCGCGCGTCTCCGAGAGCAGGTGCGCGAAGGCGATGTCGAAGAGGTTGTGCCCGGCCACGCCGATGCGCAGCCCGGCCAGATGCTCGCGGGTGAATGCCCAGTGCAGCACCAGTTTGTAGTTGGCGTCGGTGGCGGCCTTGGACTCGCACGTCACCAGCGGCCAGCCGGCGACTTCGGCGTGCACGCGTTCCATCGCCAGGTTCGCGCCCTTGACCAGGCGGACCTTGATGCCCGCACCGCCGTCGGCGACGCGCGCGGAGGCGAACTCGGAGAGCTGCTGCATGGCGCCGAGGGCGTCGGGCAGGTAGGCCTGCAGCACGATGCCGGCTTCGAAGTTCTTCAGTTCCGGCATGGACAGCAGGCGGGTGAAGACCTCGATGGTCAGTCGCAGGTCTCGGTACTCCTCCATGTCGAGGTTGATGAACTTGCGCGAGCCGGCGGTGTCGGCCTGGGCGGCTGCCAGGTACATCGGCGCCAGCCGGTCCACGACGTACTCGACGGTCTCTTCGAAGCCCCACATCGAGATCTGCGAGGCGACCGAGCTGACCTTGATCGACACGTAGTCGACGTCGTCGCGGTGCAGCAGCCCGGCAGCGTCGTTGAGGTGGTTGGTGGCCTCGCCGTCGCCGAGGACGGCCTCGCCGAGCGGGTTGATGTTGAGCCGGTTGCCGTCGCTGCGCAGGCGCGTGACGGTCTTGCGGAACGGGCGTTCGCGGGCGTCGACGATCATGTGCCCGACCATCGACCGCATGCGGTGGCGGGCGGTCGGGATCACGACGTCGGGGAGCTTGCGGCCGGCGATGCCGCCGGCGCGGATCTGTGCGCGGTCGAGCGCCGACAGCGCCTTGGGCAGGTCGGCGCTCAGCTCGTCGAGGGCCTGCGCGGCGGCGCGGGTGTCCTCGGTGCCGATGACGCGGTCGACGAACCCGACGGTGAAGTCCAGACCCTTGGGGTCCTGCAGGATCGCCGACAGGCGCGCGGCCGAGGCGTGCGGTTTGACGTGGGCGTCGGCGGTGGCGCGGAGCCACTTCTCGACCAGGTTCTGGGCGTCGGAGGCCAGCGAGTCGAGTTCGTCGGCGTGGGAAGGCACGGGCTGGGTGCTGACGGAAGGCTGCATGGGCTTTAGTACAGCGTGTGGCGGGCCGCTCGTCGTCGTGCATTCTCACAACTATTTGACCACGTTATCGTCTATCTGTACCAACCGGGTGCACACTGGTCGGCATGACCGATCGGGCGTGCGTGCCGTTGAGCGAACTGATCGCGGTGCTCGACACCGCGGTGCGCGGCGTCGTCGCGCCCGACGGCGACGCCGCGATCGATTCGGTGGTTCTGGTGGAGCCCGACGACCCGGTCGACGACGCCGACGGACTCTCCGGCGACGTACTCCTGGAGGTGGGTTTCACCGCCGGCGACGCCGAGCGGTGGTTCGCGGGATTCGCCGACGTCCCGGCGTCCCGGCGGCCTGCCGCGGTGCTCAGCAAGCAGCTCGCCGATACGCCTGCGGTGCGGCGCGACGTCGCACGTTCGGGTGTCGCGCTGATCATCGTCGACCGGCGAGCGCGCTGGGACGTCCTGCTGACCCTGATCCAGGGTTGTATCGACCGGGCCCGGGACGCGCGTTCGACGGGCGACGACGACCTCGACGCGACCGGCACCGACCTGTTCGGGCTGGCCGCGCTGGTCGCGGACGGGACCGGCGGCATGGTGTCGATCGAGGACGCCGGCTCGCGGGTGCTGGCCTACTCGCAGTCCGACGAGACGGCCGACGACCTGCGCGTGCAGACGATCCTGGGCCGCAGCGGGCCGCCCGCCTACCTGCGGCTCCTGCGGGAGTGGGGCGTGTACGACGCGATCCGGCGGCACGCCGAGCCGGTCGAGGTGCCCGCGCACCCCGAGCTTGCGCTGGCTGCGCGCATGGTGGTCGGGGTGCATCTGGGCCGGCGGTGGCTCGGCGCGATCTGGGTGCAGGCGCGCGAGGCGCCGTTCGCCGACGACGCCGCAGAGGTGCTGCGCGGCGCGTCGACGATCGCCGCGCGGATCATCGCGCGGACCGCGGCGGCGCCCACCAC
>JASGFV010000089.1:0-12803 GCA_047605365.1 Gordonia sp. (in: high G+C Gram-positive bacteria)
CGACAGAGCGCCGGCGTTCACAGTCGGCCGAGGTGCATTCATCAAGCCCCCTCAATGAAATGTCGAACATGTTCACGCTGGTCGAACCGTGTCTCCGTACGGAAGTCACGGCCACTCAGATCATCGCACCGATGTTCTAGAAGGAGTGCATGACGAGCCTCTGACAATTTCGCCTGCGGCATCAGCCGCAGGCGAAACCGGGCGCCAGATCCATCGACAAGCTCAGGGAGCGAAGTAAGAAGCCCACAGAGCAAGCTCCGGGGCGAGGCGGTGAGCTCGGAGGCGAGGCGACAACGGTGCGACACACATCGTGCGCTCTACCTGCGGAAAAGCGCAATACACCCCTCGTTGCTCGCCGCGCAGAGAACGAAGACCGCACCCGGGGAACCGGATGCGGCCTTCTCGCAATGCGCGCGGGACGTCGTCGACGACCCGTGGCAGTCAGTTCTTCTTCAGCGTGAGGATCACCGACACGACACTGAGCGCCAGCAGCACCAGCCCGAACAGCAGGGTCGTCCACAGGCCGATGCCGACGCCCACTGCCCCGCCGAGCGCGTTCGAGGTGCTGCCGACGTCCAAGACGTCGATGACGCCGATCAGCGAGATGATCGCACCCATGCCGGCAGCGATGCCACTGCCGATCAGCGGCACCTTCGGGTGGACCGACGACGCGAAGAGCGATCCGACGGCCGCGACGCCGGCGACCAGAGCACAGATCAGAGTCAGCGAGCCGTCACGGCTGATGCCCGAGTAGGTGAAAGAGCCGATGGTGATCCAGGGCAGGAACGCTGAAATCACGACCAGCACCGCTGCACCCGCCATGCCCCACAGCAGGAGCACCGGGCGGGCCGAGAAGTCCATCGGGTTCAGGCGGCCGGACGAGTCGGCGGAGTCGCCGAGGACACTCTGGCCGAACTGTGCGAGATTGTCCTGGACCGCACGAACCTGGTCGTTCGCACCGGGCCGGGGCGCTCCGGGCATCGGTGCACCCGGCAGCTGAGCACCAGGCGCGGGTGCGCCGGGACCGGACTGGGGCGTGCCGAACTGGTTCGGCTGCTGACCCGCATAGCCCGGCTGTCCCTGGGGCGCACCGTACTGCGGGCCCTGAGCCGGAGCACCCTGCTGCGGAGCCTGCGCGTGGCCACCGTACTGCGGAGCCTGTGCCGGGGCGCCGTACTGCGGGGCCTGTGCGGGAGCTCCGTGCTGCGGGGCCCCTCCGTGCACCGGCGCAGAATTCGCAGGCGCACCCGGAGGCGGCACCTGAGCGAACTGCTGCGGCGGCTGCTGTGCGAAGACGGTCTGGTCGAACGCGGCCGGAGTGCCCTGCTGCGGGCCGGCGCCCGGCTGAAAGGAGTCGGGAGAATTCGGTGCGGTCATGGTGATTCCTGTCGTGGGTGATGGCTGCGCACTCCGTGAGTGCAGTCCACTCACTTCCGCGCCTGAGAAAACCGTGCCATCTCGCCCAGACCGCTGAAAAGCCTCACTCATTCGTTCGGCCGACGTGCAACAGACGCCTGAACACCGACGACGACCCTCCTGCCAAGCGCCGAAAGCTAGCCCTGCGGCAGCAGAGTGAAGAAGTCGCGCGTCACGTTGACCGCATTGGTCGAATCTCCGCCCAGCACGATCAGCGTCGCGAACGCGATGTCGCCGCGGAAGCCCGCGAACCAGGCGTGCGATCCGCCGTTCACCTCCGCCTCGCCGGTCTTGCCGAACACCGGCCCCGACCCGGCGATCGTCGTCGCCGTGCCCTCGGTGACGACCGCACGCATCATGGTCCGCAGCTGAGCGAACACTTCGGGCTTCAACTCCGGGCGCGGGCCGTCGACGGTCGTCTTCCGGCCGTTGATCAGCTGCGGCACCGGAGCCTTGCCGGTGGCAGCAGTGGCCGCGACCAGGGCCATGCCCAGCGGATTCGCCAGCACCGTGCCCTGCCCGAAGCCGTCCTCGGAGCGGAGCACCAGGTCAGGCTCGATCGGCACCGAACCGGCCGTCGAGTCGATGCCGGCGATGCCGTAGTGCGCCCCGAGCCCCATCGCCGCCGCAGCGTGTGCCAGATCCGACGGGCCCATCCGCGAGGCCAAGTCGGCGAACGTCGTGTTGCAGGAGTTCGCGAACGCGCGCAGCAGCGGAACGTCGCCCAGCGAGAACCTGTCGTAGTTCGGGACGACGCGCGGCCCGATCTGGATCTCCCCCGGACACGGCACAATCGCGTTCGGATCAGTCATTCCCGCCGACATCCCGGCCGACGCGGTGACCATCTTGAACGTCGAACCCGGCGGATACGAGCCCATCGTGGCGATCAGGCCGTCGCGGTCGGCCGCGCCGTTCTGGGCGACGGCGAGGATCTTCCCGGTCGACGCCTGGACCGCGACCAGCATGGCCTGCTTACCGATCACGTCGACGGCCCGCTGTGCGGCGTCTTGCACCGACCGTGACAGGGTCAACGCCACCGCGGGAGCAGGCGTAGCCGGATGGTCGGTGAGAACGTCGGCGACGAGGCCGTTCGGATTCAGCACAGACACTCGCCAGCCCGGCTTTCCGCCGCGGCCGTCGTCGACGTGATTCTTGACCTGTGCCAGCAGCGCACTGGCGAACCGCGGATCACGGGCCACCAGCACCGCCTGATCCTGGGCGATCACACCGGGGATCGCGAGCTGATCGCGGAGCCGGTCGAAGTCGGCGGTCGAGATGGTGCCGATCGGCAGCGGATCGGTCTGCGCCGTCGACTTCTCGGCGATGTTCTGCACCGACAGCCCGGGGACCAGCGGCCCGAGCGCCGTGACCATGCGGCCCGCATTGCCGACGACGTCGCCGTTCGCCTGTTCGGCGTCGAACAGGATCTGAGTGATCGAGCTGTCGCCCATCACCTCCGAGCCGTCCGCCTCGTTCACCGCCGCGCGCGGCGCCCCGAAGGTCGCGAGCGACAGCCGCTGGTCGGCGCCGAGGTTCGGATGGATCACGGTCGACGTCCAGCGGACCGACCAGCCGGCGTCGCTGCGCCCCATCGTGAGGTTCGCCGGGTAGCTCCAGGTGCGCCCGCCGGCGAGCTGCCAGGTGTAGTCGACGGCGACGTCGGCGATGTCCCGGTCGATCCGGACCCGGCCGGCCCGCGCCGAGAGTTTGGCGGCGTCGAGATCGCGCCAGGCGCCGGACAGGGCCGGTTCGGCCGTGGCGGGTGCGGTGGTGAGCCGGGCCGCCGCACCGGGATCGTGCCCGGCGAAGGCGCTCAAGAAGCGCTCGGCGGCGTCGCGCGGGCCGTCGTCGTCGCGGGTGCACCCCGCGATCGACAGCAGCAGCACGACGACCAGCGCTGCACTCGCGCTCCGTTTGGCAATCATCACGAAAATGATAGGGATCAGACGTGGTCAGGCCGTGCATCCCAGCCGCGGGCGGAGCGTGCCGGGCGCGTCGACCCTTCGACAAGCTCAGGGAACGGTTGAGAGTTCCGGGAACTGCCCCTTCGCCAGGCTCAGGGAGCGACTCGAAGCGCAGGGAGCGGTTGGGATCAGTCGACCAAGACGGTCGAGAAGGTGCCGACCTGCTCGAACCCGACTCGGGCGTACGTGTGACGCGCGGCGTCGTTGAAGTCGTTGACGTACAGGCTCGAAATCCGGCCCTGACGAGCGATGGCCGCGACCACCGAGGCCGTCCCGGATACGCCGAGCCCGCGTCCGCGGTACTCCGGATCGACCCACACGCCCTGGATCTGCCCCACCTTGCGCGACAGTGAGCCGATCTCGGCCTTGAAGACCACCCGCGGACCGTCGAAGCGCGCGAACACGCGGCGAGCACCGATCAGCGAGGCGAGGCGTCGCCGGTAGGCACGACCTTCGTCGCCGGACCGAGGATCCACGCCCACCTCACCGATGAACATCTCCACCGCCGCCGGATAGTAGGCGTCCATGTCGGCGTTGGTCACCAGTCGGACTTCGGAGTCGATCCGCGCTTCCGGGTAACCCCGCAGGGCCAGCAGCGGCTGGCATTCGCGGACTTCCCGCGCGGGCCCCCACGCGGACGCCAACTGCTCCCACATGGGCATGGCGAGATGCGCGTGGCCCACCACCGAGGTGCACTGGCGAGCGGTCGACGCCGCGCGATCGGCGAACTGCGCGATCTGGTCCTCGGTGCCGGACAGCGGCATCAGGTTGGCTCCCGAGAAGCACAGCGAATCTCCGGGTTCGGACACCGTCCACATCTCGCCGCCGAGGAATCGCGGATTCATGCCGTAGGCCTCTAGCCGGGACGCGACCATGCACGACGACACCGGGTCGACGTCGAGCGCGCGGGTGACGGCAGCCGCGTCACGCGATCCGAGCGCCCGCCCGAGGGGACGGTCCGAGCCGCTCGCGGCATTGGAGCCGAGCAGTCCGAGCATGGTCACCTCCGCTGAAGTCGTACGGGGCCGGGCACCCGGACGGATCGGGCCGTGGTGGCCCGAAGCTTGGCGAATCGGGGTGTCAACTGACGGTGACGACCGGCGATCCTCCTCCAGTGTCCCCCGATTCCTCGGCGATACGAAGCGCTTCTTCGATCAGAGTCTCGACGATCTGCGCTTCGGGCACGGTCTTGATCACCTCGCCCTTGACGAAGATCTGGCCGCGGCCGTTGCCGGAGGCGACGCCGAGATCGGCTTCGCGAGCCTCGCCGGGGCCGTTCACGACGCAGCCCATGACGGCGACGCGCAGCGGGACCTCCATGCCCTCCAGGCCGGCGGTCACCTCGTTGGCCAGCTTGTACACGTCGACCTGGGCGCGACCGCACGACGGGCACGACACGATCTCGAGCTTGCGGGGACGCAGGTTCAGCGACTGCAGGATCGCGTCGCCGACCTTGATCTCCTCGGCGGGCGGGGCCGACAGCGAGACGCGGATGGTGTCGCCGATCCCCTCGGACAGCAGTGAGCCGAACGCGACGGCCGACTTGATGGTGCCCTGGAACGACGGGCCGGCCTCGGTGACGCCGAGGTGCAGCGGGTAGTCGCACTGCGCGGCGAGCTGGCGGTAGGCCTCCACCATGATCACCGGGTCGTTGTGCTTCACCGAGATCTTGATGTCGCCGAAGCCGTGCTCCTCGAACAGGCTCGCCTCCCAGAGCGCCGACTCGACGAGCGCTTCGGGCGTGGCCTTGCCGTACTTCTCCATCAGCCGCTTGTCGAGCGATCCGGCGTTGACGCCGATGCGGATCGGGATCCCGGCTGCCCCGGCCGCCTTGGCGACCTCCTTGACCCGGCCGTCGAACTCCTTGATGTTGCCGGGGTTCACGCGGACCGCGGCGCACCCGGCGTCGATGGCCGCGAAGATGTACTTGGGCTGGAAGTGGATGTCGGCGATCACCGGGATGTTGGCCTTGCGGGCGATCTCCGGCAGCGCGTCGGCGTCCTCCTGGCGCGGACAGGCCACCCGGACCATATCGCAGCCCGAAGCGGTGAGCTGCGCGATCTGCTGCAGCGTCGAGTTCACGTCGTGCGTCTTGGTGGTGCACATCGACTGCACGGAAATCGGGAAGTCGCTGCCGACGCCCACGGAGCCCACCTGGATCTGCCGGGTCTTGCGCCGCGGCGCCAGGACGGGCGGCGGTGCGGGCGGCATGCCCAGGCCGATCAAATCGGTCATGGTTTCGTGTTCTCCTTATGGGGCTGCGGTCTGCGGCGATTCTACCGCTCCCGCAGCCGACGACGACGCGGCGGCGATCACACGCGGCCGACGACGCGGCCGGCGCCGTCGCCCGCGGATACAGTCGGTCGGTGACCATCGTGCACGGACTGATACTGGCAGCCGGTGCGGGACGACGACGCGGCTTCCCGAAGGCCCTCGTGCCGGGTGCGCTGGACGGCGCCGTCGCCGCCCTGACCGGGGGCGGATGCACGCGGGTCGTCGTGGTGCTGGGCGCAGCGGCCGAGCAGGCGGCGCCGCTCGTTCCGCCGGAGGCCGAGGTGGTGCACGCCGCCGACTGGGCCGACGGGATGGGCGCCTCGCTGCGGACCGGGCTCGCCGCGCTCGACGACCCGGCCCGCGGCACGGCGCCGGACGCGGCCGTGATTCACCTGGTCGACATCCCGGACGTGGGCGCAGACGTGGTGCGACGGCTCGTCGCCCGAGCATCCCCGGACATCCTGGCCCGCGCGGTCTACCGGAGTGCGCCCGGCCACCCGGTGCTGATGGGCCGGACTCACTTCGCGGCGGCCGCGGAGTCAGCGGTCGGCGACCGCGGGGCGCGCGACTATCTGTCGGCGCGGACGGTGGACGGCGTCGAATGCGGGGATCTGGCCTCCGGCGACGACGTGGACACGCCCTCCGGCTGAGATTCGGAACGACGATGGATGGCCCCGGCGCTCTCCGACAGCCGGCGGCCCGAGCCGCCCTCCCGGTCGGCGATGATCTCGGCGACGATCGACACGGCCGTCTCCTGCGGGGTGCCGGCCTGCAGGTCGAGGCCGATCGGGCTGCGCAGCCGACTCAGCGCTGCGTCGTCGAGCCCGGCGTCGCGCAGCGCCCGCATCCGCCGATCGTGCGTTCGGCGTGAGCCCATCGCGCCGACGTATCCGGCCCGGCCGGAGCGCAGCGCCAGGCGGAGCAGCGGGACGTCGAACCGCTCGTCGTGCGTGAGGACGCAGATCGCCGTGCGCCCGTCGATGCGGCCCGCCGCGAGCTGATCGGCCAGATAGTCGTGCGGCCAGCGGCGGATCACCCGGTCGGCGGCCGGGAACCGATGCTCGGCGGCGAATACCGGGCGCGCGTCGCACAGCGTCACGTCGTGCCCAAGGAACGCCCCGGCCCCGGTCAGGGCGACCGCGAAGTCGGTGGCGCCGAAGACCAGCAGCCGCGGACGCGGGCGGAACACCCGCACGAACACTTCGGCCCACTCCCCGCCCGCTCCCCGATCGGGTGACGACCAACGACGACGCACCCCGCCGTCCACGTGGTGCAGGAGAGCGCGCACGTCGTCGACCATCACGGCGTCGAGCGCGGGCACGCCCGTACTTCCCCAGACGCCGTCATCCCCGATCGTGATCGACGCCCCGCGCGCGACTCCGACGCTGCCGCGGGTGACCGTCGCCAGCGCCGCGGGACGGTCGTCGGCGACCAGCCCCGTGAGTTCACCCAGGCCGGGGCACCGCTGCGCGTCGAGCCGCTGCACGAACACGTCGATGGTGCCGCCGCAGGTCAGACCGGCAGCGAAGGCGTCGTCGTCGCTCACCCCGTAGCGTTCGGTCCGCGGCCGGCCGGTCTCGATCGCGTCGCGGCATTCGGCGTAGACCGCCGACTCGACGCATCCGCCGGACACCGAGCCGATCACCCGGCCGTCGCCGGCGACCGCCATGACCGACCCCACCGGCATCGGCGCGGACGAGAACGTGGAGACGACGGTGGCCAGGCCGACGGGCATGCCGCCTTCCCACCATCGCTCCACCTGCGCCAGTTGTTCCCGCATGTCAGGCCAGCGCGATGTTCCCGGAGCCCTTGTGCCCCTGATAGATCGCCGACAGTTCGGCGTACGTGCGCTCCAGCTCGGCGAGCCGGTCCGGGGCGACGTCCCGGGCCGCCGGCATCAGATCGGTCGAGGTGAAGAAGGCGTTCGACCGGTTGTACAGGTCCCGGTCCGCGGCCGGAGCCGTGCGGTCCGGATCGGGCACCGCATACACCTCCCGCAGGATCGCGATGTCGTACGGGATCGCGAACGACGACGCCGAGTCCTGATGGCTGAACAGGTACGCGAACTGGTCGAATCCCGCCCAGGCGATCCCGGACAGGCACAGTGAGCAGGGCTCGTGCGTGGCCAGGAGCAGGCACTCCTTCGGATCGGGACGCTGCGCCAGCTCGTAGAACTTCTTGATCGCGTGGATCTCCCCGTGCCACAGCGGACAGGCCGTCTCGTCGTTGGTGGCCGCGATGACCGTGCGCAGATCGTCCTTGCGGACGATCGCCGCGCCGAACAGCTTGTTGCCGGCGGCGACGCCGTCCCGGGTCAGCGGGACGACGTCGTCGGCGATCACCTCCAGCAGTCGCCGGACGCCCTCGGTGTCACGCTCAATAGCGGACACGGGAGACCTCGGCGTTCCACGCCGCGAACGGCGCGAAGGCGTTGTCCGGCCGCAACGGATCGATCGTCATCGACCACTCCGAGCGCGGCCGGGCGAACAACTCGTAGAACTCACGGTCGTCGAACCCGCCGCGCGCCGCGTCGTCGCGGTCGGCGGCGAACACCACGCGGTCGACCCGCGCCCACAGCGCCGCCGACAGGCACAGCGGACACGGCTCGCACGAGGTGTAGAGCGTGTGCCCGGCGAGCGAGAAGTCGCCGATCCCCCGACACGCCTCGCGGATCGCGGTGACCTCGGCGTGAGCGGTCGGGTCATTGTCGCGCGTCACGCGATTCTGACCGGTCGACACCCGCATCCCGTCGGCGACGATCACCGCGCCGAACGGTCCGCCGCCCTCGGCGACGCTGGCCGTGGCCAGTTCGATCGCCTCGGCGAGCCAGTGGGCGTCGTCCGCCGCGGCCGTCGTCGGGACGGCCGTCGTGATGTCGTGGGCGGTCATTGCGGTACCTCGGTGTATCGCTGGAATCGGGCGCTGGAGATGGGATTCGCATCGGCGACCAGCTCGTTGAACCGGTGGTTGAAGATCTTCGACACCTCGATCAGCGTCTCCTGACGCTCGGCCGACGCCGAGTTGTCCATCCGGGCCCAGTACGACGAGAGCATCTGGGCGTAGCTGGCGTCGTCGCGCTCGGAGATGATCAGCGGGAAGCCGAACTTGTCGTCGTGCGCCCGGGCGACCTCGATCAGCTCGGAGTGCTCGTGATCGGAGGGCCGGCCGAAGACCGGGCTGATGCTGGCGAACGCCTCGTCGCGCACCGCCGGATCGGCGGAGCCGAAATCGGGATAGGCGTTGATCAGAGCGTCCTGCTCTTCTGGCGTGGCAGTCAGCAGAGCGTCCTGGAAGGCCTCGCCCAGCTCCATCGGCGACCCGAAGGGCCGCAGCGCGTACACCGCGTCGAGCGCCCAGGTCTGTCCCTGGACGACGGTGGCGAAGGTGTCGCCGAAGTCCTTCCGGTCCATCGCGTTGATCTCGTCGAGGTGGATCAGGTCGCCCTCGCCGTCGACGGCGACCGCCGGTCCGCGGTCCCGGCCGATGTGGAAGAAGACCAGGTTCAGCAGGATCGCGGTGAAGGCGCCCGCGGCGATGCCGCCGGAGAAGTACCAGGTCAGCCACGACGGCACGGCGTCGGTGACACCCGGGAAGGCCATCACGTACATACCCATCGCGATACCGGTGCCCGCGACGATGAGGTTGCGGTGATCATTGAAGTCGACGCCGCCGAGCAGCTGGATGCCCACCACGGCGACAGCGGCGAACAGCATCAGCGCCGCACCGCCGAGCACCGGCTCGGGGATCATCGAGACCACCGCGGCGGCCTTCGGGAACAGGCCGAGGATCATCATGATGACCGCCGCCGTCGCCACGATCCACCGGCTTTTCACACCGGTCACCCGCACCAGGCCGATGTTCTCGGCGAAGCACGTGTACGGGAACGAACCCATGCTGCCGCCGATCGCGGTCGACACGCCGTCGGCGCGCAGCGCCGCCGTCACGTCGTCGCGGACGATGCCCTTGCCCACGATGTCAGCGGTGGCGTAGAGGCTGCCGACCGTCTCGACCGCGGTGATCATCATGACCAGCAGCACCAGCACCACGCCGGAGACGGTGACGTGCGGCATTCCGTAGTGGAACGGGCTGGAGAACCAGAACCAGCCGGCGTCCTTCACCGGCGTGAAATCGGTGTCCTGGGTGAGGAACCAGACCGCCGAGCCGCCGGCCAGTCCGAGGAGCACGGCGATCGTCGCGAGGAAGCCCGTGAAGAAGCGCTGGAGCAGCAGGATGAAGATGATGGTGCCGACCGCGAAGTAGAAGTTCGTCGGGCTCGACGGCTCGCCGTGCCCGCCGGGCGACGCGCCCATCACGCTGTAGGAGAAGTCGAAGCCGGGCAGCCCGAGCTGCCCGCCGATCGCGTGGTTGGCGGCGACCGGCATCAGCGTCACGCCGATCAGCGTGAGGACGGTGCCGGTGACGACCGGCGGGAAGAACTTCACGGCTCTGGCGATGAGCGGGGCGATCAGGAAGAAGATGATGCCGGCGACGATCACCGCGCCGAAGATGTACGGCAGCGACGCCGAGCCGCCGCCGTGGGCATTGCCGATCGCGATCAGCGGCGCGACGCCCGCGAAGGCGACGCCCTGCAGCAGCGGCAGCTGGACACCGATCCGGAACTTGCCGATCCGGATGCCGACCGCCTGCAGGAGCGAGGCGATACCGCAGGTCAACAGGTCGGCCTGGATGAGCTTGATCATGTCGGCCCCGGACACGCCGAGCGCGCCGCCGATGATGATCGGCACGATCACCGCACCGGCGTAGAACGCGGCGACGTGCTGGAAGCCGTAGGTCAGCAGCTTCGGGACGGCCGGCACCTGGTCGACGGGATGCGGCGGTTTCGGTGGGGCCGCCACGGCCTCTTCGGTGTTCGCGGTGGTCATCGGGTACTCCTCAGGTCGGATATGGCTGGGTCGGGAGAGTTCGGGTCGGGGGCGCCGCGGGCGAGACGCCACACGCGGTCTCGGGACATCGGCAGTTCGTGGGGCCGGACACCGATCGCGCGGGCGATCGCATTGGCCAGCGCCGGGGCGATCGGGTTGTACGGGGACTCGCTCATCGACTTGGCCCCGTACGGGCCGAGGCTGTCGTGCGTGTCGGCGAAGTGGATCCGCGTCTCCGGGACGTCGGCCATCTGCGGTACGCGGTAGGTGCGGAAGACAGGGGTCAGCACCCGGCCCGCACCGTCGAGCATGATCTCCTCGTACAGCGCCGAGCCGATGCCCTGGGCGACGCCGCCCTCGATCTGCCCGCGGCACTGCGCCGGATTGACGACGGTCCCGGCGTCCGCGCCGTGAACCGAGTCGAGGATGCGGACAGTTCCGGTCTCGACGTCGACGGCCACCCGGAAGCCCTGCACGTTGAACGCGATGGACCGCAGGTCGCCGTCTTCGGCGCCCGCGGCGACGATCCGCTCACCCGTCCGGTTCGCCGTGTCGACGACGCGGCGCAGCGTGCCGAAGCCGATCAGCCGGCCCCCGGCGCGGACGCCGTCGGCCTCCAGGGTCGGCGCGTCGTCGCCGGTCAGCGTCGTGGCGGCGGTGAGCAGGACCGCGCGCAGTTCGCACGCCGCGGCGTGCACCGCCTTTCCCGCCACCGTGGTGCCCGCGGAGGCGAACGCGCCGGTGTCGTGCGACGCCGCGTCGGTGTCGCCGTGATGCAGCCGCACCCGGTCCGGGGTGGTGTTCAGCGCGGTGGCGGTCAGCTGCACGTGGACGGTGGTGGTGCCGTTGCCGAACTCGGCGGTGCCGACGCCGACGTGATAGACGCCGTCGTCGTCGACGGCGACCGTCGCCCGCGCGAAGTGGCCGCGCGGGGCCATCGTGGCGATCGCCGACAGCGCGACGCCCTCACCGACCCGCCACCCGTCGCCGGGCGGAATCGGCGTCGTCGACTCGGCGAGTCCGGTCTGCACGGCGTCCAGGCACTGGTCCAGGCCGTAACTGCCGTAGATCAGATCCGCTTCGGGTTCCGGGTGAGCGATCAGCAATGGATCGCCGTCGGCGACCATGTTCCGCCGGCGCAGCGTGAAAGGGTCGACGCCGAGCCGGATCGACAGTTCGTCCATCGCCGACTCGACCGCGAAGATCACCTGACCGAGACCGTAGCCGCGGAAGGCTCCCGACGGCGGATTGTTGGTGTAGACCGTCTCGGCGTCGACCCGTCGCACCGGGCAGCGGTACACCGACACCGACTCCGCGCAGCCGTGGAACATCACTCCCGGCGAATGGTTACCGTAAGCGCCCGCGTCGGTGAGCACATCGAGATGCATGGCGGTGAGCCGGCCGTCGGAGGTCGCGCCCAGTCGGACCTTCACGCGAAACGGGTGCCTGAAGTTGGTGGCGGTCAGTTCCTCGGTGCGCGTCATCTCGTAGGCGACCGGCCGTCCGGTCCGCAGCACCGCGATGGCCACCAGATCCTCGGTGATCAACTCCTGCTTGCCGCCGAAGCCGCCGCCGACCCGTGCCGTCAGCACCCGGATCTTCTCTTTCGGCAGGTCCAGAAGGTAGGCCAGCTCGTCGCGCACCAGGAACGGCACCTGGGTGCTGGACCGCAGGGTGAGCCGGCCGTCGTCGTCGAGCCATCCGAGCGTGCCGTGCGTCTCGAGCTGGGCGTGCGACACCCGCGCGGTACGCCACTGTCCCTCGACCACCACGTCGGACGCCGCGAGCGCTGCCTCGACGTCGCCGCCGTAGCCGTCGTGCATCGCCGCGATCACATTGCGCTGCGCGTCGGCGACCCGGTCGGCCTCCGAGAGATCCGGATGCAGGACGGGTGCACCCGGGGCCCGCGACTCCTCCGGATCGAAGACCGCGTCGAGCAGTTCGTAGCGCACCTCGATCAGCCGGGTCGCGAGTTCCGCGGTCCCGGCGTCGCGGGCGATCACCGCCGCCACGCGCTGGCCGCGGAACCGGACCACCGGGTCGAAGACCAGGGTGTCGTCAGGGTCGTCGGTGCGGAACTCGTGGCGGGCCGTGGAGAAGCGCGGCGTGGACACGTTGCGGTGGGTCAGCACCAGCTCGACGCCCTCGACGGCCTCCGCGGCGGAGGTGTCGATCGCGACGATGCGAGCGTGGGCGTGCGGTGACCGCAGCACTCGCAGATGCGTCAGGCCGGGCACGTCGACGTCGAACGTGTACGGCTCGGCGC
>JASGFV010000090.1:0-12714 GCA_047605365.1 Gordonia sp. (in: high G+C Gram-positive bacteria)
GGCCACAGCTATCTGGAGGCCTGGTGCCGCCGCTCCGAGGGCGTGCGCCTGTTCGGTTCGACCGCGTCGAGTCGGCCGAGGTGCTCGACGACGCCGCCCGGCCGCCCGCTGAGGCCGCCGCCGCGCCGCCCGGCCAGCCGCGCCGCAACACCGCGCTGCCGACCGCGATCATCGAGATCGACCCGGCCGAACGCTGGCTGCTGGAGTACTACGACGCCGAGCCGCTCGACGCAGACTCCGATCCGGACGTTCCGGTGCGCGCCACACTCACCTACGGCTCGCCGGAGTGGCTGGCCCGCACGCTCGCCTCGTTCGGCGGTCGCGTCCGGCTGGTCTCGGACGACGCCGACGCCCGCCGGGCGCAGGAACTCGTCGTCGCCGGGGCGGTCGCGGCCCGCGAGCGCTACCTGTCGCAGGCCTGACAGACGCCGCTCTGGGAATAGTCGGCGCACAGGTGCGCGAGGTAGCATGAGGGCAACTGATTGTGGAGGTTTGTAATGGGTAGCCTTTCGCCCTGGCACTGGATTGTTCTGGCCATCGTCGTGATCCTGCTCTTCGGTTCGCGCAAACTCCCGGACGCCGCACGTGGCCTGGGCCGTTCGATGCGCATCCTGAAGTCGGAGATGGAAGAGATGCGCGACGAGGGTTCGGCCAAGCCGAAGACCGAGGCCCCTCGCGAGATCACCTCCGGTGAGACGCCGGCGCCCGCCGCCCCGGTCGCGGATCCGGCGCCCGCCGAAGAGAAGAAGTCGGCGTAACCCGCCACTCCTCAATCTCGCGTGCGCGCTCCCACGATCCTGCGACGCCTGGACCCTCGTCAGCGTCGCAGCAAAGTCAATCCCGACGGCTCGATGCCGTTGACCGAGCACCTCTACGAACTCCGCTATCGGCTGGTGCTGTCGCTGGTCGCCATCGGCCTGACCACCATCGTCGGCTTCGTCTGGTTCTCCCACGGTGTCGGTCCGCTCGAATCGCTGAGCACGCTCATCACGCGTCCGTACTGCGATCTGCCGTCGACCATGCGCGCCGACGTGACCCACGACGGCGGCTGCAAGCTCATCGCCACCGGACTTTTCGACCAGTTCATGTTCCGCATGCAGGTCGCCCTGACGGCCGGCGTGGTGCTGGCCTGTCCGGTGTGGTTCTTCCAGCTCTGGCAGTTCATCGTTCCGGCCCTCCACAAGAAGGAACGACGCTACGGAGCCGGCTTCGTCGCCGCGGCCGCCACGTTGTTCGTCGCCGGCGCCGTCATCGCGTACCTCATCGTCAGCAAGGCGTTCAGCTTCCTGCTGACCGTCGGCGGCGACGCGCAGGTGACGCTTCTCGCGGGCAAAGACTATTTCGGCTTCATGCTGCACCTGCTGGTGCTGTTCGGCGTGAGCTTCGAGCTGCCGCTGCTGATCGTCGCCCTCAACCTGGTCGGGGTGCTCAGCTACCAGCGGTTGAAGAAGTGGCGCCGCGGACTCATCTTCACGATGTTCCTGTTCGCCGCGGTGGTCACACCCGGCCAGGATCCGTTCAGCATGCTCGCGCTCGCGCTCGCGCTGACCGTGCTGCTGGAGATGGCGATCCAGATCGCCCGGTTCCACGACGGCCGCAAGGCCCGCCGCGAGTCGCAGTGGTCCGCGCTGTCCGACGATCAGGCGTCGCCGCTGTCGACGTCGCGCGACTCCGAGACCGCCGGCCCGATCAGCCGTCCCGAGCCGGTCGGCTCCCCGTCGCCCATCGCGGCGGGCAAGTCCCGAGAATCCGTTCGCCACTCCGGGGCGTTCGATGAGATTCTGTAGGGGATGACACACTCTCCGGACTCTTCCGTTCCCGATGCGGCCGCCCACGCACCCGCCGCGTCCGGACCGATCCTCCGCCGGTTCGCCGGCACCCTGAGTTTCGCCCTGGACGGCTTCCAGGCCGAGGCCGCCGCCGCACTCGAAGACGAGCGCGGCGTATTGGTCTGTGCGCCCACCGGCGCCGGCAAGACCGTCGTCGGCGAATTCGCCGTCTATCTCGCCCTCACCCAGGGCAGCAAATGCTTCTACACGACGCCGATCAAGGCGCTGAGCAATCAGAAGTTCCACGACCTGGTCGACGCGCACGGCGCGGAGAACGTCGGTCTGCTGACCGGCGACAACTCGATCAACTCGTCGGCGCCCGTGGTGGTGATGACCACCGAGGTGCTCCGCAACATGATCTACGCCGACTCTCCGGCGCTGGACGGGCTCTCGCACGTGGTGATGGACGAGGTCCACTTCCTGGCCGACCGCTTCCGCGGCGCGGTGTGGGAGGAGGTGATCCTGGGCCTGGATCCGTCGGTGTCGGTGGTGAGCCTGTCGGCGACGGTCAGCAACGCCGAGGAGTTCGGCGACTGGATCACCGCCGTCCGCGGCGACACCGACGTCATCGTCGACGATCATCGGCCGGTGCCGCTGCACCAGCACATGCTGGTCGGCAACCGGATCTTCGAGCTGTTCGACCGGCGCACCGAGCCGGGCGGCAAGCGGCGCGTCAACGGCGAGCTGTCGCGCTACCTCAAGCACCGGCTGCTCACCGAGGACGACGGCGGCGGCTACCGCGGCCGTGACCGGCGACGCGGCGGCCGCTCGGGCGGTGTCTCGCGGCCCCGGATGATCGCACTGCTCGACCAGCAGGGACTGCTGCCCGCGATCACCTTCATCTTCTCGCGCGCCGGGTGCGACGGCGCGCTGGCCCAGTGCCTGCGCAGCGACCTGAATCTGCTGGAGCCGCAGGACGTCGTGCGGGTGGACGCCATCGTCGACCGCCACCTGGCCGCCCTCGCGCCCGGCGACGAGGCAGTGCTCGGCGTCGACGAGTGGCGCAACGGCCTGAGCCGCGGCTTCGCCGCGCATCACGCAGGCCTGCTGCCCGCGTTCCGCCAGGCCGTCGAAGAGCTGTTCGTCGAGGGCCTGGTGAAGGCCGTGTTCGCGACCGAGACCCTGGCGCTGGGCATCAACATGCCTGCACGCTCCGTCGTCCTGGAACGACTGGTCAAGTACAACGGCGAGGCGCACGTCGACCTGACGCCGGGGGAGTACACGCAGCTGACCGGTCGCGCGGGTCGTCGCGGGATCGACGTCGAAGGCCACGCGGTGGTCGTCTGGACCCCGGAGGTGAACCCCGAGCGGGTCGCCGGACTCGCGGGAGCGCGCACCTTCCCGCTGCGCAGTTCATTCGCGCCCGAATACAACATGGCGCTCAACCTGATCGACCGGCTGGGCGTCGACGGCTCGCGCGAGCTGTTGCGGCGGTCGTTCGCCCAGTTCCAGACCGATCGCTCGGTGGTCGGCCAGGCCCGGCAGCTGGACCAGGCGCAGCGGAGTCTGCGCAAGCTCGACGCCGACATCACGGCCCGCACCGCCAAGCACGGCATCGACGCCGGGGCCACGCTGCTCGACGACGACTCCGGCGATGACCCGTACGCGGGATTCCTGGGCTACATCACCTTGCGCGAGGACATCCGGGCGCACGAGCGGGAGGCCCGCTTCGTCAAGCGCCAGGAGTCCTCGGCTGCGGTCAGCGACGACCTCGCCACGCTCAAACGCGGCCACGTGATCGCCGTCAGCAGCGGCAGGCACCGCGGCCTCGCGGTGGTGCTGGAGCCGGCGACGCAGCCGCTGGACCCCAAGCCGCTGGTGCTGTCCGACGACGGGTGGGCAGGCCGCGTCGGCACCCGCGACTTCGTGAATCCGCCCGAGGTGCTCGGCAACATGCGGATCCCGAAGGGTGCGGACCGGCGCAGCGGCCGGGGCCGCCGCGAGCTGGCCGACGCACTGCGCGCCACCGGGATCACCCGGCCGATCGGCCGTCGCACCAAGAAGAAGGCCGAGTCCGGTCCGGATCAGCGGCTGCGCGAACTGCGCGACCGGCTGCGTAGCCATCCCGCGCACAAGCTGACCGGGATCGACGATCTGATGCGCCTGGCCGAGCGCCGCAACCGGCTGCTCCGCGAGATCGTCGCGCTGGAGCGGTCCGTCACCACCCGAACGTCCAAGCTGCAGAACGACTTCGACAACATCACCGGCATCCTGACCGAGCTCGGATACCTCGCCGAGACCACGATCGACGGCGTCCGGGATCTGGAGGTCACGCCGACCGGGGCCGTGTTGCGCCGGATCTACTGTGAAAGCGACCTGCTGGTCGCCGAATGCATCCGGGCCGGGATCTGGGATCGGCTGAATCCCGCCGAGCTCGCGGCGGTCGTGTCGTCGATGGTCTACGAGTCGCGCCGGGACAGTTACGGGGGAGTCGACGCGATGCCGGGCAACCGGGCACTGCGCGATGCGCTGACCGCGACGCTGGAGGTCTGGGAGGCGACCAACGCCGTGCAGGCACGCCATTCGGCGTCGCCGGACGCGACCGATGTCATTCATACACGCGAACCCGACACCGGATTCTGCGGCGCGGTCTCCGCGTGGGCGTCGGGCCGATCCCTCGCCGAGGCTCTGACCGCGGCCGCCGCGGGCGGCCAGTTGCTGTCGCCGGGCGACTTCGTGCGGTGGAATCGCCAGGTCATCGACTTGCTGGAGCAGATCCGCAGCAGCGTCGACCCGGCCATGCCGTTGGCGCATACCGCACGTCGTGCCGTGAAGAGCCTCCGGCGCGGGGTGGTCGCATCCGAACTGGAGTGAAGGGTGTGGGGTAACGTGACGACGCAGTGTTCCGACGGGAGAAATACGAGATGACGACGCCTAACGATCCGCAGGCACCCGGTCCCGACGAGCGGCCGACCGACGCCGGTGTGACGCGCCCCGACACGCCCGCCCCCACTCCCGCAGTGGGCGAAGCGACCACGCAGATCAGCACCCCCAAGGCCGAAGCCACCCCGGCTGCGAGCACCACCGACGACGCCGCGCAGGCCGCGCCGCAGCAGCCGGCGAGCGCGCAGGCAGGCGCGCCCGCTGCCGCCGACGCCTCGGCGGACCAGACTCAGACGGTTCAGTACGGCACGCCGCAGGGGCAGCAGTTCCCCGGCGCACCTCAGCCGGGCGGCGCTCCGCAGTACGGCGTCCCGGGCCAGCCGGTCCCCGGCCAGCAGTTCGGCGTCCCGGGTCAGCCGGCTCCGGGCCAGCAGTTCGGCGTCCCGGGCCAGAACCCGTACGCCGCACCGCAGAATCAGGGTTACGGCGCCCCGCAGTACGGAGCTCCCCAGGGGGCGCCGCAGTCGGGCGCGTTCGGCGCTCCGGGCAATGCGACGCAGACCTACCACGGCGGCCCCGATCAGCCCGGCGCCCAGGTACCCGGCCAGTCGCAGTTCGGCCAGCAGACGCCGATCGCGCAGCAGCAGTTCGGGCAGCAGCCGTTCGACCAGTTCGGTCAGCAGAATCCGGCCCAGTTCGGGCAGCAGCCGTTCGACCAGGGCCAGTACAACCAGCCCGCCGGCGACGCTGCGGGCCAGTCGTCGAAGATCAAGTTTGTGATCTTCGGTGTGATCGGCGTGGTGGTGATCGCGGCGATCGTGCTGATCACCGCGTTCCTGTGGCCGGGATGGGCCGGCAAGACGCTGTCGCAGGACGCCGTCGAGCAGGGCGTGGTCAAGGTTCTGACCGCCGCGAACCCGACCGAGGGCTACAATCTGAAGAACGTCAAGGACGTTCAGTGCCCCTCGGGCCAGGAAGTGAAGGCCGGTCACACGTTCACGTGCTCGCTGAAGGTCGAGGGCCAGAACAAGCACGTCACCGTCACGATCAAGGACGACAGCGGCACCTACGAAGTGTCGCGCCCGACCAACTGATCACGCGCATCTCTCTCGGCCGTCGTCGCGCTCTGGACCCTCGCCCCCGCGGAGCCTGTGGTCCGCTCCCTGGGCGTGCCCTCCGCCCCCTGAGCCTGTCGAAGGGGCCGGTGTCGCGCCTGCCTACCAGTCCAGAGCCGCGGACAGCCGTTTGACGCTCGCGTCGATGCCGAGTTCCTCGACCAACCGGTCCAGCCCGGCCGCGTCAGCCGGGGCGGCCGGGAGCCGGTCGTAGTCGAAGCTCTCCACGGTGTCGGCGTCGGTCTTCACCGCGACGACGGTCCGTGCCGCGGCAAGATAGGCCGCCGCCGCCTCCAGCGAGTTCTTGATCCGCGGGCTGAGCTTCGAATCGTCCTGTCGCGCAGCTTCTTCCAGGGCGTCGAGACTGCCGTACTCGGTGATCAACTTGGCCGCGGTCTTGTCGCCGATGCCCTTGACGCCGGGCAGCCCGTCCGACGGGTCGCCGCGCAGGATCGACATCTCCGCGTAGCCGACTCCGGCCCGCTCTTCGGGCAGAGCGTACTTCGCGCCGACTTCCGCAGGCCCCATCAGCTCCGCCTTTCCGAGCCCGCGCCCGACGTACAGCACGCGGACCGCCACCGGATCGTCGGCGACCACCTGCAGCAGATCCCGATCGCCGCTGACCACCAGCACGTCGTCGACCGACTCGTGGAACGCCAGCGTGCCGATCACATCGTCGGCTTCGCAGCCGGCCGCGCCCGAAGTGGTGATGCCGGCGCAGCGGAGCACGTCGAGGATCATGGCGACCTGCGGCGTCAGCGTGTCGGGAACCTCCTCGACGTCCGCCGCGTCGCCGCTGCCGGCCTCGGCCACCCGGTGCGCCTTGTACGACGGGATCAGATCGGTGCGGAACGACGGCCGCCAGTCCAGATCCAGGCACACCACCAGCCGTGTCGGTTGATGGGCGGTGACCAGCGCCGCAATGGTGTCGATGAATCCGCGGACCGCGTTCACCGGCCGTCCGTCGGGCGAGGTCATCTTCTCGGGCAGGGCGTAGAACGATCGAAACCACAGGCTCGCGCCGTCGAGCAGCATCACTGATCCGGTCATGTCCACACCTTGTCACATCCGCATCGCTCGCGGCCCGCGTGCGGCCGCCGCTCCGCCGCTGGCCGGATCGGTACCCGGGCGTACGGTGCACGGACGACCGGGCGGACGGTGCACGGACGACCGGGCGGACGATCGGGACCGCACACTAGGCTGGACGGCATGGCCAGCTCTCACGCATCCGCCCGATTCGACTCCTCCGTGTACGGCGAGCGGCTCTCCCGTGCCGCGACGCTGACGCGCGACGCCGGGCTCGATGCGATCGTCGTCGGCACCGGGCCCGACCTGCGGTACTTGGTCGGGTCGCAGGCCGAGACCTTCGAGCGGCTCACGGCGCTGGTGGTGCCCGCGGAGGGGTCGGCGCATCTGGTGACCGCGCGGCTCGAGCTGGCTTCCCTCGCCGACTCCGCACTCGCCGACCTGGGCGTCGAGATCCTCGACTGGGTGGACGGCGACGACCCGTACCACCTTGCGCTGCAAGGACTTCCGGAGAACCCCAAGCTAGCCGTAGGCGACGCCCTCCCGGCCTTGCATCTGATTCCGCTCAGCGAACGGACCGGCGAGCCGATTCGTCTCGCGACCCCGGTCCTGCGTGAACTGCGGATGATCAAGGACGCGGCCGAACTGGACGCTCTCCGCGAAGCCGGCGCCGCCATCGACCGGGTGCACGCCAGGATGGGCGAGTGGCTGCGGCCTGGGCGGACCGAGAGCGACGTCGCCGCCGACATCACCGCGGCGATCGTCGCCGAAGGGCACACCGGCGCCGAATTCGTCATCGTCGGCTCCGGCCCGAACGGCGCCGACCCGCACCACGAGCAGTCCGATCGGGTGATCACCGGCGACGACATCGTGGTCATCGACATCGGCGGTCCGGTCGGCGTCGGCTACAACTCGGACTCCACCCGCACGTACTGCTTCGCCGAGCCCTCGGCCGAGGTGGCCGCAGCCTACGACGCCCTGCAGCGTGCCCAGGCCGCCGCCGTCCAGGCCGCCAGGCCCGGGGTGACCGCGGAGAGCGTGGACGCTGCCGCCCGGCAGGTCCTCGCCGACGCCGGCCTCGCCGAGTACTTCATCCACCGGACCGGCCACGGCATCGGACTGTCGGTCCACGAAGAGCCGTACATCGTGGCCGGGAACTCAACGACTCTGCGGCCGGGGATGGCGTTCAGCGTCGAGCCTGGCGTGTATTTCCCGGGACATTGGGGAGCCCGCATCGAGGACATCGTGGTGCTGACCGAGGACGGCTGCGAGCCGCTGAACAAGCGGCCGCACGAACTGGTCGTTCTCGACACTCCCTAGGGAGACATGCCCTAGTCGGCGGCCTGATCGAACATGCCCGACGAGCCGAGCACCCGCCCGACTCGCACCTCTATCACCACGCGCCGTGGATTCGGCTTCGGCTCGCGGTACCGCTGCGCGTAGCGCCGTTCGGCGTCGCGCACCTGCTCGGGCTCCCGGCGCACGCGCGCCGGGCCTTCCAGCGTGAGCCAGCGCGGGCCGTCGACGTGAGTCAGCGCGGCGTAACCGCAGCGTTCGGCGTTGCGGACCTTCTGGCTGCCTTCGAACGTGATCACCCGGGCGATTCCGGCTTCCCGGTCGGCGGTGAAGCCGACAGCGACCACGTGCGGGGTGCCGTCCGGCCGCGTCGTCGCCAGCGACGCGAGGTGGTATTCGCCCAGCATGTCCCACGCCTGCTGACTCAATTCGTTCATCGATCGCGCCATGCGTCGAGGGTAGCCGTGCGCCTGACCGGGCAGGACGGTGCAGTGGGATACTGAACGGCGTGGGAACGACAGCGAGCGCGGGAACGATAGTCCTCTTCGGCGGACGCAGCGAGATCGGCCTGGCGACGGCGGTCCGGCTGGCCGCCGGCAAGCGGGTGATCCTCGCGGCCCGGCGATCCGGCGACTTGAGCGACTCCGCCGCTGCGCTCGTGGCGGCCGGCGCCGCCGAGGTGATTCCGATGGAGTTCGACGCGAACGACGTCGACTCTCATCCCGGTCTGATCGACGGCATCGTCGACCGCTTCGGTCCGATCGACGTCGCGATCGTCGCCTTCGGAATACTCGGCGACGCCGAGCGCGCCGAAACCGACGTGACGCACGCCCTCCAGATCGCCCACACCGACTACTACGCGCAGATCAGCGTGATCACCCTGCTCGCCAACGCCTTGCGGGCGGAGGCGTCCGGAACGATCATCGTCTTCTCGTCGGTGGCCGGCGTCCGGGTCCGCCGTGCGAACTACGTCTACGGCTCGACGAAGGCCGGGCTCGACGGCTTCGCGAGCGGACTGTCCGACGCCCTGCACGGCACCGGGGCGAAGGTGCTGCTGGCCCGACCCGGGTTCGTCATCGGCAACATGACGCGCGAACTGATGGACTCCGGAGTCAAGCCTGCGCCGCTGTCGGTGACCGCCGACCAGGTGGCCGACGCCGTGGTGCGCGCGTACCGGAAGGGCAAGGGAGAAGTCTGGATTCCTGGACTGCTGCGGCCGCTGTTCTTCGGCATGCGGCTGCTGCCGCGGGCGGTCTGGCGCAGGCTTCCGCGATGAGACGCTTCGTAGTGATCGGCATCGGGGCCGACGGCTGGGGCGGGCTGGGCGACCGTGCGCGCCGGGAGATCTCGACCGCAGAGGTGATCTACGGTTCGGCGCGCCAGCTTGCGCTGATCGGCGGCCGCACCGGGGGTCGGACGGTGGCGTGGTCGTCGCCGATGTCGGCGCACCTGTCGACGCTGCTGGACGACGACGCCGAGCCCGGCACGGTCCACGTGCTGGCCAGCGGCGACCCGATGTTCCACGGCATCGGCTCGTCGATCGTGAAGGCGGTCGGACGCGATCGGGTGACGGTGCTGTCGGCGCCGTCGAGCGTCTCCCTGGCGACCGCCCGAATGGGCTGGGATCTGGCGCAGACCGGCGTCGTGAGTCTGGTGACCGGACCGCCGGAGCAGATCGTCGCCGAACTGACCGACGGTGCACGCCTGCTGGTGCTGTCGCGCGACGGATCCTCGCCCGCCCGGCTCGCGTCGATCCTGCGCGAATCCGGTTACGGCCGAAGCACTCTCACCGTCCTCGGGGATGTCGGCGGACCGGAGGAGTCGCTGGTCGACGGCGTCGCCGACGGCTGGGCGCACGCGACGTGCGCCGCACTGAACGTCGTGGCGGTCGACTGCCGGGGACCGGTTCGCTCTACCGCGCCGGGATCGTCCGACGACTCGTTCCGGAACGACGGCCAGCTGACCAAACATCATGTTCGGGCGCTCACCGTCTGTGCGCTGCGACCCGCGGGGGGGCAGACGCTGTGGGACGTCGGAGCCGGCGCCGGCAGTGTGGGCGTCGAATGGGCATGCCAGACGAAGAGCGGCCGGGTGGTCGCCGTCGAGTCCGATGACCAACGCGCACAGAACATCTCGCACAACGCCGCATCGCACGGCGTATCCGGACGGGTCGACGTGGTGCACGGCCTTGCGCCCGGCGCGCTGGCCGGGCTGCCCGCACCCGACGCCGTCTTCATCGGCGGCGGACTCGACGCTGCGCTGCTCGACCTCTGCTGGTCCGCACTCCGCGACGGCGGACGCATAGTCGTCAACGCGGTGGCGATGGATTCCCAGCAGTTGTTGATGCAGGCGTTCGCCGAGCGGGGCGGGGAACTCACGCGGCTCGGCGTCGAACGTGCCGGCCCGCTGGGCACCATGACGACGTGGCGGCCGGCGCTGCCGATCGTGCAATGGGTCTGCGACAAGGAGCCGAGACGATGACCGTCTACTTCATCGGAGCGGGGCCCGGGGCGCCCGATCTGTTGACGCTGCGCGCCGCGGATCTGCTCGGCAGGTGCCGGACCTGCCTCTACGCGGGATCCCTCGTCCCACAGGAGATGCTGGACCGTCTCCCGGCCGGGGCCGTCCGCATCGACACCGCGCGGATGCCGCTGGACCAGATCGTCGCGCACCTCGCCGAGGCCGACGCCGCCGGGCACGACGTCGCACGCGTCCACTCCGGCGACCTCTCGATCTACTCCGCGCTGACCGAACAGCTGGTCCGGCTGCGCGAGCTCGGCATCGCCTACGAGCTGGTGCCCGGAGTCCCGGCGTTCGCCGCGGCGGCCGCTGCCCTCGACAGCGAACTCACGGTTCCCGGAGTGGGACAGAGCCTGCTCATCACCCGGGTCTCGACGCTTTCGACCGATATGCCGCCGGGGGAGGACCTGGCGTCGCTCGCCCGCACCGGCGTCACCCTCGCGCTGCACCTGGCGGCGCATCGGACCGAGCAGATCGTCGACGTTCTCGGACCGCACTACGGTCTCGACTGTCCCACCGCCACAGTCGCTTTCGCATCGCGCGACGATCAGATCGTGGTCCGCGCTCCGCTCGCCGATCTGCCCCGGGCGCTCGCCGACGCCGGGATCACCAAGACCGCGGTCATCTTCGTCGGCAAGGTGCTGGTATCGTCGCGCGACGATGCCATCGACAGCTACCTGTACTCGCACGCGCGGATGACCAAGCTGCGTCACGACGCCGACTGCCACCGAACGCCCCCCGAGCCCGTCGAGCCCCCTGAGCTTGTCGAAGGGTCCGGCGGGAAGGCTTCGACAAGCTCAGCCGGCGGATCAGCGGGGTCTGGCGAGCGCAAGACCGTCCTCATCCTGGGCGGCACCGCCGAGGCCCGCGCACTTGCCGAAGCGCTGACCGCGCAGGGTGTTCCGGTGACGAGTTCACTGGCCGGCCGCGTCCAGAACCCGCGACTGCCCGTCGGCAAAGTCCGGATCGGCGGCTTCGGCGGCGTCGACGGACTGGCCGCCTGGCTCGTCGAGCACGACGCCGTCGCGGTCGTCGACGCCACCCATCCCTTCGCGGCGCGGATCACCGCCAACGCAGCGCACGCGTGCGCCCGGGCCGACGTCCCGCTGCTGCGGCTGACCCGCCCGGAGTGGACGCCGTCCGCGGAGGATCGCTGGATACGCGTCCCGGACATGGCTTCAGCGGCGCGAGTCGTCGCCGATCGCGGCGGTCGCGTCTTCCTGACCACCGGACGACGAGACGCCGGCGCATTCGCCGACGTCGACGACGCCTGGTTCCTGATCCGCGTCGTCGATCCGCCCGCCGGGCCGCTGCCGCTGCACCACCAGATCCTCTCTTCGCGCGGGCCCTACGGTCTGGACGACGAACGCGCTCTGCTCGCCGCGCACGGCATCACCTTGCTGGTCACCAAGAACAGCGGGGGAGAGCTGACTCGGGCGAAGCTCGTCGCCGCGGCCGAGGCCGGCATCGAGGTGGTCGTCGTCGACCGTCCTGCCGAGCCCGAGGGAGTCCACCGGGTCGATTCAGTCGACGCCGCCCTGGCCTGGGTGCGCGGAGAAGCGCGGCGCTGACCAGTTCGGTCAAGGCGTGTCGAGCGCCAATGCGGTGCATCGAGCCAGTGCGTCGAAATCACGATCGGCGTAGAGCAGCGGAATCCCCTCGCGGATCGCATGCGAGGCGATGAAGCAATCGAGAAGCTTGCGGACGGTCTCGCCTTGCCGTCGGCAGGCCCGGTAGAGGGCCGCCGCGTCGTCGTAGTCGGTCGGCAGCGTATTGAGCATCGTCGCCCGCGCCAGCAGTCCCCGAAGATATCATTCGGCTCTGCTGCCACGCATTTCTGACAGGTCCCCGACCCATCCGGATCCGCGCATGGCGCGCGCCTCGTCGAGGTCCAGCGGCTCGACGGCGAGTGCCCGAAGCGCGTAGTTGACGGCATCGCGCTTGGTGCGCAGGTCATAGCGACGCATCACGATCTCACAAGCGCGTTCGTCGACGTCGATGTTCGTCCTGGCCATACACCAACGATACACCTCGCGGCGTCGACACCGGGCCCGACGAAGTCGCGAACGTCAGTCCCGGATCGGGTAGGTGCGCGGGGTGACCGC
>JASGFV010000091.1:0-12699 GCA_047605365.1 Gordonia sp. (in: high G+C Gram-positive bacteria)
TCGACATGGCCGCCGACCGCGTGCGCGCGGGCGACCTGCTCGATCTGATCGGTCAGCCCGCGGTCCGCCGGCGGTTCGAACTGACCGATGACGACATCGAAGTCCTCGCCGGGTGGGTCGATCGCGCGGGGATCCGATGGGGCGTCGACGGTACGCAGCGCAGCCGCTTCGGGATGGCCGGGTTCCCGCAGGGCACCGCTTCGACGGGACGGGACCGGCTGCTGCTGGGCGTGCTGGCGGAGGAGTCGGGCAACGAGTGGCTCGGCGTCGGGCTGCCGCTGGAGGGCATCGAATCGACCAAGATCGACCTGGCCGGGCGGTTCGCCGAACTCGTCGACCGCCTGGGCTCCTTGCTGACGGCGTGCGACGGTCGGCGGCCCGCCGAGGAGTGGGCGACGCTGCTGGTGGAGGCCGTCGATCTGCTGACCGCACCGGACCACGACACGCAGTGGCAGCGTGCGCAGGCGGTCGGCATGGTCACCGACACGCTGGGCGCGCCGTCCGCGCGCGGGCTCGACCTCGGACTGTCGGACGTGCGCGATCAGATGAGCCGACTGCTGGCCGCCCGGCCGACCCGCGCGAACTTCTGTACCGGTGAACTGACCGTCTGCACGCTGACGCCGATGCGTTCGGTACCGCATCGCGCAGTGATCCTTCTCGGCATCGACACCGGGGTGTACCCGCGTTCGCCGGGTGTGGACGGCGACGACGTACTCGGCCTGGTGCCGATGGTCGGGGAACGCGACTGGCGCGACGAGGACCGCCAGATATTCCTGGACTCGCTGGGTGCGGCGGTCGACCACTTCTTCGTCTTCTACACCGGGGCCGATCCGGTGACCGGTGCGACGGTGCCGCCGCCGGTGGTGGTCAGCGAGCTGATCGACCTCGCCGACCGCACCATGAACCGCGACTCCGGGCAGAAGAACGTTCCGGGGGTGCTGAGGCGGCACACTCTGCACGCCTTCGACGTCCGCAATTTCGTCGGCGAAGATTCTTGGCGGCCCCGCAGTTACGACGCCTCGCTGGTGGACGCGGCCCGATCGCTGGCGACGCTCCAGCATCGGGGCGACGGGGGAAGTCCCCTGCCGCGGCTGAGCGAGATCGAGCTGCCCGCCGTCGATCCGCCGGGCGATGTCGACCTGGCCGACCTGGTCGCCTTCTACAAGGATCCGCTGGCCGCCTTCGTGCGCGAACGCCTCGGCGCCCGGCTGCCCGAGTACGACGAGGGACATCACGATCAGCTCGACATCGATCTCGACGGGCTGCAGGGCTGGAAGATCGGCGACCGGCGGTTGCGGGGCATCCTCGCCGGCGACGATCCGGCGGAGCTGCGCGGCGCGGAGCTGCGCCGGGGGAGTCTGCCGCCCTTCGCGATGGGCGCCCGGGTCCTGCAGCCGATCGAGGGCCGCGCCGAGGCCATCGGCGGTCTGGCGCTGACCCACCGCGCGGATCAGCCTGCGCGATCCGTCGACGTCCGGCACCGGCTGCCGGACGGCCGTCGCCTGTACGGGACGGTCGGCGACGTCTTCGGCGACACACTGGTCGAGGTGACCTATTCGCGACTCAAGCCGGAGAACCGCCTGGCCGCGTGGATCCGGCTGGTGGCACTGGCTGCGGCGGGCGACGACTCGGTGACGGAGGCGGTGGCCGTCGGCGCCGGCCGGGTGGGCGCCGAGCAGCGGCGCCTGGTGCTGCCCGACGATCCGCACGAGGTGCTGCGCAGCCTGATCCTGATCCGCGACGCGGGGCTGCGCGCGCCGTTGTGGATGCCGGCGCGCGCGGCGGAAGTCGCGGCCCGCGGGGCACGGCGGCCGACCACTGCGATCGCAGCGGTGCGGGGGCTGCCGAAGTTCGTGTTCGACGATCCGTACGCGGGATGGGTGCTGTACGACGATCCGGCGCGGCGCGGCGCGCCGAACGATCTCATCGGACTGGCGGGCAAGTCGGTGTTTCTCGAGCTCGAGTCGTCGCTGCCGGAGATCGACGCGTTCGACGGGGATCCGAGCGGCGCGGGCCGGAGTTTCGTGCGGCTCGCGAACGCCGTGTTCAGTCCACTCTTTCCGGGGGAGAGTCAACGATGACCGCGCAGGTTTGCGACTTCGATCCGAGCGGCGCCCTGCCGACCGGCACGATGGTGCTCGAAGCGAGCGCAGGCACCGGAAAGACGCATGCGATCGTGTCGCTGGCCGTCCGATATCTGGCGGACGGGGTCCCGGTGGACCGGCTGCTGATGGTCACGTTCTCCCGCGGCGCGTCGAACGAACTGCGCGACCGCATGCGCAGCCGGATCGCGGAATGTCTTGCGGCGCTCGATGACCCGTGGACGATACGGAACGACGCCGCCGCCGACGAGGTGCTGCGCACGCTGTGTGCCGGGACCGACGACGAGGTGGCGGTGCGGCGTCGCCGGCTGGCCGAGGCGATGAGCGACTTCGATGCCGCGACCGTGGCCACCACGCACACGTTCTGCAACCGGATGCTCGGGGCACTGGGCTTTCTCGGCGAGCGTTCGCAGCAGTACCCGATCATGGAGGACGTCAGCGACCTGACGTCGGAACTCACGAGCGACTTGTATCTCGGCGCGTTCGCGGGTGCTCCGGATCGCGCTCCTTCGTGGGAGGTGGCGACCGCGGTCGCGAAGGAGGCGGTCAATCAGGCGGCCACCGAGCTGTCGCCCGCCGACGACCAAGTGGACGCGGCGACCAAGGTGCGGCTCGACCTGGCGCGCGCGGCGCGCGACGGCATCGCCGCCCGCAAGAAGCTGGCCCGGATCCGCACCTACGACGACCTGCAGGACGTGCTGCATCGCATCGTCACCGATCCCGGGGTCGGCGACCGCGCCCGCACGCGGATCCGGGAGCAGTTCTCGGTAGTGTTGATCGACGAGTTCCAGGACACAGATCCGCAGCAGTGGGCCATTGTCCGCGCGTGCTTTCACGAGGCCGAGGGCATCCCGCTGATCCTGGTCGGCGACCCCAAACAGTCGATCTACGGGTTCCGCGGCGCGGAGGTGCGCAGCTACCTGGCGGCGGTGCAGAAGGCCTCGCAGCAGCGACGGCTGAGCATCAACTGGCGGTCGGACGGGCCGCTGGTGAAGGCCCTTGAGGCCGTGTTCGCCGGTACTGAGTTCGGCGATCGGGCCATCACCTTTCACCCGGTGGCCGCACAAGAGCAGCGGTCGCGCCTCTGGACCGGCGACGACCCGGCGTCGGCCGGGACCGTCGATCCGCAGGCTCAGCAGGCCGGCCGGGCATTCACCGCACCGCTACGTCTGCGTGCGCTGGTGCCCGGCGACTTCGGCTCCGGCGACCTCCCGAACGTCAACCAGGTGCGCCAGAAGGTGATCGACGACGTGGCCGCCGACATCACGGCGCTGCTCAGCTCGGACACCATGATCGAAGCGGGCCGTCCGCCCGCCGCCCGCCGCGTGGAGCCCGGGGACATCGCGGTCCTGGTGAACGTCAACCGGCACGTGGAACCGCTGCAGGCGGCGTTGCGCCGGCGCGGCGTCGCATCGGTGGTGCGGTCGGGCACGTCGATCTTCAAGACGCCCGCGGCGCGGCACTGGTGGTACGTGCTGGCCGCGATCGAGCAGCCGTCGTCGACCGCCAAGGTGCGGCTGGCGGCTCTGACTCCGCTGGTCGGGCGGACCGCGCAGGAGCTGGACGCCGGAGACGCGGTGGCCGGCGAGCTGGCGGCCGAGTTCGCCGCGGCGGGCCGGGTGTTCACCTCGGGCGGCTTCGCGGCGATGGCAGTCCGGCTGTTCGGCGAGTTCGGCACCGATGCCCGACTGCTCGCGGCGGAGAACGGCGAACGCCTGCTGACCGATCTGCGGCAGCTGTCGGACCTGTGCAATCGGCACGTCGCCGGGGGATCGGCGGGGTTGTCGTCGCTGGTGGCGTGGCTCGGACAGCAGATCGCCGATCCGTCGGCCATGCGTCACGGCGACGCGCAGACGCGGCGTCTCGATCGCGACACCAGGGCGGTGCAGATCATGACCGTGCACGCGAGCAAGGGGCTGGAGTTCCCGATCGTCTACGTGCCGTTCGGGTGGGACGGGGCCCGCAGGCCCAACCAGGAGACGTTCGTCTACCACGACCGGGCGGGACTGCGGCTGCTGGACGTCGGAGGACCCGATGCCGCGGGCTACGCCGACCGCGAGGACCGTTCGATCGTCGAGGGCGCGGGCGAGTCGCTGCGTCTGCTGTACGTCGCGATGACGAGGGCGCGCTCCCAGGTGGTCGCGTGGTGGGGGCCGTCGATGCCGACCAAACAGGGAGCCCTGCACCGGCTCGCGTTCACTGTGGGGGATCGCACCTCCGCGCTGCAGGCCGGATACGGCGGGACGTCGATCCCGGTATCCGTCGAGATCCCGTCGACCGGGATGGAGATGGTGACCGGACTGCGTGAGCTGGCGTCGAGCGCACCGGACCAGATCTCGGTGGAGCCGGCGGGCCGGCACGAGACCCTCGGCGGAATGCTGCGCTGGCGGCCGCCGGCGGAGAGCGGCGACGTGCCGGATCTGCACGCGGCGGTCTTCAACCGGCACGTCGACCAGGGTTGGCGACGCACGTCGTACTCGGGGATCACCCGCGACGCCCACGCGCACGCTCCGGCCGCGGTGCCCGCGCGTGACAGCAGCGAACCCGAGACTCCGATCGTCGACGACGAGACCGACAGCGTCGACGAGCTGGCGAGCGGCGAGCTCGCCGGCGCCGCAGACCCGGGCGGTCCGGACGAGCCGGGCGGCATGCCGTCGCTGATGAACGGACTGCCCTTCGGAGCCGGGTTCGGCACGCTGGTTCACGAGGTGCTCGAACACGTCGACACCTCGGCTCCCGATCTGGCCGCGCATGTCCTGCTGCGCACCCGGGAGGGTGCACTGCGTCGCGGTGTGGAGCTCGACGTCGACCGGCTGGCCGCCGCTCTGGTGGGCGTGCTGACCACACCGCTCGGCTTCGGCGACCTCGCGAGCATCGGCCCTGCCGACCGGCTGGCCGAGCTCGACTTCGAATTCGCGCTCGCCGCACCGGGTTTCACGCTCGACACGGTCGGCGACCTGCTGGCCGCGCACTTGCCTGCCGACGACCTGCTGCGCGTGTACGCCGACCGCGTGCGGACGGTGTCCGACGAGTGTTTCCGCGGCTACCTGACGGGCAGTATCGACTCGGTGCTGCGGATCCGGGACTCCGCTGACGTGCCCGAGGGCCGTTTCGTGGTGGTCGACTACAAGACCAACCGGCTGCGGCCGGGCGACCTGACCCTGGAGGACTTCGGCGCCGAGGCGATGGCCGCGGAGATGATGCTGGCGCACTATCCGCTGCAGGCCCTGCTGTATTCGGTGGCGTTGCACCGGTACCTGCGATGGCGTCTGCCCGCCTACGAACCTCGGCGGCACCTGGGCCCGGTGCAGTATCAGTTCGTCCGCGGAATGGCGGGCCCGGACACGCCGCCGGGCTGCGGCGTCTTCGAGTGGCGGATTCCGCCCGAGCTGGTAGTCGCGCTGTCAGATCTGCTGGCGGGCAAGGCTCCTGACGAGGGCGCGGACTCCGATGCGGAGTCCGCGCCGGGGGAGGACGAGCTGTGAGGGCACAGGAGGTGGCCGCCGAGTCCGGCGTGCTGAAGGTGTTCAACGCGGCCGGTGTGTTCAACGCCGCGGACGTGCACGTCGCGCGCCGGGTCGCGGCGCTCAGCGGCGCACAGATCGGCGACGACGAACTGATCGCACTCGCGCTGGCCGTCCGGGCCGTACGGCTGGGCTCGACGTGCGCGAAGCTCGACGAGATCGCCGACATCGTTCCGGAGCACGACGATGAGCCCGAGCCCGGCCGCGAACCCGGGGCCGCCGGCGACCCACCGGCGCTGCCGTGGCCCGATCCCGCGGAACTGGCGCAGACGCTGCGGACCTCGCCGCTGGTGACCGGCTGTCCGAGCGGGCCGCTGCGGCCGCTGGCGATCGTCGACTCCGACGACGGTCCGCTGCTGTACCTGCGCAAGTACTTCCGCCAGGAGCAGACGATCCGGGAGATCCTCGCCGAACGCCGCGACCGCGTGCCCGAGGTGGATCCTGCAGCTCTCGCCGCCGCGCTCGACGCCGTGTTCGGTCCGGCCGGCGACTCCTACGACCGTCAGCGCGCGGCAGCGGCCCTGGCCGCGACGTCGTGGACGACGGTGCTGGCCGGCGGACCGGGCACCGGTAAGACGTTCACCGTCGCGCGCATCCTGGCGGTGATGGAGGAGCTGTACGGCGGCGACGTCCGGATCGGCCTGTGTGCGCCGACCGGCCGCGCCGCGGCGCAGATTCAGTCCGCCGTGAACGACCCGCAGAGCGCGGTGACGCTGCGTAGCGAGCCGATGGCCACCACCGTGCACAAGCTGCTGCGCTGGCGGCCCGACGGCTCGTTCGGCCGCGGACCGGGCAATAGGCTGCCGTACGACGTGGTGGTGGTCGACGAGACGTCGATGATGGCCGTGTCGATGATGAGCCGGCTGCTGGAATCGCTTCGCCCGGACACCCGGCTGATCCTGGTCGGCGATCCGCACCAGCTGTCCTCGGTCGACGCCGGAGCCGTGCTCGCCGACCTCGTGGAGCGCGCCGACCGTGCCGAGTGCAGTCCGCCGGAGGCGTTCACGGCCGTCGCCGCCCCGCCGCCGGGCGAGTTCGACGACGACGAGCTCCTGGCGCTCAGCGACGGGGTCTTGACCTTGCGGCACGTTCACCGGCACGGCGGACAGATCGCCAAGGTGGCCGAAGCTATCCAGCAGGCGACGCCGGACACTCTGGACCGCGTGGTCGACCTGATCGCGGGGCCCGGCGCCGAACAGTTCGCCGCCGACGCGACCGGGCGGGTGCATCTGGTCGATCCGGCCGACGTGTCTGTGGTCAGCGCCGAGGTGGTGGCCTGGGCGTCGGCGCTGCAGGCGGCGGCGGCGTCGGGTGACGCCGAAGGGTCGCTCACCGCGCTGATGACTCACCGGGTGCTGTGTGCGCACCGCGACGGACGGTTCGGAGCCTCGGGCTGGTCGAAGAACGTCACCGAGTGGATCACCGAGGAATTGGGGCCGGTGATCCCGGCGGCCGGCTGGTACGTGGGCGAGCCGATTCTGGTGAACAAGAACGACCCGACGCATCGGGTCTTCAACGGCGACACCGGCGTCGTGGTGGACGACGGCGGCGCGTTGAGCGTGGTGTTCTCTCGCGGGCGCAAGAAAAACGCGGACGCGGCGGCGGGGGCCTCGGGGGCGGCAGCGTCCGAGCAGGAGATCCTGCGACTGCATCCGAGCCAGCTCGCCGACTCCTCGCGGGTCTACGCGATGACGATCCACCGCAGCCAGGGCAGTCAGTTCGACGCGGTGACGGTGGTGCTGCCGGAGATCGACGCCGAACTGCTCACCAGGGAGCTGCTGTACACCGCGGTCACCCGCGCCAAGAAGACGGTCTACATCGTCGGCACTCCGGAGACGCTGCGGGCCGCCGTGGCACGCCGGGTGCAGCGAGCGAGCGGACTGCGGTCGGCGGTCCGGGAGCTGGGGCGTGTCTGACCGGCTTGACGGCCGTTCACCTCAGTTCGCAGCCGCCGGGCACCAGATCGCGTCGCCGGTAGGACTCCGAGGCGAGGAACAGTCGCTGCATGTCGCGGGGCATCGCGGCGAACTGCTGCATCGACTCGCTGCGCGCCATCTCGGTGCTGTGCGAGCGGATCGCCCGGACCTTGTCGCCCAGCCGGTCCTGCAGATCCAGCGTCACGTCGACCAGATCCGGTGCGGTGCCGGCGATGCGGATCCTGGAGTCTTCGCCCAGATGCGGGCGCAGGGTGTCTACCGTGCCGGTCGGCAGGGTGGCGAAGTAGAGCGACTTGGTCCGCCAGGGCGCGCCGCGCTCGGGCGCGTAGCTGCCGATCGCCGCGGCGTCGGCGGCGATCGCCGCCAGCCGGTGCGCGTGGATGTGGTCCGGGTGCCCGTAGATGCCGTAGGCGTTGTAGGTGACTACCGCGTCCGGCTTCAGGGCCCGGATGTGCTCGACGACGCGCTGCACGGTGTCGTCGAACGGGACGTCGAGGAATCGGGGAGCCCCCGGAGCGGACTCCGGCACGAACGCGTCGGCGTAGCCCAGCATGATCGGCTCCTCGGTCATGCCGAGTTCGGAGGCGGCGGCGAGCAGTTCCCAGTGCCGGGAGGTGCCCTCGACCCAGGTGCAGGTGATCAACGACGTCTGCACTCCGCGGGCGGTGAGGGCGGCGATGGTTCCGCCGGTCCACAACGATTCGTCATCCGGGTGGGCATGGACGAACAGGACCTTCTGCGCGGGAGCCACGCCCTCGACAATACGTGCGCCGACGGGATGTCCGCAGTCCTCGGTAGACTTTTCTCGCCGCGTCTGCCGAGTGACCTTCGTCTCTCGGTGAGGCGCACGATCAACACGCTCGCGATCAGATGAACGCAGGAGGAAAAAGGTGAGCTCGCAAGTACATGAGTTTCAGGCGGAGGCCCGTCAGCTGCTGGACCTCATGGTGCATTCGATCTATTCGAACAAGGACAGCTTTCTGCGGGAGCTGATCTCGAACGCGTCCGACGCACTCGACAAGCTGCGCCTCGAGTCGTTGCGCGACAAGGAGCTGGACGTCGATGCGACCGATCTGCACATCCAGCTCATTCCGAACGGCGAGGCCCGCACGCTGACCGTGGCGGACAACGGCATCGGCATGTCGCGCGAGGAGGTGATCGACCTGATCGGCACGGTCGCCAAGTCGGGCACCGCGGAGCTGCGCCGCAAGCTCGCCGAGGCCGACAAGGCCGCCTCCGAGGAGCTGATCGGCCAGTTCGGCGTCGGTTTCTATTCGACGTTCATGGTCGCCGAGACGGTCGCCATGGTGACTCGCAAGGCCGGCGAGAGCACCGGCACGCGCTGGGAGTCGTCCGGTGACGGCACGTACACCATCGACGACGTCGCCGACGCTCCGCAGGGCACCGCGATCACCCTGACGCTCAAGCCGGTCGACGTCGACGACGCAGTGCACGACTACGCCGATCAGACCGAGCTGCGCCGCCTGGTCAAGCGGTACTCGGACTTCATCTCGTGGCCGATCCGCATGGAGGTCACCAAGTCGACTCCCGCCGAGGAAGAGGGTGCCGAGCCGGTCGTCGAGGTGGTCGACGAGACCCTCAACTCGCAGAAGGCGCTGTGGGCCAAATCGTCGAGCGAGGTGTCGAAGGAGGAGTACACCGATTTCTACCGGCACATCAGCCACGGGTGGGACGAGCCGCTCGAGACGATCACCCTGCACGCCGAGGGGACCTTCGAGTACCAGGCGCTGCTGTTCATCCCGTCGCAGGCCCCGTTCGACCTGTTCATGCGCGAGCACGCCAGCGGCATCCACCTGTACGTGCGCCGGGTGTTCATCATGGACGACTGCGCCGAGCTGATGCCCGAGTACCTCCGCTTCGTGAAGGGCGTCGTCGACGCCGCGGACCTGTCGCTGAACGTCTCCCGAGAGATCCTGCAGCAGGACCGCCAGATCCGGGCGATCCGCCGTCGGCTGGTCAAGAAGGTCATCGGCACCGTGCAGGAACTGCAGGATCGTCGCCCGGAGGACTACCAGAGGTTCTGGAGCAACTTCGGCCGCGTCTTCAAGGAAGGACTGATCAACGATCAGGACAACCAGGCCGCGATCCTGAAGGCGTCGGTCTTCGAGTCCACCGAGTCCGACACCGAGCCGACCACGCTGACCGACTACATCAGCCGGGCCGGTGACCGGGAGGTCATCTACTACGCGACCGGCGAGTCGCGCCAGCAGATCGAGAGCTCGCCGCACCTGGAGGCGTTCCGAGCCAAGGGCATCGAGGTCCTGCTCCTGTCCGACCCGGTCGACGAGGTGTGGGCCGGCTCGATGCCCGAGTTCGAGGGCAAGCGATTCGTGTCCGTCGCGAAGGGCGAGATCGACCTCGACGGCGACGACGCCGAGTCCGACGACGAGTCCGGTCAGGACGCCGAGTTCGCGGATCTGCTGGCGTGGATGACCACGGTGCTCGACGACGAGGTGTCCTCGACCCGACTCACCAAGCGGCTCACCGAGTCGGCGGCCTGCCTGGTCGGCGACACGTTCTCGATGTCACCGCAGCTGGAGAAGCTGTACCGGGCGTCGGGTCAGCCGATCCCGCACAGCAAGCGGATCCTGGAGCTGAACCCCGGGCACGAGCTGGTCACCGGCCTGCAGTCGGCGTTCGCGGCGTCCGGCGACGACCGATCGGCCCTGGAGTCCAAGGCCAAGCTGGTCTACGCGATGGCGCTGCTGGCCGAGGGCGGCGAACTGCCGGATCCGGCGACCTTCGCCAAGCTGCTCTCCGACACCCTGGTCGCCGGCCTGAAGAACGGCGACTGAGCGTCGTGGGCTTGCTGACCCCGGCGGCGGTGCGCGTGGGCTCGGTTCCGTGGCTTTCGAAGTACCTGCCGCAGATCGTCAAGGTCGACGAGGCGATTCAGTGGGCGACCGGCGGCAACGTCGATCTGCTGCGAATCGCCGGACTGCCGAGCGTCACAATGACGATCCCGGGGCGCAAGTCCGGGGCGCCGCGAGTCACCACGGTGCTCGCGGCGCCCGAGAACGACCATCCGGCCGACGGCGGCGACCTCTCGTCGTCGTGGCTGGTGGCCGGTTCGTACTTCGGCGGCCCCAAGACACCGACGTGGGTGTACAACCTGCGGGCGGCGTCGACGATCGACGTCGAGCGTCGCGGACGGCACGCGCGGACGGCCCCGGCCGAGCTCGACGGTGACGAGTACGCCGAGGCCTGGGACCTGCTCGAGTCGGTGTGGCCGAACTTCGCTCTCTACAAGAAGCGCACAGATCGGACGATCCCGGTGTTCCGCCTGACTCCGGTCTCCGGCGACTGAGTCTCGGTTCACCGGTCCCGGTCGCCCACACCCCGCCCGAGCGGGGCGAACCTTGACTAGTCTCGGACACAGCGCAATTCACGTTCGTCCCCGGGAGGATTGATGGCAGAACAGAGCACGACCGAGAATGCCTCGACTGAGAAGGCCGCGAGCGCCGGGGCCCCGAGCACGGAGAAGGACGCGGGTTCGTCGAGCAAGGAGGTCGCCCGTCGCGACCTCGGCGACGATCGCGGACAGACGTCGATCGCCGACATGGTGGTCGCGAAGATCGCCGGCATCGCGGCCCGCGAGATCGGCGGCGTCTACGACCTCGGCGGCGCCGGCGAGCGGATGGTCGGCAAGGTGCGCGAGGTGCTGCCCGGCACGTCGTCGAGTGTGACCCAGGGGATCACCGTCGAGGTGGGCGAGCGGCAGGCCGCCGTCGACGTGTCGATCATCGCCGAGTACGGCATCGCCATCCACCAGCTGGCGGCGGCCATCCGGCGCAACGTGATCGCCGCGATCGAAGGCATGACCGGCCTGGAGGTGACCGAGGTGAACGTCGCGGTGCACGACATCCACTTCGCCGACGACGCCCCCGCCGAGACGCCCCGCGTCCAGTGACCGGCCGGGTCTGATGACGGGCGGGATCTGATGGCGGGCATCGGCGGCGCGGACGTTCGGGGCGAACTGGCGGACCAGGTGGCCCGTGCCGCACTGGCGGTGCCGGGCGTCAGCCGTCTGTCCGAGGGGCCGTTCGGTGCGGTGGCCACGTATCTGCCCGGTGGCCGCGTGGCCGGCGTCGCCCTGGCGTCCGAACGCGGCGAAGTTCAGGTGGTCGCCCGACTCGGGTATCAGCTGCGGGACGTGGCCGAGGAGGTACGTCGCGCGGCCGAGGTGATCGCCGGATGCCCCGTCGACGTGACCGTCGCGGACCTCGACACCGATTCGACGGAAGTGAAGGACCAGTCATGACCAGCAATGCTGTCGTCGGATTGTTCGCGGGCCTGCTACTGGCCCTGGCCGCCACCACCGGCGGCGTGGTGGGTTTCCTGATCGCCGTGGTGCTCGGCGGCATCGGTCTACTGCTCGGTCTGCATCGCGACGGCACGATCGATCTCGCGGTGATCTTGCGCAGGCGGAACAGTGGCTGAGCCGCAGGATCTCGACGAGGATCCCGCCTTGCTCGACGACCCGCCGGGCTCGCTGGTCATCGCCGACCGCGTCGGTGCGGCGATCGCCGAGCGCGCTGCGCTCGACCTGGCCGCCGTGGTGGAGAGCAGCAGTGCCGTCGGCTCGCTGGTCAAAGGCGCAGGCGCGCTGAAGTCGATGGTCGGCGGCGTGTATCCGTCGGCGCAGATCGACATGAGCGATCGATCGCCGCGGCTGTCGATCCAGGTCGCGCTGTCGTGGCCGTGCCCGGTCACCGCCGTTTGCCAGGAGCTGCGTACGGTGCTCGCCGACGAGCTCGAGCGGCTCACCGGGGTGCGGCCGGTCCGCGTCGACGTCGATGTCGCGCGCCTGGTGCCGCGTTCGGGGGCGACGTCGAACAAGCGGAGCCGGATGATCGCGGTGCCGTCGGCGGCGGCGCCGGATGCCGACGACGGGCCGATCGCGGCCGACGATGACGCGGCAGACCAGCCTGTGGCCGGTATCGACGATCCGGTCGAAGGCGAGACCCCCGAAGAGGTGGCCGAATGACCGACGGTGCATCGAATGCGGACGCCGCCGACCTCTCCGACCTTTCGGACGGGCACGTCGCGCGGCCCGCGGGGACGCCGGCCGCGGTCGCGGCCGGCGCCGTGGTCGCCCTGGGCCTGCTGGCGCTG
>JASGFV010000092.1:0-12641 GCA_047605365.1 Gordonia sp. (in: high G+C Gram-positive bacteria)
TACTCGTACCTGCTGCAGGACGAGGACGGCCAGACCATCGAGTCGCACTCGATCTCCGCCGGATTGGACTACCCGGGCGTGGGTCCCGAGCACGCGCATCTGCGTGAGATCGGCCGGGCCGAATACCGTCCGGTCACCGACACCGAGGCGATGGAGGCGCTGGCACTGCTGTCGCGCCGCGAAGGGATCATCCCGGCCATCGAGTCGGCGCATGCGCTGGCCGGCGCCCTGAAGCTCGGCGAAGAGCTGGGGGAGGGCTCGATCATCCTGGTGAACCTCTCCGGGCGCGGCGACAAGGACGTCGACACCGCGGGCCGCTGGTTCGGCCTGTTCGGCAAGCCGCCGTCGGAGTTCGAGTACGCAGCGCAGAAGGCCGCCGAGGCCGCCCAGAACCACGTTCAGGAGAACGAGCAGTGACCCAGCAGCAGACCGTCCGGGCGTCCCGCCTGGGCGACACCTTCGCGCAGTGCCGGGCCGAGAGCCGCAGCGCGCTGATCGGCTACCTGCCGGTCGGCTACCCGTCGCTCGAAGGGTCGCTGGAGACCTTCCGCACCATGGTCGACGCCGGGTGCGACATCGTCGAGATCGGCATCCCGTACTCCGATCCGGTGATGGACGGGCCGACCATCGCCAAGGCCGCGCAGACCGCCCTCGAGGGCGGCACCCGGGTGCGTGACGTCTTCGCCGCCGCCGAAGCGGTGGCCGCGGCGGGCGCTCAGCCGGTAGTGATGAGCTACTGGAACCTGGTGCTGCACTACGGCGTGGACGCCTTCGCGCGCGACCTCAACGCGGCCGGCGGCGTCGGCCTCATCACGCCGAACCTGATTCCCGACGAGGGCGCGCAGTGGCATGCCGCCTCCGACGCGCACGACCTGGACCGGATCTACCTGGTCGCGCCGTCGTCCACGCCGGAACGCCTGGCGATGACCGTCGACTCCTGCCGCGGGTTCGTCTACGCGGCGTCGACGATGGGCGTGACCGGTGCACGCGACAACGTGTCGAACGCCGCGCCGGAACTGTGCGCTCGGGTCCGCGAGTACTCAGACATCCCGATCGGCGTCGGCCTGGGAGTGCGGTCAGGCGACCAGGCTGCCGAGATCGGCGCCTACGCCGACGGCGTGATCGTCGGCTCGGCGATCGTCTCCGCCGTCGACGACGGACAGGACGCCGTGGCCCGGCTGGTCGGCGAACTCGCGGAGGGTGTCCGGCGCTCTCGGCGCTGAGGTCTCGTCTAGGGTGGCAGTCGTGAGCGACGCAACCCTTCTCGCGTACATTCCGAGCCCGTCGCAGGGCGTCTGGCATCTGGGCCCGGTCCCGATCCGCGCCTATGCGCTGTGCATCATCATCGGCATCATCGTGGCCGTCTGGTGGGGCGATCGGCGATGGCGCGCCCGTGGCGGTCAACCCGGGGAGGTGCTCGACGTCGCGATCTGGGCGGTGCCGTTCGGCTTGGTCGGCGGTCGTCTCTATCACGTGATGACCGACTGGCAGACATACTTCGGCGCGGGCGGCAAGGGTTTCGCAGGCGCACTGCGGATCTGGGACGGCGGTCTCGGAATCTGGGGCGCCGTGGCGCTCGGCGCACTCGGTGCGTGGCTCGGCTGCCGGTTCTACGGCATCAAGCTGCCGCCGTTCGGCGACGCGATCGCCCCGGCGATCCTGCTGGCGCAGGCCATCGGCCGGCTCGGCAACTACTTCAACCAGGAGCTGTTCGGCGACCACACCACGCTGCCGTGGGGCCTGGAGATCTTCCAGCGCGTCGACGCCGACGGCAACGTCGGCTGCGTGGCGCTCGACGCCGCGCACTGCAACCTGATGGACGGCAGTTCCAACGGCGTGGTGCTGGGCGTGGTGCAGCCGACCTTCCTGTACGAGATGATTTGGAACATTCTCGTGGTGATCGCCCTGGTGCTGATCGACCGCCGCTTCCAGATCGGCCACGGCCGGCTGTTCGCGCTGTACGTCGCCGGCTACTGCCTCGGCCGGTTCGGCGTCGAGTTGCTGCGCAGCGACCACGCCACCCACATCCTGGGCATCCGGATCAACGTGTTCACCGCCGCGATCGTGTTCTTGGCGGCGGCGCTGTACGTGGTGATGGCCCGCAAGGGCCGCGAGCAGGGGCTGGAAGTCTACTGGCCCAAGCGTGCCGCGGAACTGGCTGCCGAGGGCGTCGAGGGCTACGTGCCGGGCGCTGACGTCGCGGACGACGATCCGGACCGGGCGGTCGCGTTCGAGAACGAATCGGACTACGCCGCGGTCGACGAGTTCATCGGCGAGCAGGAGGCGGAAGCGGCCGGATTCGATCCCGACGGCTCGGCCGCTCGGCACGATGCGCCGTGGCGATCGTCGACGACCGCCGGCCTGCGCAAGCCCGGCGTCGGCGACGAGGACGGCGCCGCGTTCGATACGGCGGTCGACGCGGACGCCGCGCGCATCGAGGCGGACGAGCCGGATCTGGCGGCCGCGGACACGGTCGCGGCCGACACGGGGTCCGCCGACGACGCGAACGCCGTCACCGGACGGATTCCGCCGGTCCCGATGTTCGAGGGGCTCACGACCAGGGCTCTGGACGCCGACGCGCTGGCCGCCGACGCCGAGGACCGTGCCGCGGCGACTCGCGGTGAAGAGCCGATCGCACAGACCACGCCTCCGCTTCCCGGCGACGTGGTTCCGGTGACCGACGACGACCCGGCCCTGGCCGAGATGGACGTGGCGGCGGACGACGAGTTCGTCCTCGACGAGGCCGCCGGGGAGGCGGGGCTCGACGCCGACGGTTCTGCGGCCGAGGAACCGGACGCCGGCGCCGGTGCTCCCGGTGCAGAAGAGTCCGGTGCAGAGGAGTCTGACGCCGGGCAGACTCGTGAACCGGGCTCGGTGACGGTGACGAACGATCCGTTGGCGAGCGCAGGCGGCATCGAGATCCGTCACGCGCCGACGACGGACGTGCCGTCGATCGTGGTGATCGAGTCCGGCGCGCCCGCAGCCGCCGGACCGGACGTCGACGAGGTGTCCGACGCGCCCGTCGCCGACGAGCCGGACGTGGACGAACCGGCCTCCGACGACGCGTCGCGCTAGGCGAACCGCAGAAACGCCAGGTCGCGTTTCTCGGCTGCCAGAGCTGCGCGCACGCGACCGCCTCGCGGGTTAGCCTGTACAGGTGACTCGGCGAACCAAGATTGTCTGCACCCTCGGCCCTGCGACCAGTACTGACGAGAGCATCACCCAGCTCGTCGAATGCGGCATGAACGTCGCGCGAATGAACTTCAGCCACGGCGCCCACAGCGACCACCGGAGCGTGTACGACTGCGTCCGGCGGGCGGCCGAGGCGACCGGCCGGCCGGTCGGCGTTCTCGCCGATCTGCAGGGTCCCAAGATCCGTCTCGGAAAGTTCGAGGACAACGGTCGCCCCAACGGGGCTGTCGACTGGAACACCGGTGAAACCGTCCGCATCACCGTCGAGGACGTCGTCGGCACGCACGACCGCGTGTCGACCACGTACAAGAGACTCTCCGACGACGCCCGCCCGGGCGACCGGCTGCTGGTGGACGACGGCAAGGTCGGCCTGATCGTCGAGGGGGTCGACGGCAACGACGTCGTGTGCCGCGTGACCGAGGGCGGCACGGTCAGCAACAACAAGGGCCTGTCGATGCCCGGCATGAACATCTCGGTGCCCGCACTGAGCGACAAGGACATCGACGACCTCGAGTTCGCGCTGAACCTCGGCGTCGACCTGGTGGCGCTGTCGTTTGTGCGCAGCCCCGGCGACATCGAGCTGGTGCACACCGTCATGGACCGTGTCGGACGCCGCGTGCCGGTCATCGCCAAGCTGGAGAAGCCCGAGGCCATCGAAAGCCTCGAAGCGATCGTCCTGGCCTTCGACGCGATCATGGTGGCCCGCGGCGACCTCGGCGTCGAGATGCCGCTCGAGCAGGTGCCGCTGGTCCAGAAGAAGGCCGTGCAGATGGCCCGCGAGAACGCCAAGCCGGTGATCGTCGCGACCCAGATGCTCGACTCGATGATCGAGAACTCGCGGCCGACCCGCGCCGAGGCGTCGGACGTCGCCAACGCCGTCCTCGACGGCGCCGACGCGGTGATGCTGTCCGGTGAGACGTCGGTCGGCAAGTTCCCGCACGACACCGTGCGGACCATGTCTCGCATCGTCGAGGCGGCCGAGGCAGGCAGCCAGCACGTGCCGCCGCTCAAGCATGTCCCGCGCACCCGCCGCGGTGTGCTGACCTTCGCCGCCCGGGACATCGGCGAGCGACTCAACGCCGACGCCCTGGTCGCCTTCACCGAGACCGGCGACACCGCGCGGCGCATCGCCCGGCTGCATTCGCGTCTGCCGCTGGTGGTCTTCACGACCACCCAGGCCACCCGCAACCAGCTCACGCTGAGCTGGGGCGTCGAGCCCTTCCTGGTGGACCGGGCCGGCAGCACCGACGCGATGATCGACCAGATCGACGACGTCCTGGTCAGCAACGGAATGCTGAAGAAGGGCGACGTCGTGGTGGTCGTCGCCGGCGCGCCCGCGCACGTCGTCGGCTCGACCAACCTGATTCACGTGCACCGGATGGGCGAGCAGGACCACTGAGCCGCACGGCCCGGGCCCGGTCCCGGCGCGCGATAGGGTGGTGCCCATGACCCTTGGACCCACCGACACCGCGTCGTCGGAAGACCTTCAGAAGCTGATCTCTCTGCTCGACGTGGAGCGCGTCGACGACGATCTCTTCCTCGGACAGCATCCGGAGCAGAAGACGCCGCGCACGTTCGGCGGGCAGTTGCTGGGGCAGGGCGTGGTCGCCGCCGGCCGGACGCTGACCCGCGGCAACCCGCCGGTGCACGCGCTGCACGCGCACTTCATCCGCGGCGGTGACGTGAATCAGCCGATGGAGTACCACGTCGAGCGATACCGGGACGGCAAGGCGTTCGCCAACCGCCAGGTGACCGCGAAGCAGAACGGTGAAGTGGTCTTCACGATGCTGGTCGCGTTCCAGGACAATTCGGCGGGCCTGGAGCACGCCGTCGCCAGTCCGACGGTGCCGTACCCCGAAGAGCTGCCGACGCTCGGCGAGCATTTCAAGGGCTACGAGGATCAGATCGCGGCGTTCGTCAACGCGCTGCACCCGATCGACATCCGCTTCGCGAACGACCCGACGTGGAAGGTGAAGGACGCCGGCGAGACCCTCGAGCACAACCGGGTCTGGATGAAGGCCGACGGCGCACTGCCCGACGACCCGCTGATGCACGTCGCCGCCATGGCCTACTCCTCGGACACCACGGTGCTCGACTCGATCATCACCACCCACGGACTGTCGTGGGGGATGGACCGGTTGTTCGCGGCCACGGTCAACCATTCGATGTGGTTCCACCGCGGGTTCCGCTTCGACGAGTGGATGCTGTACTCGACCGAGTCTCCGGTGGCCGCCGGTTCGCGCGGCATCGGCTCGGGCCGGTTCTTCATGCGCGACGGCACCCTGGCGACCTCCGTCGTGCAGGAGGCCCTCATCAAGTACTTCCCGCCGCGCGGCTGACCGCGACTTCACCCGAGGACATCATCGATGACCGATCCGAATCAGGATCCGGCCCGTGAGCCGGACCAGCCGAACACCGATCCGTTCCGGAAGGTGCCCGCCGAGGTGGGGGCCGCCGCGGTCGCTCTGGGACCGGACGGTTCGGCGCACACCGGCCCTCTTCCGACCGGCGGTTTCGCCGCCGCGCCCGGACCGGCACAGGGGTCTTCCGGCTACGGCGCTCAGCCGACTGCGCAGCCGCAGGTGCAGTACTTCCTGCCGCCCGGCCGGCCGCTGCCGCTGCGCACCTGGCAGCGCAAGTCGAAAGGCTGGGTCTGGGGAATCAGCGTGGTCGCCGGAATCGTGTTCGTGGCCGGCGCGATCATCGCGATCACGGTCGGCGTGCTCAGCGGTCAGACGTTCACCGCTACCGGCGCGCTCCAGGTGGACTGTGCGACCGGTCAGTCGCTGAACGATCCCCGGATCATCGCCGGCGAGTCGGTGCGCATCTACGACGCCAAATCCGGCGACCTGCTCGCCCACTCGAAGCTCGACCGCAGGGTCGAGGCCAAGGGCGGCACCGGCGCCTGCTACGCGACGTTCGTCGTCGAGGACGTTCCCGCGGCGGACAGCGGAACCTATCTGCTGGAGATCGGCGACTCGTACAGTCAGCTGGCCAGTCGTGACGCCCTCGAAGGCGGCGTCCTCCTGACCTGACCTCAGCGGCTCAGACCTGCGAAGTCCCCTCCGGCCTATAGCGGCCGCTATTGGCCGGAGGGGACTTCGCAGGTGCGAGTGCGTGCTCGCGCGGATCAGCCGGTCAGCGCATGGGCCGGTCGAACGGGATGTTCGCCCAGCTCGGCGCCTTCGGGTCGATCTCGATGTACTGCGGACGCAATTGCGACGACGCGAGCTCGGGTCCCAGCGGGACCGATTTCATGAAGTTGAACGAGTACACGTCCACCCGGAGCCGGTCGCCGGGGCGCAGCGCGGCCTGGGTCGCCGACATCGGGATGTCGACGGCCAGGGTCTGGCCGGCGCGCACCTTCTGATACTTGTCCAGCGACAGGTAGAGGAAGGCGTCGCTCAGATCGCCGTTCGGAGAGAACGAGCTTTTGGCCTTGTCGACGGCCCGCAGTGAGACCACCAGCTGTCCCATCGAGACGATCTTGGAGCGGCCGTCGGGGGAGACGACGTTGATGGTGGCGTGCCAGTAGCCGTCGCTGGCCTGCAGCCGCTGATTCAGGTGCACCACCGAGGTACCGCTGATCCGGGTCAGCTGTTTCACCGGCGGCGACGTGAACGTCTGCGCGGCGACCTCGGACAGCCGGGTGTCCTGGCCGCAGAAGTCGAACAGCGCGGTGATGCCGGCCGCGCCCTGCGCGCCGTCACGGTCGCACAGTGTGGAGAGTCCGGGCTTCACTTCTCGGGTGGCGCGCGACGCCGGGCCCTTCGACGCCAGCGAACCGTCGCCCGCGACCGGGGTGTTGACCGAGCCGGACGGCCTGCCGGTCAGGTACTGGCGCTGGTGGGTGTAGCCGGGCAGCGGGTAGGTCGGCCCCTGGAGGAAGTTGCCGATCGGCTCCGACGCCAGCGTCGCCGGCCGGTAGGTGTCGATGCCGTTGTCGATACCCTTGAGCCACTTGTCGTACCAGGCGCGGGCCAGGACGTCGAGGCGCGGCGGGTACCCGGGCTGACCGAAGTTGGAGCCCGAGGTGATGTGGTACCCGTCGTCCATGATCAGCTTCTTCTTCGAGTCGGGAAGCTGGGTCAGGCCCTTGAGCAGACGCGCCTGGGTGTTGGTGAACAGGTCGTTCCAGCCGCCGGTCGTGAACGTCGGCGTGGTGATCTTGCCGACGTCGGTGACCAGCGACTTCCGCCGGGCCGACTGGGCGTCGAGCAGTTCGCGAGTCTGGCCGTGATACTGACCCGCGCGCGGGGTCAGCAGTGCCTGGAGCATCACGTCGACGTAGGTCAGCGGGTCTTTGGCGCGGTCGCCGAGCCACTTCCAGTCGAACGTGCCGTTCAGCATCGACGCCACGTTGGGAATCAGCTTGGTGGAGTTGACCAGGCCCAGCCACGGGGCGAGGAACCCGAAGCCCACGCCGCCTCCGGGCGCGATCACATCGCGCACCAGGTCGGCGCCGGGCACGATAGGGAAGATCGCGCCGAGCTTGCCGGGCGCGTCGGCCGCGGCCTGCAGCTGGTTGATGCCGGAGTACGAGACGCCGGCCATGCCGACTTCGCCGTCGGTCCAGCGCTGCTTGGCGGCCCAGTCGATCACTTCGACGGTGTCCTTGCGCTCCCGGTCGCCGAAGACCTGCCAGGTGCCCTGCGAGAATCCGGTGCCGCGCACGTCGACGACCAGCATGTTGTAGCCGCTCTTGATGAGCTTGGGGTCGTACGCGAAGGTCTGGACCAGTCCGCCGCGCAGTGCCCCGGCCAGCTCGTTGTAGCCGGACAGCACGGTGCCCTGCAGGTTGATCGCGTTCAGGAGCTCGATCAGCTGCGGCATCAGGACGGGGTAGTTCACCACCTCGGCGGCCAGTGCGCTGACCATCTTGGTGTACGGCGTCATGTTGACGATGGTCGGCAGCTTGGTGTTCACCGGCCGGCCCGACTTGTCGGCGGGCCGGATCAGGTTGCCCTTCAGCACGGTGCCGTCGCTCATCCGGATCGGCACGTCGGGGGTCACGGCGTAGCCGGGATACTTCTGGGGACCGTCTTGGGTGCGAGTCCATTTGGCGCCTAGCGCGCCGAAGACCGCTGCGTCGGACTGCGCACGCATGGCGGGAAACCCGCCGGTGCCGATGAGGGCCAGTAGCGCGACGACGACGGCGACGAAGACGCCGCGCACCGTCGTCGCGAGGCGGTGTGGCATGTGATCTCCAACTCCCCGAAGCTGAGAATGTGATGTGCAACTCGTAAGTAACATAAACCTCGCCGAGGGCGATGTCCATGACCGGGTGTCGCGGCTATCGCGTCGGGTGACGCGCGCGGGGAGGGCGAATGTGTATCCCGGCGAGCGAGTACGTACACTGCTCTACGCACGTTCACCAGCCCCGGTGGCGAAATTGGCAGACGCGCCGCACTCAAAATGCGGTCTCGAAAGGGGTGCCGGTTCGAGTCCGGCCCGGGGCACAGTCCAGCCGCAGGTGCATCAAACGCCCTATGCGGCACGTCGAGAATCGGGAGAGGCGGCACGATGAGCGGATCCAGCTCGGGCGCCGATCGGCGCCCGGCCAGCACGGTGGTCGTCGCCGAAGACGATTCGCTGATCCGCATGGACCTCATCGAAATGCTGCGCGACGAAGGCTACGATGTGGTCGGCGAGGCGGCGAACGGCGAGGTCGCAGTCGAACTCACCGAATCGCTGCGGCCCGACCTGGTGATCATGGACATCAAGATGCCCGTGCGCGACGGTATCGACGCCGCGAGCGAGATCGCCCGCAAGCGACTGGCTCCGGTCGTCATGCTCACGGCGTTCAGCCAGCGCGAGTTCGTCGAGCGGGCGCGCGACGCGGGCGCGATGGCCTATCTGGTGAAGCCGTTCAACCAGACCGATCTGGTGCCGGCCATCGAAGTGGCGCTCAGCCGCTACCGCGAGCTGTCGCAGCTCGAGGCCGAGGTGGAGAACATGAGCGAGCGGTTCGCGGCGCGCAAGCTCATCGAACGTGCCAAGGGCCTGCTCATGGAGAAGCAGGCGATGACCGAGCCGGAGGCCTTCCGGTGGATCCAGCGCAATGCGATGGATCGTCGCGCGACCATGAAGACCGTCGCCGAGATCGTCGTCGACACCCTCGGCGACGACGCCTCCTGACCCTGTGCCGGTTCTGTTTCCGGCGTGTGACGCGGTTAACTCTGTGTGAAGGCTGACCGTTCGACCTGCAACTTTGCTCCGAACGCCGCGCGACCCCCGGCGAATGCGCTTATGTTTTTGCCCAGGTCTGCGAGGCAGACCTCTCGGCATTCGAGCCGGGTCTGAAAGCACGAGAGGTTGAACCTATGCAGCGTCGGGTCACGACGGCTGCCCTTGCCGCGACACTGGCCAGTGTTCTGGTCTTGTCCGCCTGTGGCAGTAAGTCCTCGGAGAACGATTCCACGAATTCAGGACTGGAGATCGCGCCGCTCGCGCAGATCGACACGCAGGGCAACGAGCAGCAGGCCGCTGCCGAGTCGGATGCTCTCGACCCGGCCGGCGACGGCAAGGCCAAGTGCCCGGAGACCACGATCGCGCAGATGGGCGCCCTGACCGGCGCGGACGCGGCACTCGGCATCAACATGCGCAACGGCGCACAGCTGGCCGTCGACCAGCACAACAAGGCCAATCCGGAGTGCAAGATCGTGCTGAAGACGTTCGACACCGAGGGCGATCCGCAGAAGGCCACCCAGGTCGCGCCGCAGATCATCAACGACTCGTCGATCGTCGGCGTCGTCGGCCCGGGCTTCTCCGGTGAGACCAAGGCGACCGGCGGTCAGTTCGCACAGGCCGGTCTGGTCACCGTTACCGCCTCGGCCACCAACCCGGGCCTGACCGGCAACGGCTGGAAGACGTTCTTCCGCGGCCTCGCCAACGACGACGTGCAGGGCCCGGCGGTCGCCAAGTACCTGACCGGCAAGCTGGGCAAGAAGAAGGTGTGCGTCATCAAGGACGACACCGAATACGGCGCCGGTCTGGCGAAGGCGATGATCGGCTCGCTGGGCGCGGCCAATGCGACCGACTGCCAGGGCGACGTGAAGAAGGGCGAGCGCGACTTCTCGGCGCTGATCTCCAAGGTCACCGCCGCCAAGCCCGATGCTCTCTTCTATGCCGGCTACTACTCCGAGGCCGCGCCGCTGGCTCAGCAGCTCAAGGCCGCCGATCCGAGCATCCTGTTCGTCTCGGGCGACGGCGCCAACGATCCGCAGTTCACCAAGCAGGCCGGCAGCGCCGCCAAGGGCGCCTACCTGTCGTGCCCGTGCGGTCCGGCTCCGGACAACTTCAAGAAGCAGTACACCGCGGCCTTCAATCAGGCTCCGGGCGTGTACTCGGTGGAGGCCTACGACATCTCGACGATCATGATGAAGGGCATCGCCCAGGGCAAGCGCAGCCGTAGCGAACTGCTCGACTTCATCCGCACCTACAAGGGCACCGGCCTGGCCCGCTCGTACGAGTGGAAGCCGAACGGCGAACTCGAGTCGTCGCTCATCTGGATGTACGAAGTCAAGTAGCACCACTCCTCACGGTGCGCCCGGGCACTGCAGCCCGGGCGCACCGTGCTGTTTCGGCGGGATGGGGGGCTGCCCGACCGCGCCCATGAAGAAAGGGACGCATGATCGCGTATGCCGAGTCGGCGTCGACGCTCTCGCCGACATCGGATTCGACCTCGGCTCATTGCGGCAACTTCTGGAGCCTGACCGTCGACGGCCTCTCCTATGGCGCCATCTACGCGCTGGTGGCCATTGGATACACGCTGGTCTACGGCGTGCTGCGATTGATCAACTTCGCCCATTCCGAGGTCTTCATGCTCGGCATGTTCGGGCAGTACGCCGCCCTGCTGATGCTGGGATTTTCTCCGCAGCCCGACGCCTACAACTTCGGCGTCCTGCAGACCACCGGGTTCCTGCTGCTGGCCGGCTTGGTCGGCATGGCGGTCTCGGGCACCGCCGCGGTCGGCGTCGAGTTCATCGCGTATCGGCCGCTGCGAAGGCGAAATGCGAAACCGCTGGCGTTCCTGATCACCGCGATCGGCATGTCGTTCGTGCTGCAGGAGCTGGTGCACTACGTGCTGCCCAAGGTGCCGACCCAGACCCCGCTCGGCGGGTCCAGCGCGCAGCCGGTCATCAAGCTCGTCGACGAGCACACCCAGTTCAGCTTCTGGGGCGCCACGGTCACCAACGTGACGCTGATCGTGGTGATCTCGGCGTTGATCCTGACCGCGGGCACTGACTTCCTGGTGAACAAGACGCGTCTCGGACGAGGCATCCGATCGGTCGCCCAAGACCCTGACGCCGCGCTGCTGATGGGTGTCTCGCGGGAGCGGATCATCTCGATCACGTTCCTGATCGGCGGCGTCCTCGCCGGTGCGGCCGCGCTGCTGTACACGCTCAAGATCCCCAGCGCCATCGTCTACTCCGGCGGGTTCATCCTCGGCATCAAAGCGTTCTGCGCCGCAGTGCTCGGCGGCATCGGCAACATCCGCGGGGCCTTGCTCGGCGGCCTCCTGCTGGGTGTGATGGAGAACTACGGCTCGGTGGTGTTCGGCAACCAGTGGAAGGACGTGGTGGCGTTCGCGCTGCTCATCCTGGTACTGATGTTCCGGCCCACCGGCATCCTCGGCGAGAAGCTCGGGAAGGCACGGGTATGAACGACGCACAGATCGATCTCAAGAAGCTCGACGCGCCGCGCGGACTCGGCGATCGCATCCGGACCTGGTGGGACGGCTTGTCGCGGCCCGCTCAGTGGGGCGTGGGCGTCGTCGGCTTCGTGCTGCTGGCCGTGCTGCCGGTGGTCAAGCCGCCGCTGATCGCCACCACGGCCACCGACTTCGGTGCGACCATGGCCCAGTTCGCGATGATCGCCCTCATCGCGATCGGCCTGAACGTCGTCGTCGGCCAGGCGGGCATGCTCGACCTCGGGTACGTCGGCTTCTACGCGGTCGGCGCGTACGTGGTCGCCTTGCTGACGAGCCCGGCCAGCCCGGTCTGGAACAGCACCGATCACGGGGTGTTCACCGGCCCGTGGGGCTGGCTGGCCTGTGTGCCGCTGGCCATCGTGATCACCGGGATCACCGGACTCGTCCTCGGTACGCCGACGTTGCGCGTTCGCGGCGACTACCTCGCGATCGTGACGCTGGGCTTCGGCGAGATCGTGCGGTTGATCGCCGACAACCTGACCGAGGTCACCAACGGGCCGGCGGGTCTGCAGGGCGTGCTGTTTCCCGAACTCGGCATCAGCGACCGGCACCCCGAGGGAGTGTTCGCGCAGTCCAACAACTCCGGCGCGCTGAACTACGGCGTGTGGTGGTACTGGCTGGGTCTGGCGCTGGTGGTGATCGTCCTGCTGGTGATCGGCAATCTGGAGCGCAGCCGCGTCGGCCGCTCCTGGGTGGCGATCCGCGAGGACGAGGACGCCGCCGAGATCATGGGTGT
>JASGFV010000093.1:0-12474 GCA_047605365.1 Gordonia sp. (in: high G+C Gram-positive bacteria)
CGCCGAACCTCGCGGAGAGGTTCGGCGCCGTCTGTTCGCCGTCACGCGACGGGGTTCTTGCGCGGGCGGCCGCGGGGCCGCTTGCGGGCGACGATCGCCCCGCGGTCGAGGATCTCACCGCCCCACACACCCCACGGCTCGGCGCGGTTGAGCGCTTCGCTGAGGCACGGCTCGCGCAGCGGGCAGTCGGCGCACAGCGCCTTGGCGGTCTCGAGGTCGGCCGGATTCTCGGCGAACCACAGGTCCGACGCGGTGCTCTGGCAGGGCAGTTCTATTCGGGGAAGGGTTTCTACAGTCATGATGTCGGCTTTCGCTGGGTGGGGCTGGTCGTGGTGATCCCGGATGCCCGCCTGCGACGAAAGTCGGCAAAAGACGAAGGCCACGGGATCGCTGTCGCGATTCGCCGTGGCCTGGAAGGTTCGCCGAAGAGTCGGTCAGAACCTACTGATCTGACTACTCGACAGACGGGCCACGGGGAACCGCTTGCGCGCTCGCGCCGATGCGGCGGCTACGAGCTGTTCTGCGCCGCGATGTGCATAACGCCAAGTGCCGTTCATGTCAGCGGACTCCCTCTCCTCGTCGTCGTGTCCCGTGCGGCAGCGCCGCACGTCGTAAGTACCTGTAGAACACTAGCGGTGTGCGCGTAGAACGCACAACCTATTTTCTACCTGCGGTTTTAGTGTGTTCGTCGATCACCGCGAGCACCTGCGAACCGAACTCGTCGATCCGGTCGGCGCCCATCCCCCGCACACCCCGCAATTCGGCGAGCGATCCGGGCAGCGCAGTCGCGAGGGTGCGCAGCATCGATTTGCTGACCACGTTGGCCGGCTCCAGTTCGTTCTCCCGCGCGTACTCCACCCGCCACGCGGTGAGCGCTTTCAGCACGCGCGGATCCGGATCTTCCCGGTCCGGCATCGGCCGTCCGAACGCCGACGGGCCGTCGAACGACGGCCGTTCCCGCGGAGCGAGGCCGTCCAGGAAGCGCGAGCACTTGCGGCTGGCGCGCCTGCCCTCCCCGCGCGACAGACTCCACGACAGATGCAGGTGTTCACGCGCCCGAGTGATTCCGACGTAGAGCAGGCGACGCTCTTCCTCCACCTCGTCGGCGGTCGACGACGCGCGCCGCAGTGGCATCGAACCCTCGTGCAGGCCGGTGAGCAGCACCGCATCCCACTCCAGGCCCTTCGCCGCGTGCATCGACGCGAGCGTCACGCCCGTCTGGCCGCCCTCGTGCGGCGTCCGCGCACGCTCGTGCAGCGTCGCCACCACCTGGGCGAACGAATCTTCGGGCCGTTCTGCCGCCAATCCCTCGGCGATCTCGGCGAGCCGCCCCAGCTGCTGCCACCGCGCCCTCGCGTTGGCGCCGGACGGCTCGGCCTCGGTCAGACCCAGCGGTCCCAGCGCCCGGCGGATCGCCGGTCCGGGCTTCATCGGGGGCGGCGCCCCTTCACTGAGCTGCTGCAGCCGCCGCAGCGCGGCGACGATCTCCGGCCGCGCGAAGAACCCGAGATCGCCGCGCACCCGGTACTCGACGCCGGCCTCGGTCAGCGCCTCCTCGAACGGTTCGGACTGCGCGTTCACGCGGTAGAGCACCGCGATCTCCGACCCGGGCACCCCGGACCGGAGCAGCCGCTTGATCTCGGCGACCACCCCGTGCACCTCGGACACCTCGTCCACGTACTCGGCGAACGTCGGCTCCGGACCGTCGGCACGTTGCCCCACCAGCTTCAGACGCGTGCCCGCGATGCGTCCGCGGGCCCGCGCGATCGTCTTGTTCGCGAGGTCCACCACCTGCGGCGTCGAACGGTAGTCGCGCTGCAGGCGCACCAGCTTCGCCTCGGGAAACGTCCGGGTGAAGTTCAGCAGGTACGACGGCGAGGCCCCGGTGAAGCTGTAGATGGTCTGGTTGGCGTCGCCCACCACGGTGAGGTCGTCGCGGCCGCCCAGCCAGGCGTCGAGCAGATCTTGCTGGATCGGCGTGACGTCCTGGTACTCGTCCACCACGAAGCTGCGGTACCGCGACCGGAACTCTTCGCTCACCGCGCGCTCGGACCGAAGGATCATCGTGGTGTAGAGGATCAGGTCTTCGAAGTCGAGCAGCCGGTCCCCCTCCGGCGAGACCTTGCCGTCCTCGTACGCGGTGAACACCGCGGCGACGGTCTTCGGGTCCACCGGGGCGTCGCGGCGGTGCTCGGCGACGGCGCGGGCGTAGTCGGCCGCACCGTAGGTGCACGACTTGGCCCACTCGATCTCGCCCGCGAGGTCGCGGATCAGATCGCGGTCGCCGGTGTCGAGCCCGAGGGACGACGCAGCGCGCCGCACCATCGGGTACTTGTTGTCCATCAGCCGCCACTGCGCCTGGCCCATCACGCTCGGCCAGAAGTAGCGCAGCTGCCGCAGCGCGGCCGCATGGAAGGTCTGCGCAGCGACGCGCTCCCCCGCGTCGGCGGCCCCCAGCGCTTCGAGGCGCTCACGCATCTCTGCCGCGGCGCGCGCGGTGAACGTCACTGCCAGCACCTGCCCGGGATTGACCTGGCCGGACTCGATCAGGTGGGCGATCCGCCGCGTGATGGTGCGAGTCTTGCCCGTCCCCGCACCGGCGAGCACGCAGACCGGACCCCGCGGAGCCAGCACGGCTTCGAGCTGTTCGGGGTCGAGCCCTTCGTGGATCGCGGTCATGACGCTACGTTCTCATGCCCCACCGACAATTCCGCGCGGCGGTGAATCGGCGCTGGTCGCCGGACCGCGCGGCCCGACGGCTCAGAGCAGCCCGAGCTTGGCCATCACTTCGCCGACGGCCGGATTGGTGGCCGTCGAGCCGTCGCCGTACTGCACGGTGGGCACCACGTGGTTACCGCCGTTGACGCTGCCGACGAACTCCGCGGCTTCCGGATTCGCCTCGATGTCGATCTCGGTGAACTCGACCTTGTTGCGCTCCAGCCCGGCCTTCAGCCGGTGGCAGAAGGGGCACCACGTGGTGGTGTAGAGCGTCAGATTCGGGGTCTCGGCAGTCATGCCTGCCATAACAGCACAGGTTCTTCCGAGATTCCCACTCGGTGCCACGCCGTCTTGTCGCCACGGGCCCATCCGTCGATCAGGGATCGCGCGATCGACACCGATCCGGGCAGCAGCAACGCCGCGCCCGGCGCGTCCGCTCCCCAGTCCGCCCCGAGTGCCAGCGCTTCGCGGACCTCGTCGCGGTGGAACCAGCGGGCCTCGGCCAGCTCGCCGTCGTTCAGCGACACCGGCTGGGACGGATCGGCGATCGCCTCGAAACCCAGCATCAGCGACCGCGGGAACGGCCACGGCTGACTGCCCAGGTAGCGCGGCGACCACACGTCGACGCCGGCCTCCTCGTAGACCTCGCGGCGCACGCACTGTTCCAGCGACTCCCCGGTCTCGACGAACCCGGCGAGCGTCGAGAACGTCCGCTCGGGCCACCCGCTGCTGCGGCCCAGCAGCACCCGGTCCGCGCCGTCGTGCACCAGCATGATCACAGCCGGATCTGTGCGTGGATACTCTTCGCCGCCGGCGGCGGTCCGCCGCAGCCATCCGCCGTTGGCGGGCTCGGTCGGCGTCCCGTCGCCCGGCGAGAACCGCGCCGCGCGATGCCAGTTCAGCAGGCCGAGCGCGGTCGCCAGCAAGCTCGCCTCCTGCGCAGACAGGCGGGCCGCACCGAACCTCGCATCCGCGGCGGGCTCCTCGACGCTCTCCACGCGCAGCGCCCAGCGGTCGGTCCCCACTACGCCCAGCAGCACGGCGCCGGCCGGCGGTTCGGAGCCGAAGTCGGTGGCTGCGGACCAGCGCAGCGCGCCGTCGTCGGTCAGCGGGAAGCGACCGCTGTGGTCGACGGGCAGCAGGCGCGCCTCGGGCCAGCCGGCCCGCAGCCGTTCGGCGTCCGCGCGCACTCCGTCGGCGCGGTCCACATCGCCCACTGACAGCGCCGGCGGCTCGATCAGCTCGAAGGACGCCATCGGTTCAGGCCCGCGCGCCCTGGCGCACGTACAGCAGGCGGTCGCCGGCCTCGATGGCCTCGACGTGGGGGTCGCCCACCCGGTACAGCTCGCCGTCGCGCACCACGCCCAGCACCAGGTCCTTGGTGTGTGCCGGGGATCCGCCGGTCTCGGCCGGATCCACGTCGCGTTCGGCGATCGCGTACCCCTCCTCGGGGCTGAGCAGGTCTTCGACCACCTCCACCACCGACGGTGTGATGGTCGCGATGCCCAGGAGCCGGCCCGCCGTCTCCGACGACACGACGACCGAGTTCGCGCCCGACTGACGCATCAGGTGGATGTTCTCCGACTCGCGCACCGACGCGACGATCTTGGCGCGCGGGTTCAGCTCGCGGGCGGTCAGCGTGACCATCACCGCGGTGTCGTCGCGGTTCGCGGCGATCACCAGCGCGGACGCGTGCTGCACGCCGGCCAGGCGCAGGACGTCCGACTTGGTGGCGTCGCCGCGGACGGTCACCAGGCCGTCGGCGGCGGCTGCTTCCAGTGCGGTGTGATCGTCGTCGACGACGACGATCTCGCCCGGCGGCACGCCGTCGGCGATGACCGCCGTCGTCGCCGTCCGACCCTTGGTGCCGTATCCGACGACCACGGTGTGATTGCGCACCTTGTTTCTCCAGTTCTGAATCTTGATCGCCTGACGCGAACGCTCGGTCAGGACTTCCAGCGTCGTACCGATCAAGACGATCAGGAACAGCACGCGGAGCGGGGTGATGAACAGGACATTGACCATACGAGCCGACTCGGTGACCGGCGTGATGTCGCCGTAGCCGGTGGTCGACAGGGTCACCGCCGAGTAGTAGAGCGCGTCCAGGTAACTGAGCGAGTCGCCTTTGACGTCGCGGTACCCGCCGCGGTCCAGGAAGACCACCAGCGAGCACGCGAACAGCGCCACCAGCGCCCACAGCACGCGGCGGCCGATCGCACGGGCCGGACTCGACTCCAGCTCCGGGATCCGGATGATTCCGACCAGCGCGTAGTCGGGCCGGTCGAGGAGATCTGAACCGCGGTCGCGCCGCAGTCGCCTACGAAACGCCATACTCGACAATCCTCACGCTTGCGAAGGCTACTCGATCGCGACCGAATGCACCGTGAGCATGTCTGCCAATTCGGCGGCGCCCGGCAGATTGTCCGGTTCCAGCGTGAACCCGTGGCGGACGTAGACGAACGCCGCGCGCACCTTCTCGACGTCGACGCCGGCCAGCTGCGCCCACGCGACCCGGTAGGCGGCCAACTGCACGAACAGCGCCGGGCGCTTCGCGGGCTCGGGCACCGCACCGGTCTTCCAGTCCACCACCAGCCAGCCGTCGCCGTCGGCGAAGACCGCGTCCATCCGCCCGCGCACAACGGTCGCGCCGATGACCGTCTCGAAGCCCACCTCCACCTCGACCGGCGTCCGGTCGGCCCACGGCGAGGCCAGGAACGCCGACCGCAGCACGTCCAGATCGTCGTCGTCCCCGGACGCGGCGTCGGCGGCGCCGGGCAGCTCGTCCATGTCGAGCAGCCGGGTCGCGCCGAACCGGCGTTCCACCCACGCGTGGAATGCGGTGCCGCGACGAGCCAGCGGGTTGGGCCGGAACGGGACCGGGCGACGCAACCTGGCGGCGAACGCACCCTCGTCGGACTCCAGCTCCACCAGCTGGCTGACCGACAGGTGACCGGGCAGTTCGACGTCGACCACGTCTCCTCCGCTGCGCGCCTTCTCATCGAGCAGCACCGCGACCTCCGAGCGCCACGCGGCGATCTCGGGGTCGTCGGTCGGACCGGGTTCGGCGGCGAACAGTCCGCGGGCGGCGCGCGCCGAGACGACCAGATCGGCGCCCGCCTCCATCGCCGGACGCCGGTCGCGGAGCCGGTCCACCGGCCACGGGACGCTCGTCTGCTCGGCCACAAGCGGATTCTCCGCATCCGGCTCGGGAGCCGGCGCATCGACGTCGATCGTGAGTCCGGCCGGGTCCACGTCGGTCCCGGAGTCGGCGGTTCCGGCGACGCCGGCCACCAGTTCGGCGAGTTCGACGAAGAAGTCCGATCCGCCGCGCGGCTTGTCGCCGGTGGCCGACCAGTGGTGCGCCGACACCAGCAGCGTGTGTTTGGCGCGGGTCAGCGCCACGTAGAGCAGGCGGCGGTCCTCGTCGAGCCGCCGGGCGGCGATGTCCTCCTTGTGCTCGGTGAGTGCGTCTTCGAGATCTTTGCGATCGCCGACGGCGTGCAGCTTCAGCGGCGGGAACCCTTCGGAGCCGTCGGCGGCCAGATCCCCGCGCAGCGAGGCCGGGAGTTCGCGGGCCGAACCCAGCCACGTCGTCTCGGCCTTGCTGCTCGGGAAGATGCCCCGCGCCAGATGAGGAAGCGCCACGACGTCCCACTCCAGGCCTTTGGCCGCGTGCACGGTGAGGATCTGCACGCGCTGCTCGGCGACCTCCACCTGGCCGGCCTCGAGTCCCTTCTCGACCGACTCGGCGGTGTCCAGGAAGCTCAGCAGCCCGGGCAGGGTGGCGCCGGGGCGGTCGGCGTAGCGGGTCACGTACTCGGCGAAGGCGTCGAGGTGCTCGCGGCCGGTGATCACACCGCGCATCCGGCGCGCGCGGATCTGGGCCTCCACCGCCACTCCGATGGTCTGCTCCACGTCGGCCACCAGCTCGGGCAGCGGTTGCCCGATGCGCCGTCGCAGGCGCTCGATCTCGCGCCCGAAAACAGTGATCCGGACGTGCCCGGCGGCGCTGTAGCGGGCCGGGTCGCCGGGATCGGCGAGCGCATCGCCGAGTCCGGCGGCGTCGACCGACTCGGCGGGCAAGGCCGCGGTGAGCGCGTCGTCGAGCGCCTCGCGCGTGGTGACCGCACCGGTGATCGCGGCGTCGTTCGCGGCGGCCAACTCACGGGCCCGCCGCCAGAGTGCCGCGAGATCGGCCGCGCCGAGTTGCCAGCGAGCGCCGGTCAGCAACCGCATGGCCGCGGTGCCGGCCATCGGATCGGCCATCAGCCGCAATGTCGCGACGATGTCGGTGATCTCCGGGACGTGCAGCAGGCCGCCGATGCCGACCACTTCGGCGGGGATGCCGCGGCTCTCCAGCTCCGCGGCCAGCGGAGCCGAGTCTTCGTTGCGGCGCACTAGGACCGCCGTCGTCGGCGGAGCCACGCCGTCGCGTTCGGCCGTCCGGTAGTAGTCCTCGATGCGGTCGGCGAGCCATTCGCGCTCGTCCACCACGGTCTCGGTCAGCGCCAGCCGGACGGTGCCGGCCGGGGCGTCCGGCCGGGCCCGGAGCACGCTCACCGGCACCCCTCGACGGCGCAGCTCCTCGGAGGTCTGATTGGCCAGGTAGAGCGCGTTGACGCAGTTGCGCCAGCTGGTCAGCAGTTCCCGACGATGCGCAGGCGAGCCGTCCGGGCGCGGGAAGTCGTCGGCGAAGCGCGGCAGGTTGGCCGCCGAGGCGCCGCGCCAGCCGTAGATCGACTGGATCGGATCGCCCACCGCCGTCACCGCGATCGACGACGACCCCGCCGGCACCCGGCCGCCGAACAGCGACGACAGCAGGATCCGCTGCGAATGGCCGGTGTCCTGGTACTCGTCGAGCAGCACCGCCTTGATCCCGGCACGCTCTGCGGTCACCACTTCGGGCCGCGTCGACACCAGTCGCGCGGCCAGCGACATCTGGCTGCCGAAGTCCAGCGCGCTCTGCTCGGTCATCGCCGCACGCAGCGCCTGCACCAGCGGCAGGAACTCGCGCCGCTCGTCGATCACGTCCTGAATGTCGCGCAGCTTCTTGCTGGGACCGCCTCGCTGGCGGGGTCCCTTGGGGAGGGTGTCGATCAGGTCGCGCAAATCCTGCCCGGCGTCCGCGAGCGACGCGTCGTCGACCAGATGCTCGGCCATCTCCGAGTAGAGGCTGAGCACCGCTTCGGTCACCGACGACGGCACCTTGCGGGTGTTCAGTTCGTGCGGCCAGGTCGCGACGACGGAGAACGCGAGCTGCCACAGTTCGGTCTCGCTGAGCAGCGTCGCCGTCGGCTCCACCGGCAGCAGCAGACCGTAGTCGGCGATCAGCCGCCCGGCGTAGGCGTGATAGGTGCTGACCTCGGCGTCGGCGCTGCGCAGAATCGATGCCAGCTCTCCCCCGGGGTCCCACTGCAGCAGGGCCGGCGAGCCGGCCAGCATCGACAGTCGACGGCGGATGCGGGCTGCCAGTTCGCTGGCCGCCTTGCGGGTGAACGTGAGTCCGAGGATCTCGTCGGGCGCGACGAGCCGGTTCGCGACCAGCCACACCACGCGCGAGGCCATCGTCTCGGTCTTGCCGGCCCCGGCCCCGGCGACCACCAGCATCGGCTCCATCGGAGCCTCGATCACCTCGACCTGTTCATCGGTGGGCGGCGGCAGTTCGAGCGCCGCGGCCAGCGAGCGCGCACCGATCAGTTCAGTCATCGGTCACCGCCTTGCCTCGCAGCTGCGCCGGGCAGCTGGTGGCCAGCGAACAGTGCTGGCACCCGGAGTTCAGGGTGGCGGCGAAGCGCGGCCCCATGCTGGCGCGCGCCGCGTTCCGGACCACGCCGATCCACTCGTCCACCTGCTCCGGCGTCAACGGATCCTGAATCCGTTGCGCCGCACCGGTCTTCTGGTTCGCCGAGTTCACGAACACCAGCCGTCCACCGCCCGTGTCGCCCGCCGGAATGCCTTCGACACCGCCGAGGATCAGCGCCAGCTGATACGCGGCGAGCTGCGGATGCGCTTCGGCCTCGGCGGCGGTGACCACCGTCTTGCCGGTCTTGACGTCGACCACCACCGGGCGGCCCTGCTCATCGGTCTCCAGCCGGTCGATACGTCCGACCAGCCGCACCGCGAGATCGTCGCCTTCGGACGGCGGAACGGTGGCCGACAGGTCGATCTCCACCGCCGCCTGGTTCAGCTCGTCGCGCGAGTACCGCAGCCATTCGCGGAAGTTCACCAGCATCGCTTCGGCCCGCTCCAGTTCGCGTTTGCCGAACCACTCGGCGGGCGACGCGACCCGGTCCCAGATCTCATGCAGTGCCCGGGTGACCTCCTCGTGGTCCATCTGTCCCGCGACGGCCTGCACCAGCGTGTGCACCAGGGTTCCGGTGACGGCCTGCTCGGCGTCGCCGTCGCGCCCGCCGTGCCGCTCCATCATCCAGCGCAGCGAGCAGCGGCTCAGTGCTTCGACGTTCGACGGCGAGAGCTGCCGCGGCCCCAGCTCGGGGCTCCACAGCGGTTCTTCGGTGCTCGGCCCGGACAGCCCGAACCACTCGACGGGGTCGGTGCCGGGCACCTCGGCCGCCGCCAGATCGGCGAGCAGATCGGCTGCAGCGCTTCGTCTTTCGGCTGCTGCGTTGTCTTCGGGATCGGCCACGACGGCCGAACGCAGTTCTGCCACGAGCGAAGGCAGAGACAGTTCTCGACGCACTCCAGCGTCCAGTGGAATCTCGTCGGGCTGGTCGGGATGCCGATCCCCGTCGTCGCCGTATCCGCCGATCGCGTCGGCGATCTCCGGAACGAACCGCGACGGCGACTCGTCGCCGGTGCCGTCCTCCACCGCTGTCACCAGCAGCCGACTCCGCGCGCGAGTGCACGCCACCAGCAGCAGCCGCCGCTCGTCTGCGAGCATCGCCGGGCCGCGAGCAATGGTCTCCAGCGCGTCGGCGTCGACGCCGTCGAGAAGATCGATCAGCATCGGCGTGCCGAGCACGCTGCCCCGGCTGCGCAGCGACGGCCACAATCCGTCGAGCACGCCGGGTACTGCGACCACTTCCCATTCGCGTCCCGCCGCCGAATGCGCGGACAGCACCTGCACCGATTCGGCGGACGCCGCCGGAGCCCGCGACTCGCGCGGAATCTGCAGCTGCCCCAGGTAGTGCAGGAAGCCGTCGAGGCTGCCCGACGGAAGGTTGTCGGTGTAGGCCGCCGCGGCTTCGAAGAGCGCGAGCATCGCGTCGAGGTCGCGGTCGGCCTGATCGCCGGCCCGTCCGCCGCGCAGCGAACGAGCCGTCCACGACCGTTCCAGGCCGCTGGCCTGCCACGCCGCCCACAGGGTTTCTTCGACCCCGGCGGAGGCGCGGTCGGCACGGCGCGCAGCCTCGATCACCTTGAGGGTGCGGGTCAGCGGCTCCGCCTCGAACTCACTGAGGGCCTGGGCATTCGATCCTTGAGTCTGTACCTCCGCTCCTTGAGTCTGTACCTCCGCTCCTTGAGTCTGTACCTCCGCTCCTTGAGCTTGTCGAAAGGAGTCCGGCTCGGCGAGGATCCGCCCGAGCACGGTCAGAGAATCCGGCTCCTCGCCGCCGGATTCCCACCGACCGTCGGAGCCCAGGCGCTTGATCCCGCGACGCAGACGGCGCAACTGGCCCGGATCGGCCGCGCCGATCGGCCCGGACAGCAGCGTGAGCACGTCCTCGGGAGCCAGCGGTTCTGCGCCGACTGCGGCGCGCAACGCCAGCGAGAACGCCTCCACCGCGCGCTGCCGGTGGATCGGCAGGTCACTGGTGGGCGCGGCCAGCGGGACCCCCGCGGACGAGAACGCCCGCCGCAGCGCGGGCAGTGCACGCGGCACCGACCGCACCACCACCGCCATCTCGGACCACGGCACCCCGTCGAACAGATGCGACCGTCGCAGCAGGTCGGCGACCGCAGTCGCCTCCTTGGCCGGCGACGAGAACACCCGCACCGACGCCGCGCCACCCGCCTCGGCGTCCGGGTACGGGTGCGGACGGGCTCCCGGCAGTCGAGCCGCCAGCACCTCGCCGACCCGATTCACCGCGCCGGCACTGCGATGCCCGACCGTCAGCACGACGTCGCGCTCGTCGCCCGAGGCGGCCGCGCCGTCGGCGAATCGCGGGCTCGCGCCGCGGAACGAGAAGATCGACTGATCGGTGTCGGCGGCGACGACGGCGAGGTCGGCGCCGGTGCCGATGAGCCGCACGAGCGCGGCCGCCTGCGGGTCGAGGTGCTGCGCGTCGTCGATCAAGAGGCTGCGGATGCGCCGGCGCTGACCGGCCAGCAGATCCGGATCCGTCGCGAACGCAGACAGCGCCGAGCCGACCAGTTCGGCGGCGTCGACCGCGGGCGAGCTGGCCTGCGGCGCGTCGAGCCCGACCGCGCCGCGCAGCAGCATGGTCTGTTCGTACTGGCGGAACGCTGTACCGGCTGCCACCCACTCCGGCCGCTGATGCCTGCGGCCCAGGTCGATGAGGTCCTGCGGCCCCTGGCCTCGTTCCGCCGCCCGCATCAGCAGGTCGCGCAGGGCCTGCGCGAAGCCGTCCGTCGTCAGTGCCGGGCGCAGAGACTCGGGCCAGTACCGGGCCCCGTCCTCGACGTCGCCGGCCAGCAGTTCCCGCAGCACGACGTCCTGCTCCGAGCCGGTGATCAGCCGGGGCGGCGGATTGCCGTGCGCACTGGCCTGCAGCCGCAGGATCGCGAAAGCGTAGGAGTGAACGGTCCGCACCAGCGGCTCCCGCAGCGCGCCGCCCATGCCACCGCCGGCGAACAGCACCCGCCGGGTGATCTCGTCGCGCAGCGCGGTGACTGCGCGACGATTCGCCGCGAGCACAAGGACGGATTCCGGGTCCACTGCCGGGTCAAGCAGCCGTGCGACGGCCAGATCGACGATCAGCGACGTCTTGCCGGTCCCCGGCCCTCCGTGCACCCGATAGGGCCGCCACGGCCGTTCCGGATCACCCGCATGTGGGCCGTCGACCAGGGCCTGCACCCGCTCCGGCCACGTCCGGACCGCCGGACCGCCCAAAGCGGGCGGCGCGACGAGTCGGGTCGTGGAACGGGCCATGTCCTCATGGAATCACGGCCCTCCGACAATTCATGAAACCGCGCACTCAGGCGAAGACCTCGTCCAAAGTCTGCGCGCCGCACACGATACGTTCCACCCATAGCCGGACCTGCTCCGGCGACGCCGCCGCGACCCGCACGCAGGTCGCCTCGTCGGGCGCACCGAAGCGCATGCCGATCATGTCCAGGAGCATGTCGGCCCGCCCCTGCGCGCGCCCTTCCTCGCGGCCTTCCTCGCGGCCCTGCACGAGTCCCTGCTCGATGAGTTGCTCTCCGGTGGTCATCGCGGCCTCCTGTGCTTGCGGACCGAGTCGGGCAGTGAACTTCGTGAGCTGCTCGATCGGGGTCTTGCTGACAAGTACAAGGTACGTCACCAACTCGATGAACGGCTGGTGAGCAGGGTCGGCACCCACAACACGCAAGTCCGTCAGCCACCGCTCGAGCCACACGGTGACATCGGGGTCGCCAGGCGCTGAACCCAGAGCTACGAACGTGATCCGCACTGCCGGAGTCAGCGGCCGGGCGCGCAGCGCGTCGTCGTCCACGACGGTCAGGTCGTCGAGCAGATACGCGGCCCGAGGCACCAGCCCGCCCAACGCAGACAACAGGTCGTCGTCGGCGTCGAGGAGATCGGCGACGTCGGTCGCCGCAGTCCACGCACGCTCGCCCTGGTAGATGACGATC
>JASGFV010000094.1:0-12383 GCA_047605365.1 Gordonia sp. (in: high G+C Gram-positive bacteria)
CACAGCGGGCTCGACGTGCAGCTCTGCGGCGATGCCCACCTCAGCAACTTCGGCATCTTCCTGTCGCCGGAACGTCGCCTGGTGTTCGACGTCAACGACTTCGACGAGACACATCCCGGCCCGTTCGAGTGGGATGTGAAGCGGCTGGCGGCCAGCATCGTCGTCGCCAGTCAGGCGAACGGATTCACCGAAAAGGAGGTGCGACGCGCCGCCCGCAAGAGCGCGTCGTCGTACCGCAAGACCATCGTGAAGTCGGCGTCGACCAGTCCGACGGACTGCTGGTACGACAGCGTGAACGCCGACGACGTGCTGAGCGACCTCGCCGGCCGCCTCGACACCGCTGCCACCAAGGAGACGCAGCGTCAGCTCGACAAGGCCCGGCACCGCGACTCCAGCCAGGCGCTGGCCAAGCTGTGCCGCACCGATCTGACCGGTGTGCACATCAAGAGCGACCCGCCGCTGCTGGTGCCTGCGGCGGAGATCATCACCGACAAGTCGCAGCAGGAGCTGCGGGAGATCTTCACCGAGCAGTTCGCCAACTACCGGAAGACTCTGCCGCCGCACATCGCGGTGCTGTTCGACCAGTTCCAGTTCATCGAGGCCGCCCGCAAGGTGGTCGGCGTCGGCAGTGTCGGCACGCGCTGCTGGATCGCCCTGTTCAGCGACAAGGGCGGCACACACCCGCTGTTCCTGCAGCTGAAAGAGGCGCAGCAGTCGGTACTGGCCCCGTACGTGAAGTCGAACGTCCCCGAGCATCGCGGTCACCGCGTGGTCTTCGGTCAACAGTTGATGCAGGCGTCGAGCGACATCTTCCTCGGATGGTTCACCGCACCGAACTTCCAGGGCGACGAGACGCACTTCTACGTGCGGCAATTGCGTGACGGCAAGGGCTCGGCGGTGATCGAGGCGATGCCGTCGGCGTCGATGGACTACTACGCCGAACTGTGCGGCCGGGTCCTCGCGCAGGCTCACGCGCGGACCGACGCCCGCACAGAGATCGCGGACCTCGTCGGAGATCTCGGCAAGGATTTCGACAATGCGATCGCCGACTTCTCCGTCGCCTATTCGGCGCTGAATCTCGACGATCACGCGCGTCTCGTCGAGGCCATCTCGGCGGGGGAGATGTCGGCTGCCCCGCTGGAGGCCTCCTAGGTTTGCGAATCAGCCTGAAACTAGCCTCTGACCTGCTGATTTAGTGTTCGACGGGTGCTCGTTGTAGGCTAGTTCAGGTTGAACACGGGGTATGGCGCAGCTTGGTAGCGCGCTTCGTTCGGGACGAAGAGGTCGTGGGTTCGAATCCCGCTACCCCGACGCTAGGTTGAGATAGCAGAAGAGGCCCCCGGGTCTGCGGAAACGCAGCCCGGGGGGCCTCCTCGTTTCTGTAGTCGCCCCGACGCGGCGGCTGTTTCATGGGCCTTGCCTCAGCTTCGCCCGCGCGAGCTGCCTGCCTCGCCCACTCGCTGAGCCGCTTCGTCCACTCGCTGAGCTGCTTCGTCTGCCGAAGAGGGCTGGTTCGTCCGCCGGCTGAGCTCGTCGAAGCCTTTGGCGGGCGTCACCGCCGGACCCTTCGACAAGCTCAGGGGGCGGTGACGACGAGCTCAGGGCAGCCGAGAGCTCAGGGAGCGGTCACGAGGTCAGGGGCCGGCAGAAACGGTCCGCTACGCGTCAGGTGAGTTGTTCCACCAGCTGCGGCAGCGAGGAGTCGACGGTCTCGTCGTCGCCGCCGTTCTGCGGCGCGGTGAGGGTCAGCAGCGTCGCCTCGGGGCGGCAGGCGAAGCGGGCGGGGGCGTATGGCGAGGTGCCGATGCCGGCGCTCACATGGAGCTTCATCGACGCGCCCCAGGTGGAGACGCCCTTCACGCGAGAGCGATCCAGGTGGCAGTTGGTGACCAGCGCGCCGTAGCCGGGCAGGCAGAGCTGTCCGCCGTGGGTGTGGCCGGCCAGGACCAGGTCGTAGCCGTCGGCGGCGAACTGGTCGAGCACGCGCGGCTCGGGGGAGTGGGTCAGCCCCAGACGCAGCTGGGCCAGCGGATTGGGCCGGCCGGCGATCGTCTCGTAGCGGTCGCGGCCGATGTGCGGGTCGTCGACGCCGGCGGCGGCCACGCGCACGCCCGCCACCTCGAGTTCGCGGACCGCGTGGGTGGCGTCCAGCCAGCCGCGCTCACTGAAGGCGGCGCGCAGATCCTGCCACGGCAGCGGCTCGCCATGCGTGCGCTTGTGGTCCTTCTTGAAGTACTTGAACGGGTTCTTCGGCTTCGGGCCGAAGTAGTCGTTGGAGCCGAAGACGAACAGGCCCGGGCGCGACAGCAGGCCGCCCAGCGACTGCACCACCGCGGGCACGGCGGCCGGATTCGACAGGTTGTCGCCGGTGTTGACCACCAGGTCGGGCTCCAGCCGGTCCAGCTCGCTGATCCAGGCCTGCTTGAGGTACTGGTTGGGCATCATGTGGATGTCGCTGATGTGCAGTACCCGCAGGGGCGCGCTGCCCGGCTCGAGCACCTCGAGCGTGGCGTGTCGCAGCGCGAAGGCGTTCCGCTCGATCACCGTGGAGTACACCAGTCCTGCTGCCGCAGTGCCGGCCGCGGCGGCGGCCACCTGGACCGCCGACGAGGGGACCGGGACTTTCGGCGTGCGCGGAGATGAACTCATGGGGTCCAGGATACCTGCGGGCGCCCCGTCGAACGGTCACGTCAGTCCCCGGCGACGAACAGCGCCGTCGTTCCCTACTCGATGTGAGCAATGAACGACGGCGCCGGCGGATAGGGTCCTGCGTCGATCTCAGCCTTCGGGTACGTCGATCACCACGGGGCCGACGCCCGGCACCTCGACCGTCTTGGACGTGGTGCCGCCCTGCTGCTTGTTGCCTCGGCCGTTGCTCACGTACAGGGCGATGGTGCTGCCCGGCATCGCGCTGTCTGACGGCGCGGTGAACACAACGGTGCCCTCCGGCTTGGCGCTGTCGAGTTCGAGCTCCTTGACCTTGAACCCGGCTTCTTGGAGGCGCGCGGTCGCCTGACTCACCGGCAGGCCGCTCACTTCGGGTATCCGGCCCTTACTGCTGCCGTCGACGTACTGCTGGTCCTTCGGCGGCATGCGCACCGGACCGTACTTCTCAGCGATCGGCAGCATGGTGGAGAACCAGGTGCGGGCGGGCTCGAAACCGCCGTAGACGTCGCCGTCGTAGCACTGGCGCAGCGGCGAGGTGCAGATGCCGGAGGGAGTCGGGCCGTCGTTGTAGATGTAGACGGCGGCGGCCAGCTGGTTGGTGAAGCCGAGGAAGGCTGCCGAGCGGTGCGATTCGGTGGTTCCGGTCTTGCCCGACAGCGGCAGACTCCAGCCCATCGCGCCGGCCGCGGCGGCCGAGGTGCCGGTGCCCTTGTCGTCCTCGCTCATCGCGTTGGCGAGGGTGTTGGCGAGACCGGCGTCGACCACCTGCTCGCACTTCGGCGGGTTGAACGGGACGTTCTGCATCGCCGGCTTGCCTTCGGCTCCGATCACTACGTTGCTGTACTTGTCACGCCGCACCTGCTGGATCGACACGATCGGGCTCGGCGGGCACCAAGTGCCGCCCGAGGCGAGAGTCGCTGCGACGTTGGACAGTTCGAGCGCGTTGACGGCGAACGGGCCGAGCGTGAACGAACCGAAGTTGTTCTTCTTCACGTAGTCGGCCAGGCTCATGTCGCCCACGCCGGACGTGCCGGGCTGGGTGTACGAGCGCAGGCCGAGCCGGACCGCCATGTCGACAGTCGGTTTCACGCCGACCTGCTTGAGCAACTGCACGAACGCGGTGTTCGGCGACTGGGCGAGCGCCTGGGTGACGGACATCTGGCCCGGATAAGCGCCGGCGTTCTTGACGCAGTACGCTTCGGCGGGACAGCCGTTGGCCCCGTTGCTGTTTCCCATCCCGTAGACCGCGATGTTGGCCGGCACCGGGAGCACGGCGCTGGTGCCCAGACCCTTCTCCATGGCGGCGGCTGTCGTGAAGATCTTGAAGACCGAGCCGGCGCCGTCGCCGACCATCGAGAACGGTTGCGGCTGAACGGTCTGATTGGCCTTCGCGTTGAGGCCGTAGTCGCGGCTGGACACCATCGCCAGCACGTCGTGCGAGTCCTGGCCGGGCCGCACCACGCTCATCACGTTGGCGATGCCGTCGACGTCCGGCGAGGCCTGAGACTTGGCCGCACGCAACGCATTGGCCTGCACTTCGGGGGTCAGGGTGGTGCGGATGGTGTAGCCGCCGCGGGTCGCCGCCGAGCGGGAGATGCCGTTCTCTGCCAGGTACTGCAGCACGTAGTCGCAGAAGAAGCCGTTGTTGCCGGCCGAGATGCAGCCCTGCTTGGGGGTGCGCGGCTCGGGCAGCACGCCCAGCGGCTTGGTCTTGGCCTCCTCCAGCTCCGCCTTGCGCTGCGGAAAGTTCTCGATCATGGTGTCCAGCACCGTGTTCCGCCGCTTGACGGTGGCGTCCGGATGCGTGAACGGGTCGTACGCGGATGTGGACTGCACCATGCCGGCCAGCATCGCGGCCTGCTCGACGGCGAGATCCTTGGCCGACTTCCCGAAGTACGTCCGTGCTGCGGCCTCGATGCCGTAGGCGTTGTTGCCGAACGGCACCATATTGAGGTAGCGGGTGACGATCTGCTTCTTGGCGTCCTGCTTCGCAGCCGCCTCGTCGAGGCCCTTCTCCCGCATGGCCTGCTCGGTCAGCGACCGTTCCAGCGTCATCGCCATGCGGACTTCGCGCAGCTTACGCGCCGGAGTGGTCTCGACGGCGGCCTCGCGGTCGGCCTCGGTGCGGGCGAGGACCAGGAGTTGATAGTTCTTGATGTACTGCTGGTCGAGCGTCGAGGCGCCCTGCTGGACCTCGCCCGACGACGAGTTCTTCAGGGCTGCGCGGATGGTGCCCTTCCAGTCCACGCCGTCGTGCTCCAGGAAGCGCCGGTCCTCGACGGAGATGATCGCGCGGATCATGTCCTGCGCGATGTCGTTGTAGCCCACCGTGAGTCGATACTGATCGAACAGCATCGCCAGTGGCGCGCCGTTGATGTCGGTGACCGTGGTTACCTCGGGGACCTGGCCGCTGAGCAGCTCGGACGAGGTGTTCTCCATGGTCGCCGCAGCTCGGTTCGACAGCATACCGACGCCGCTGACGACGGGGAACATCAGGCCGGCCACCAGTACGCCCGCCATGACGCAGGCGAGCACGAAGCCGAAGGGGTTCGATAACTTCCGCACCCGGCCAGGATACGTGTGCCCGGCCGTGACCTGCTGCATGGTGGCCCCTCGGACGTGCCGCGGGACTCCTGGCGGTGTCCCGCGAACGGATGGTCTCGTTCAGTTCCCGAACTGTGACTTGCATTCGAGGGTCCGGTCTCAATAGATTGATGGACGTGATCCAGATAACATTTATTCGGTAGATGGGACAGATCACACTAAAGATCTTTTGCGGCCCCGGCGACACTCCCGGGGCCCGTCGATGGGTTTGGTGAAAGGCGGGATCGCTCAATGACTTTGGCGCCCATGACCTCGGGGGACTCGGAAGCGCGGCTGGCTTGGGTGGCCCAAGCGCGCTGCCGCGGCGGAAACCCCGACGACCTGTTTGTCCGAGGAGCCGCGCAGCGCAAGGCGGCCACCATCTGCCGGCACTGCCCGGTCCAGCTCGAATGCGGCGCCGATGCGCTCGACAACCGCGTCGAGTTCGGCGTGTGGGGAGGCATGACCGAACGTCAGCGCCGCGCCCTGCTCCGGCAGCATCCCGAAGTGACGTCCTGGGCGGCGTTCTTCGAGGCCCAGCGCCGTCGCCAGCGTCTCGGCGCGGTGCCGGTCCCCGGCTCCGGCGAATAGTCGCTTCGAAAGTTCGAGACTTCGGGCCGTCGGCCCGGCGTCCGTGCGCCCGGCACGACGTCGGGCGTCGACGTCGTGCACAGTAATACTGTGCACGGAACAACGCCGACGATGACGTCGATCGAGGTGCTCGACAAAACTGTTGTCCTCGAGTGGGGCGCTGCAGGCGATCGGCATCGTGCTCGGCTTCTTCGCCACGCAGTCGTCTGGCGCCAAAGACGACATCCGCAGGAAGCTCCGCGACGCCGGCCACACCGGTGACCTCGACAGCGCGGTCGCCACGGCGTCGATCGTGGCGTTCGCCGTCATTGCAGTGTTCGGCGTGATCGGGATCGGGATCGGGATCGGTTTGTGGATCTGGATGGCCCGCTCAAACGCCGCGGGCAAGAGCTGGGCCCGCGCCGTCGCCAAGGTTCTGGCAGTTCTCGGAATCCTGTTCTCCGCCTACAGTGTATTCACCACAGGCGGCATCACGATCGTCTCGAACGTGATCACCATCGTCCTCGCTGCCGCGATTCTGTACTTCCTGTACCGCCCGGAGTCGATTGACTACTACGAAGCGGTCACCGCGCGCCGCAGCTGATTCGGCGAGGGGGGTTCGACTCGCAAGCCGGCCGCGGTCAGCCGCGGCCGGTGATCTCTTCGGCGACGGCCCGCAGCGCCGCCGCGTCCGCCACCTCGAACGGCAGCGCCGGGACTCCGACCAGCGGAACAGTCGGGTGCGACGACGTGAAGCGTTGCAGCAGATGCAATTCCCGCTTCGCCGTCTTCGCGCGCTCGACGTGCACCCGCAGCACGCCGCGGGTCAGCTCGTCGTCGGTCCGCTCCATCGCGGCCTGTGCCGACGGCGTCGAGATTCCGGTCAGATTCGGGTGCGTGCGGTTCACGATCAGCCCGGCCATCGGCATCGAATCCTGGGACAGGCGGCTGACGAAGAAGCCGGCCTCACGCAATGCGTCGGGCTCGGGCGCGGCGACCACCACGAACTGGGTGCCGGGCCGCTTGAGCAGTTCGTAGGTGCGGGCGGCGCGCTCCTGGAAGCCGCCGAACATCGAGTCCAGCGACTGCACGAAAGTCGCGACGTCGCGCAGGATGTCGCCGCCGATGATGGTCGAGATGCCGCGCATCGCCATGCTCATCGCGCCGGTCACCATACGGCCGACGCCGCGTCCGCCGCCCACCAGCATCTTCATCAGGCGGCCGGACAGGAACGAGCCCAGTCGCTGCGGGGCGTCGAGGAAGTCCAGGGCGTTCCGCGACGGCGGCGTGTCGACGACAATGAGATCCCAGCGGTTCTCGTCGAGCAGCCGGCCCAGCTTCTCCATCGCCATGTACTCCTGTGTGCCGGAGAACGACGACGCGACCGTCTGATAGAAGGTGTTGTTCATGATGGCCTCGGCGCGCTCCGGGGTGGAGTGTTCGATGACCATGTCGTCGAAGGTCCGGCGCATGTCGAGCATCATCGCGTCGAGGCTGCCCTTGCCGTCGATCGGCACCGGTTGCGGCTCGTTGGTCAGTTCGCTCATGCCGAGGGACTGGGCGAGGCGGCGCGCCGGGTCGATGGTCAGCACCGCGACCGTGCGGCCGGCCTCCGCGGCGTGCAGCGCCATCGCCGCGGCCGTCGTCGTCTTGCCGACACCGCCGGCGCCGCAACAGATCACCACGCGGGTCTCGGGGTCGGCGAGGACCGCGCCCATCTTCAGATCGGTCATCAGGCGCCGGCCTCCTTGAGGACCTCGGCCAGCTCGTAGAGCGCGCCGAGGTCGATGGAATCGTCGATGTTGGGCAGCTCGATCTTCGCGACAGCGACCTCGTCGAGCTGCGCACGGGCGACGTGCTGAGCCTGCAGGCGCGACGCGTAGTCGATGGTCTCGGTGAGCAGGCCGGCCAGATCGTCGTCGCTCAGGACGAGCCCGGCCGACTTCAGCTGGCCGGTGACCCGCGGCGCGTCGATCTGACCTTCGGCGATGTCGTCGAGCTCGGCGTCCGGCAGATACTGCGGGTCGACGCGGTTGATGAGGACCGCACCGACGTTGAGGTCCTTCTCCTGCAGTTCGCTGACCGCTTCGATGGTCTCCTGGATCGGCATCGCCTCCAGCAGGGTGCACAGGTGCACGACGGTCTGCGGCGAATGCAGCAGGCGCACGACGCCTTCGCTCTGCTTGCCGATCGGGCCCGACTTCGCGAGGTCGCGCATCGCGGAGGTGACGTCGAGGAAGTTGCCGATCCGGCCGGTCGGCGGGGCGTCGACCACGATCGAGTCGTACAGCGCGCGGCCGGCCTTGCCCGCGGCGATCACGCGTTCCTTGATCTTTCCAGTGATCACCACGTCGCGCAGGCCGGGCGCCACGGTGGTGACGAAGTCGATGGCGCCGACGCGCTTGATGGCGCGTCCGGCGAAGCCCAGGTTGTAGAACATGTCGAGGTACTCGAGCAGGGCGTGCTCGATGTCGATCGCCAGGCCCCAGACGCTGCCGCCGTTCGCGGCGGAGGCGAGCTCGGTGTCGGTCGGCGGGAGCGGCGGCACGTCGAACAACTGGGCCAGCCCCTGCCGGCCCTCCACCTCGACGAGCAGTACGCGCTGCCCCTTGTTGGCCAGCGCGATCGCCAACGACGCGGCGACGGTGGTCTTGCCGGTGCCGCCCTTGCCGGAGACGAAGTGCAGCCGGGCCTCGCGTGCGATCGCGGGCCACCCGCCGGTCTGCGGATGCAACTGTTCATTGCTCACGCGTTCACCTTATCGACCTGGCAAACGGGGCCTTCCACTAACCGATAAGGTTGACCCCATGAGTGAACTGACCCTGTGGGAGTACGTCACCGTCCCGCTGCTGACGCATGCGACCAAGCAGATCCTGGATCAGTGGGGAGGCGACGGCTGGGAGCTGGTCAGCGTCCTGCCCGGTCCGACCGGCGAGCAGCACGTCGCCTACCTGAAGCGTCCGAAGGCGTAGTCGTGTCGGGTCAGTGGAGCGCTCGTCTGGCCGAGCTCGGGCTCGCCCTGCCGCCGGTCGTGAACCCGGTCGGCAGCTACACGCCGGCGCTGCGCGTCGGCGACTTCGTCCACACCTCCGGCCAACTGCCGATGGTCGACGGTGAACTCCGCCTGCACGGCAAGGTCTCTCAGGGAGCCGAAGGCGTCGTGAGCCCCGAACAGGCCAACGCCGCCGCACGACAGTGCGCGCTCAACGCCCTCGCCGCGGTCGACGCGGTGGCCGGGATCGATTCGATCGTCCGCGTGGTCAAGGTGACCGGATTCGTGGCTTCGGCACCGGGTTTCACCGGTCAGCCGGGCGTCCTGAACGGTGCGTCGGACCTGTTCGGCGAGATCTTCGGCGACGCGGGCGTGCACGTGCGCTCGGCGGTCGGCGTGGCCGAGCTGCCGCTCGGTGCGCCGGTCGAGGTGGAGATCGTCGTCCAGGTGGCGTGAGATGACCGCCGGGGAGTCGCTTTCGCATCCCGCCTACGGGCGGGTGCGCCCGGTGACCGAGTTCGCGTCGGTCCTGCTGCGCGACAATCCCGGCGTCATGGAGCTCGACGGGACCAACACCTGGATCCTGCGGGCGCCGGGAAGTGCGACGTCGGTCATCGTCGACCCCGGGCCGCCCAAGTCCAAGTCGCACGTGCAGTCCGTCGCCGAGGCGGCCGGCGACGTCGAACTCACGCTCATCACCCATCGCCACTACGATCACGTCGGGGCGCTGAAGTCGGTGCGCAAGCACATCGGGTCGCCGGTGCGCGCGTTCTCCGAGGCGCTCTGCCGGCAGGGGCCGCGGCTCACCGACCGTGAAGTGATCTCCGCGGCGGGTCTGACCATCCGGGTGCTGCACACGCCCGGGCACACCGCCGACTCGACGAGTTTCCTGGTGGAGTGGGAGGGGCGTCGCGCGATCCTCACCGGCGACACGATCCTCGGGCGCGGCACCACTGTGCTCGATCCGCGAGACGGCGGCCTCGGCGACTACTTCAACTCGCTCGACCGGCTGATCGTCGACGCGTCCGACGCCGTGCTGCTGCCCGGCCACGGGCCCGATCACGCTGAACTCGGTCCCGTCGCGCGGTACTACAAGGCGCATCGGGAGGAGCGGCTCGACCAGATTCGCGCCGCCCTCGACGAACTGCAGTTGACGCCCGCTCAGGCGAAGCCGATGAAGGTGGTCCGCAAGGTGTACGCCGACGTGGACAAGAAGCTGTGGCCGGCCGCCCGGATGTCGGTGAAGACGCAGCTGGAGTACTTGCGGTCGCTGTAGGTCCGTACGCCCGCCGGCTGAGCTTGTCGAAGCCTTTGGCGGACCCTTCGACAAGCGCAGGGAGCGGATCGACATGTTCTGGCCAAGACAAGACGAAGGCCCGGCCACCGAAGTGGCCGGGCCCTCGAATCGTCTACGGGTCTAGCGGGCGCGACGCGCCAGTCGCTCGGAGTCGGCGATCAGCACGCTCTTGCCCTCCAGGCGCAGCCAGCCGCGCTGGGCGAAGTCGGCGAGCGCCTTGTTGACGGTCTCGCGCGAGGCGCCGACCAGCTGGGCGATCTCTTCCTGCGTGAGGTCGTGCGTGACGCGCAGTGCGCCGCCCTCCTGCGTGCCGAAGCGCTGTGCCAGCTGCAGCAGCTGCTTGGCGACACGGCCGGGGACGTCGGTGAAGATGAGGTCAGCAAGGTTGTTGTTGGTGCGGCGCAGGCGACGAGCCAGCACACGCAGCAGCTGCTCGGCGATCTCCGGGCGGTTCTTGATCCACTTGCGGAGCGCGTCGCGGTCCATGGTGGCGGCGCGGACTTCGGTGACCGTGGTGGCCGACGACGTGCGCGGGCCCGGATCGAAGATCGACAGTTCACCGAACATGTCCGACGGACCCATGATGGTCAGCAGGTTCTCACGGCCGTCCGGCGAGCGGCGGCCGAGCTTCACCTTGCCCGACAGGATGATGTAGAGCCGGTCACCGGGTTCGCCCTCGTGGAAGATCACGTGACCGCGGGGATACTCGACTTCCTGCAGTTCGGACGCGAGTGCCGCCACGGCGCTGGGTTCGACTCCCTGGAATATTCCTGCCCGTGCGAGTACTTCTTCCACCTACGAACCTCTCTCGTCCTGCGCTGCGCCTGATTCCCTCAGGCACACGATACTGCCTAGAAGCATAAATGTTGAATTGGTCACGGGGTGAGCTACTGGCCAACTGCGGGCGGATTCTGACCGTCGGGTGGGGAAAATGTTCGGCGACGAGCTGTGCGGGTCAGCTGGCGCGGGGCCGGGAGCCGGCTGTCGCGTCGTCCTTCTCGCCTCCGTCGCGGCGGCTGCGCAGTTCGTCGAGGGCCGCCGGAAGACCGTCTTTCGCCAGATTGTCGACGTCGGTGGCGTCGGCGCTCTCGAGGAACTCCTCGACCTGGGCGCGTCCGACGGACAGGCGATCGAGTCCGCTCTGCACCTTTTCCATCGCCAGTGCGAACAGCATCAAGACGAAGGGGAAGAACACCACAGCCAGACCTTGCATGGGTTCGACGGTAGTCAATCGGTGCGCTCGTGAAAAACCCGGTAGCCCGTCGTCACCGAGTTGTTACCTCCCAGTACGGGCCGGTAACGCCTTACCTGGACGTGCGCGCGCAGACGTGCGGGAGCGGGCATCCGCGCACCGAGCCGAAGCCGTTCGGCGGACCGGTCGGTAATCTGGATCGTTGTGAGTAGACGGAAGCCGGAAACCCAGCTCGGGCTGGTGCGTCGTGCCCGTCGTATGAACCGGACGCTGGAGGCGGAGTTCCCGCACGTCTACTGCGAACTGGACTTCACCACCCCGCTGGAGCTGTCGGTCGCGACGATCCTGTCCGCGCAGTGCACCGACGTCCGCGTCAACCAGGTGACCCCCGCGCTGTTCGCACGCTACCCCGACGCCTGGGCATACGCGGGCGCGGACCGGACCGAGCTGGAGGAGCTGATTCGCTCCACCGGCTTCTACCGCAACAAGGCCAACTCGATCATCGGCCTGGGCCAGGCGCTGGTCGAGAGGTTCGACGGCGAGGTCCCGCACACTTTGAAAGAGCTCGTCACTCTGCCCGGCTTCGGCCGCAAGACGGCGAACGTGGTGCTCGGCAATGCGTTCGGGGTGCCGGGCATCACCGTCGACACCCACTTCGGACGGCTCGTCCGCCGCTGGCAGTGGACCGAGGAGACCGACCCGGTGAAGGTGGAACACGCGGTCGCCGCGCTGTTTCCGCGCAAGGAGTGGACGGATCTGTCGCACCGGATCATCTTTCACGGTCGCCGGATCTGCCACTCCCGCAAACCGGCGTGCGGCGTGTGCACGCTGGCCAAGGACTGCCCGTCGTACGGGGAAGGGCCCACCGACGTCGTCGCGGCCACAGCCCTGGTGAAGGGCCCGGAGACCGACCACCTGCTGGCGCTGGCGGGGGTCTCCTCGTGAGCGCGTCCGGCGCCGTCTCGTTCCTGAAGACCCCGGCGGCCAAGGCGATGATCGCCTTCGTCGTGGTGGTGGTGGCACTGGTGTTCGCGCTGTGGCCGCGCGACGACGCACCGTCGTCGCCCGGCGGCGATCCGGTG
>JASGFV010000095.1:0-12359 GCA_047605365.1 Gordonia sp. (in: high G+C Gram-positive bacteria)
GTGGGCCATCCCCTCCGGGCGGCCCCCCGGGGCCCGCCGCCGCCCTGCACCTCGCGCGCAACGGCGTCGACGTCACGGTCCTGGAGGCCGCGGACGAGGTCGGCGGCGGCGCGAGATCCGGGGCACTCGAGATCCCGGGACTGATCCACGACTACTGCTCGGCATTCCACCCGCTTGGCGTCGGCTCGCCGTTCTGGGCCGAGATCGGGCTGGAGCGCCACGGTCTGGAGTGGGCGTGGCCGGAGATCGACTGCGTCCATCCGCTCGACGACGGCAGCGCCGGCGTCCTGCATCAGTCGATCACCGAGACCGCGGCCGGGCTGGGGCCCGACGGGCGACGATGGGAGCTCGCCTTCGGCGACATCGTCAGCGGCTTCGACGCCCTCGCACCGGATCTGCTGCGGCCGATCGTGAACATCCCGCGGCACCCGCTGCGGCTGGCCGCGTTCGGTCCGCGGGCCCTGCTTCCGGCCTCCGTGCTGGCCCGGTTCTTCACGACGCCGCAGGCCCGGGCGCTGTACGCCGGTGTGGCCGCGCACGCGTTCACCCGGCTCGACGTCCCGATGACCGCGTCGCTCGGCATGATGATCGTCGCCGGCGGGCACCGGTTCGGCTGGCCGGTGGCGGTCGGCGGATCGGGATCGATCAGCCGCGCCGCGGCGTCGGCCCTGACCGAGCTGGGCGGGACCATCGAGACCGGTGTGCGGATCTCGGAGCGCTCCCAGATCCCCGACGCCGACATCGTGATGCTGGATCTGTCTGCCGCGCAGGTGCTCTCGCTCTACGGCGACGCGATGCCGCCGCGCATCGCCAAGGCCTACGGGCGTTACAAGGTGGGGTCGTCGGCCTTCAAAGTCGACTTCGCGATCACCGGGGACATCCCGTGGCGCAACCCGTCCGCGGGAATGGCCGGGACGGTCCACCTCGGCGGCGACCTGGCCGAGGTGGTGTACACCGAGAAGGCGCGCGCCCGCGGCGAGATGGTGCCGAATCCGTTCGTCCTGCTCGGCCAGCAGTATCTGGCCGATCCCGGACGCAGCAACGGCGAGCTCAACCCGGTGTACGCCTACGCGCACGTGCCCGACGGCTACAGCGGCGACGCGACCGAGGCGATCGTCCGGCAGATCGAGCGGTTCGCGCCCGGCTTCCGCGACCAGATCGGCATGACTCATTCGACGGGCACGGTGGCGCTGGAGCAGTACAACGCCAACTACGCCGGCGGGGACATCATCGGCGGCGCCAACTCCGGGCTGCAGATGATCATGCGGCCGCGGGCGGCGCTCGACCCGTACGCGACCGGCGTCGACGGCGTCTACATCTGCTCGCAGTCGGCGCCGCCGGGCGCCGGGATCCACGGGCTCTGCGGCTATCACGCCGCCGAGTCGGCGCTGAAGCGGCGGCGGAAGCAGTGAGCCGATGAGCGTCACGTCCGACGACGACCCGCGCCTGCGCGCGGTCGTGTCCGAGGTCGCGGTGCGCCTCGGCGGCGCCGAGCGGGAGATCGTCGACGGGATGACCGAGAAGATGGTCGAGATCGATCAACTCGACGCCGACCCGGTCCTCGTCGACCTGCTGCGGGCCAGCGTCGACGGCAACGTCAGCACGCTGATCTACGTGCTGGCCAACGACGTGCCGATCGATCACCTGCAGCCGACCACCGCGGCGGTCGAGTACGCCCTCCGGCTGGCGCAGCGGCAGGTGCCGTCGAACTCGCTGATGCGGGCCTACCGGATGGGCGAGTACGACTTCAACCAGGTGAGCCTGCGGTTCATCGAAGAGCTCGACCTGTCGCGCGACGACGTGCTCGCCGTCTCCCAGCTGATCCAGCGGATCGTCTACGACTACATCGACTGGATCTCCCGCTACGTATTCCTGGTCTACGAGAACGAGCGGCAGCGCTGGCTGGGCGCCGAGGGCAACGTCTTGTCGTCGACGGTCATCAGGCTCCTCGACGACGGCGCGCACCCGGAGGTCTTCGAGCAGGAGACCGGCTATCGACTGGCCCGTACGCACGTCGCGGCGATCATCTGGACCGTGGACACCGCAGCCGGGCTGACCGAGCTCGACCGGGTCGCGCGGACCGTCGCCGGTGCGATCAAGGCGGAGTCGTCGCCCATCGTGACTGCGACCGACCGCAACACTGTGTGGGTGTGGATCCCGTTCGGCCGCAGTGCGTCCGCGGATCCGGTGGACGTCTGCAACCGGATCGAACTGCCTGACGGCGTGCGGGTGGCAGTGGGACTGCCGGGGCAGGGCATCGCCGGATTCCGGCGGTCGCACCGCCAGGCGCGCGCCGCCTACGAGGTCGCTTCGGTCGGCCGCCTGGCCGCCCGGGCGGTGGGCTTCGGGGACCGGGGGATCGCCGCGGTGTCGCTGATGGCGCGCGACCTGGACTCCACGCGGGAGTGGGTGCACGAGGTGCTGGGCCCGCTCGCCCACGACAGTGAGAACGCGGGGATTCTCCGGGAGACGCTGTCGGTGTATCACTCGTGCGGGGAGAGTCACCTGCGGGCCGCCGAACAGCTGCTGCTGCACCGGAACACGGTCAAGTACCGGATCGGCAAGGCCCTGGAGATGCTGCCCCGCCGCCACGACCGGATGGACCTGGCGCTGGCGCTCACGGTCTGCGAGTACCTGGGCCCGGCCGTCCTGGACTGAGAGTCAGGCCAGCCGGGTGATCGCGACCTTCACGTCGAGTTCGGAGCTTCCGCCGCCGGTGTAGATGCCCTTGATCGGCGTGACGTCGGCGTAGTCGCGTCCGGTGCCGACGGCGACGTGGTGCGACGACACGGCGGTGTTGTTGGTCGGATCCAGGGCCCACCAGGTGCCGGTCCACACTTCGATCCAGGCGTGGCTTTCACCGTCGACGGACTCGCCGATCGCGGCGTCGCCGCGCGGCAGCAGATAGCCGGACACGTAGCGCGCCGGGATGCCGAGACTGCGAATCATCGCCAGGGTGACGTGTGCGAAGTCCTGGCAGACGCCGGTCCGTCGCTCCCATACGTCGAGCGCGGTGAAGTGCACCTCGGTGGCGCCCTGCTGGTAGGTCATCGCCGAGTCGACCTGCGCGACGACGGCCGCCACCGCCTCCACCGGACTGAGCCCGACCGCGGCGGCCAGCGCGAAGTTCGACAGGGGCGCCGCCACCGGCGTGTACGCGGTCGGCGTCAGCCACTCGTCGTACTCGTCCAGAACAGCGGGGGTGCGCAGCATCTCCCAGGTGGCGGCCTCGGCGTCGGCGCTGCGGGCGTCGTCGTCGGTCTCGACCACCGCGGTGCCGGTCACCACCAACCGCTCGTGCGGGGTGTGCACGTCGAACGCGGTCACCGTGGTGCCCCAGTAGTCGGTGTACCGGTGCTGGCGCACGGTCGGCGAGATCTCGATGTGTTCGGCGACGACGCTCTGCCGGCTGTCGCCGCGCGGAGTCAGCCGGGCCTCGTTGTACGACGACGCGACCGTCTCGGCGTAGCTGAAACCGGTGGTGTGCACGACGCGCAGACGGGTGGTCATCGGATCTCCTGGGTCAGGCCCGCGTCGCTCCACGACACGTAGGGGGCCACATGGAAGTGTTCTTCGGCGATCGACTCGCTGACCAGCCGGCAGGTCTCCTGCAGCGAGCTCAGGTGGTCGGTGAGGTTCTGCATCAGCGAGTCGGTGTCGATGAACTCCAGCGAACTGCGGGCGCGTCCGAGCAGCGTCAGCGCCCGCGACTGCGAGCCCACCCGGTCGGGGCGGCGGTCCAGCTCGGACAGGTGCCGTTCGGCGGCGCGCAGCGAGTAGAACGCCGACCGCGGGAACAGCCGGTCCAGCAGCATGAACTCCAGCACGCGTTCGGCGTCGACCGATCCGCGGTGCGTCCGGATGTAGGTGTCTTGGGCGCCAGCGGCGATCAGCACGCTCATCCACGACGGCGAGACCGACCGATCGCCGGACCGCGAATGCAGCATCCGCACGATCATGTCGACACGTTCCACCGAGCGGCCCACCAGCAGATAGCTGTATCCCTCGTCGTGGCTCAGGGTGGCGTCGGTGAGCCCCGCGAACATCGCGGCCCGGGACTTCACGTAGCTGAGGAACTCGTGCGGGCCGAGTCGTCGCGCACGACTCTCCGCGTCGTCCAGGCCGTTGTAGGTGGCGTTCAGGCACTCCCACATCTCGCTGGAGATCACTTCGCGGGCGCCGCGGGCGTTCTCCCGGGCCGAGGCGATCAGTCCGGCGACCGAGCATGGGTCGTCGCGGTCGTAGGCCACCTGGTTCACCAGCGACCACACCGACGGGTAGTCGCCGCTGGGCTCGAAGCCGAGCACCGAGCTGACCCGCGCGACGGTGTCGGTGACGTCGATCATCGGGTCTTCCAGCAGCTGCTGGACGGCGACGTCGAGGATGCGGGCCATGTCGTCGGCGCGTTCGGTGTAGCGGCCGATCCAGAACAGCGAGTCGGCGTTGCGGGAGAGCATCATCGGGCGTCCTCCTCGGGTGCGATCGTCTCGTCGGCGACCTGTTTGGCCTGCTGTTGCCGCTGTTCGTGCTCGACGAGGACCTCGCGCGCGGGCTTGAGCTGCGTGAGCTGGCCGGTGATCGGTCCGGCTTCGGGCTCGGTGGTCACCACGACGCCGGTCTCCTCCGGCGGTTCGGTCGAGCGCGGGGCGGCCAGCACCCAGGTGTCCTTGGACCCGCCGCCCTGCGACGAGTTCACCACCAGCGAGCCCTCTTCGAGGGCCACGCGGGTGAGGCCGCCGGGCAGCACCCACACCGAGTCGCCGTCGTTCACGGCGAACGGCCGAAGGTCGACGTGCCGCGGCGCGAGCTTGCCGTCGATCATCGTCGGATTGGTCGACAGCGCGATCATCGGCTGCGCGATCCAGCCGCGCGGGTTGGCGCGGATGGCGGCGACCGCGTCGTCGAGCTGCGCCTTGGTGGAGTGCGGGCCGAAGACGATGCCGTAGCCCCCGCTGCCCTCGACCGGCTTGATCACCAGTTCGCCGGCCCGGTCGATCACCTCTTCGCACTCGTCGGGCAGCCAGCAGCGCAGCGTCTCGACGTTCTGCAGGATCGGTTCTTCGCTCAGGTAGTACCGGATGATGTCGGGCACGTAGGTGTAGACCAGCTTATCGTCGGCGACGCCGTTTCCGACGGCGCTGGAGATCACGACGTTGCCGGCGCGGGCGGCGTTGACCAGGCCGGCGACGCCGAGCATCGAGTCGGGCCGGAACTGCATCGGGTCGAGGAAGTCGTCGTCGATGCGCCGGTAGATGACGTCGACGCGGGTGTCGCCCGCGGTGGTGCGCATGTAGACGACGTTGTCGCGGCAGAACAGGTCGCGGCCCTCGACGAGTTCGACGCCCATCTGGCGGGCGAGTAGCGAATGCTCGAAGTACGCCGAGTTCGCGACGCCGGGGGTCAGCACCACGACGACCGGGTCGGCGGCGTTCGGCGGCGCCGACGCGCGCAGGGCGCCCAGCAGGTGACGCGGATAGTCGCGCACGGCGCGCACCCGGTGATCGGCGAACAGGTCCGGGAAGACCCGTGCCATGGTCCGCCGGTTCTCCATCACATAGGAGACGCCCGACGGCGACCGCACGTTGTCCTCGAGGACGCGCAGGTCGCCCTTCTCGTCGCGGATCATGTCGATGCCGGCCACATGGATGCGCACGCCGTTGGGCGGCCGGATGCCGGCGGCCTGCCGGTGGAAGTGCTCGCACGAGTTGATCAGCCGGCGCGGGACCACGCCGTCGGCCAGGATCCGCTGCTCGCCGTAGACGTCGTCGAGGAACATCTCCAGGGCGTTGACGCGCTGCGCGATGCCGCGCTCCATCGTCGCCCATTCGGCGGCGTCGATGACCCGGGGGATCGGGTCGAGCGGGAACGGCCGCTCCTTGCCGGACAGCGAGAAGGTGATGCCCTGGTCGACCAGGGCGCGCTGCAGCCCGTCGAGACGGGCGCCCAGGTCTGCGGGCGACAAGGTGGTGAGGGCGTCGGCGATGCCGCGATACGGCGGACGCACCGAGCCACCCGGCCCGAACATCTCGTCGATCGCAGGCTGGTCGTCGCTCAACTGGTACGGCGCCAGTGCGCCCGGCGGCGAGGGGGTCATGCCAGAAGATATTGCGCCGCACAGATTTCCGGAAACGGCCGTGATGTTTCCGGGAGGTGAACGAATCATGAGGTCATGTTTCGGGCAGCTCACGCCGGGCGTCGAAGCCCGGTGATCGTGCTCAGGGGTATGCGAAGGATCGCCGCCGCGGCGCTCTGGGTAGGTTGGGCTGCACGACGTGGACCGCTGGTCCACCGCACAGAGCGGGAGCACCGATGTCTCAGTTCACCAGGCGTGCCGCGGGAGTCCTCGCGGCGGGATCGGCGGCACTGCTGCTGCTCAGCGGCTGCAGCGGCGGCGGCGATGCGGTGAAGGCGCACGACGCGTCGACGCGGGCCTCGTCCACCACCACGACCTCCGACGACACGAAGCCCGGTGTCACCGACGGCTCCAAGGCGCCGACTCTCGTGGTGGACCAGTCGGTCTTCCCGGCCGGCTACACCGTCCAGGAGATCCCGGCGGGTCAGCTGAAGACCACCGTCGACCAGATGCTGGCAGCGGTCAAAGGCCTGAGGTCCGACCCGGCGTCGTGCGTGCAGCAGAACCTGATCCCGGACAGTGTGGACCTCGGCTCCCTCGGACTGGTGGTGGGCACCCGGAACGGCGGAACCAGCAATCTGGCCGAGGCGGTGACCGTCGGCGGGCTGAGTATCGACAAGCAGCGCAAGTCGGTCAGCGGCAACTGTCAGACGGTCAGCGTGAGCTTCGACAGCGGCCCGGCCAAGGGCGCATCGGGCACAGTCACGTCGGTGATCGTGCCCGCGCCGAAGACGAAGGCCAAGGCTTCCGACGTGCTCGTGGTCGCGCGGACCACCGACATGGCGCTGAACGGCCAGCACGTCACCACCCGGTCGAAGCAGGGCTTCGCGCAGGTCAACGGCTACACGGTCAGCGTGCAGAGCACCTCGCCGACCGGCGGCGCCGTCGACGAGGCGGGTTTCGAGCGGCTCTTCGTCGCCGCGGTGAACAAGGTCGCTGACGAGGGCTGAGCCGGTACGGCCCGAACGATGTTCGCGCCGGTGATGTAGCCGCCCGAGCCGGAGGCCGGCACGCGCTTGCCCAGCCGACGGTCGGCGCAGGGCTCACCGCATCTTGGGTTCGCGGGACATCGGCGGGGGATCGGTGAAGCGGCGCCCGACGTCGTGCTCCTCGGACACCAGAAACGACGGGTCCAGTACGTCCCAGACCCAGCGGAAGACCTGCTCGGCCTGGAGCGCGGCGGCGTCTACCTCGCGCCGGCCGAACTCCAGGATGCAGGTCTCGTTGCGCAGCGGCCGCCAGCCGCGCTGGACCAGAAGGTCCACGCGTTGTCCCTGTTCGGGCGGGTACGGGAACAGATCGGCGAAGGTCGCGGTGACGCGCAGCCGCTGGGCTCGGGTGAGGGTGAAGACCAGGCGCGGCTGCGGTGCGAACATCTCCGACCACAGGCAGTAGACCTTGATCGGCGACGACGCGGACAGCTCCGCGAGCAGGTCGGCCAGCTGAGTGCGGAAGCTCAGCCACAGGGCGTCGATCGACGCGTCGTACGCGCCCTCGTCGAAGGCGTCGTCCGGCGTCGCGCGCCGGTCCTCTCCGGATGCGCCTGCCGTCGCCATCGTCCACCTCCGTGTGCCGAGTCACTCTCGACCGTACCCAACGGAGGGCCTTGTCAGCGGTTGATCAGCTGCGGCGATTCTCCGGTGTTCGACCGCGGCCGTTCGGCGGGGGTCGGTTCGGCGACGCCGCGCGCAGCACGCAGGCGTGTCACGCGGAGCTGCAGGGACACGGCTGCCGACAGCACGCCGACGACGGCCAGTGCGATCGCCGGGCCCCAGAAGCCGCGGGACGAGTGGCCGCCCAGATCGACGGTCGAGGCGGCGACGGTCAGCGCGATCGCCCCGGCGATCGTCAGCGCGGCCACCGCGGCCAGGACGATCCCGAGGACGTGCGCCCGGCGGGTCAGCGATTCGCCGCCGACGAACCCCGCCGGCCGCTCGCCGCTGTACGGCCGGCGCCACACGTGCAGATCGGCGATCGATCCGGTGTGTTCCCAGCCGCGCTGGCGGCGGAAGCGGAAGTAGTCGGCGGGAGCGTCGGCACGCTGATCGAGTACGTAGCGGATCTGGGCGGGCTCGTCGTCGTCGAACTTCAGGCGCAGTGGGCTGAGCCGGTCGACGTCGCGCAGGATCTGGCCCTGCGCGGCCTTGCGTTCGAGCCACAGCTCGAAGTTCTCCGGCGACAGGTGGCGGGCCGGGGCCAGCCAGACGGTGGTGCTCATGGCGTTCTCCAGTTCTGTCGGAAATGGCCTTTGGTGGCACCAGGCTGCGCGGCGAAAACCACCGTCGTCAAGCATGTTGAGACGGAATCAAACACCCGTCTCACTGCTTCTCGAGGGGTGGTACAAGGCGATCCGCCGAGGTCGGAAGGGTCGCCGGAAGCACCGAGCCCCGCTGCCGCAGGGGGCGGGCAGCGGGGTTCGGCAGTGACCAGAATCACCCAGAGGCGATCATTCCGACGGGAGCGGAACGCTCGTCACCGGCGTCTCCTCGGTGGTCGACGGCGTCGTCGTCTCGGTGGTGGCGGGCGTCTCCGTCGTCGTCTCCGTCGTCGTCTCGGTGGTCGTCGTGGTGGTGCTCGTCGTCGTCGTGGTCAGGGTCTGCCAGGTCGCCTCCGTCACCTCGATCTCCGATCCGCCGACCGGCGTGATCTTCCAGACGCCGTTCGAGTCGGTCGCCTCGTCCACCGCGGGCTTGGCGAGATCTGACGCGGAGAACCTCAGATCGCAGTCGTCGGCCGTGACCGTCGACCCGCTGAACGTCGACGGCAGCGTGCACTTCTTGGTGCTCGAGCCGTCCTGGAAGGTCAGCGTTCCGATGGTGTCGCCGTCGCCCTCGAACTCGGTGCGGACCGGGGTGTTCGAGGAGCTCGGCGCGCCCGGTTCAGACGGGGCCGGGCTGCCGGACACCGGGGGAGCGCCCGGGGTCTGCGTGACAGTGCTGCTCTCGGCGGCCTTGGCCTCGTCCTCGGTCTCCGGCTGGCCGCCGTGATCCTCGTCGCGCTCCTGGGCGCGTGCGGTCACCACCTGGTTGGGCTCGGTACTGTCGACCTTCAGGCCGGCGGCTTCGGCGTCGTGCTGATTGTTCGTCTGGAACGGGGCGTTCAGCGCGGTGGCGGAGGGCAGCTTGGCGTCGGCAGGCAGCGGGCCGAGACCGGCGAGCTGGTTGCCCGCGACAACCTGCTCGATCGCGCTGGTGACGGTGTTGACCAGCTGCAGCACGGCGTTGTCGGCGTTCACGGTGGGCTGCGGCCGGTTGATGATCGTCGTGTTCTTCACCGTCACGTTGCTGGTGGCGACCTTGCGGACCTGGTGCGGGTCGTGGCCCTGCCACGGCTGGCCGTAGATCCGGTAGCCGCTGAGCGGAGCGGCGGCCGGCGGACGCAGCGGGTTGCCGCACGAGCAGACCGCACGCGGAACGCCCGCGCCGTCGACGTAGACCGGGGTGCCGGCCTGCAGGATCGACTGGAACGGCACCGCGCGGCCGCCGGTGTAGCTGTGGTTGGTGACCCAGGTGTCGGCGGTCAGGACCACCGGCGTCAGCGTGTTCAGGTACCACGGGATGTCGCCGGCCCGGATGCCGAAGACGCTGGCCCACGCCTCTGCGGCGCCCGGGTTCGCGGCCAGCCGGTTGCCCAGCGCGGCCGTGTCGCACGATGATGTCCCCGGCGTCGCGTACAGCCCCGGAGAGGCGCCGTTGACCACCTGAACGCCCTGGCTGCTGGCGCCCTGCACCCGCGGGGCGGGCGGCGTGACGTTGTTGACCAGTGCGACCGACGACGTGAACGGATCGGCTCCGGCGTCGTTCGCCGAGCGCAGCGTCAGGCCCGGGATCAGGCTCTTTCCTGTCTTGTTGAAGTACACCTGGTTGGCGGCGAAGGCCAGGACCACCACGAGGATGGCGACGATCGCCGACAGGATCAGGGTGAGTCGGCGGCGGCTGCGTCGCTGCGCGGCGGCGACCATGGCCACGGTGGTGGGGTCGTAGCCGCCGTACGGATCGGGGTACATGCCGCCGGGAGGCTGGTACGTCATCGGGGGGTCAACTCCTTGTGCTGCGCTGTGACCGAGCGAAGAAATGGTCTCGTCGGGTCATCGGTGCGTCCTCGCGAAAAAGAACACATATTTGTGAAGTTCGATCGATTGGGCGACAGTACTTCGTCTCCAGAGACAAGCGGCGCCGGGTCGGCGCGGCAGCTGCGTGGCCCGGTTCGATCGGTCTGTGCGCGCCGCGACGACCTCTCGCACCAAGCCGCGATGACCTCGGGGGATGGTGAAAAGTCGTTGGGCCGCAACGGACTCGAGTATCCAGAGGGCGGTCGGCGAACGGTCGTCGTGCTGTCCGACGTCGCCTGTTCGCCGGTCTACGTGCACCGATGTCGCAGCGTGAAACGCGTCCCTGTCGCGCGTCATTGTCGACGTTTCGGTGCTGTTCCGTGAACAATGGACCCAGGTCGAACCCCGACTGAGCTCGAAAACATTTGCCACAGCATGCCGGAGAGGGGCAGCAATGGGAGCCACGAAGAAGCTGATTAAGCGTCTGACCAAAGAGGTCGATCGCCTGTCCAACGAAGTGACGACCCTGCGCGACACCATCGTGGCGCGTTCGCCGTTCGGGCGGGACGACTCCGCCGCCGCGAAGGCCGCGTCGACGGCTGCCGCCGAGCCGGCTGCCGAGAAGCCCGCTGAGAAGCCCGCCGCGGCGCCGACGCCTGCCGCCGCTCCCAAGCCGGCCGCTGTGAAGCCTGCTGAGACCAAGCCCGCTGCAAGCGAGCCTGCTGCGACCGAGCCCGTCGCTGCTAAGGCTCCGTCGAAGACAGTCGCGTCCAAGCCCGTGGCGAAGAAGGCTCCGGCCAAGACCGCTGCTGCGAAGCCGGCCGCCGAAAAGGCCGCCGCCAAGAAGCCTGCCGCGTCGAAGGCGGCTCCGACGAAGGCCGCTCCGGCGAAGTCTGCGGCCAAGCCGGCCGCCAAGCCCGCAGGCGGCAAGGCGAAGACCGTCGCTGAACTTCGGGCAGAGGCGAAGGCCAAGGGCGTCAAGGGTTACTCGACGATGAACAAGGCTGCGCTCGTCGACGCTCTCAAATAGGACTGCCGCTCAGATCGGGACGATCGACTCCGGGGCCGGCCGACCGCGCCGGCCCTCGGGTCTACTGTTCCCAGCGGTCGCTGTGGCTGGGATAGCGCACGCGCAGCCAGCTGTACGAGTAGGTGCTGGCGAGCAGAATCAGCGCTGATCCCAGCGCCCAGCACAGCCAGCCGTTGAGCAGAGTGTTGCGTATCGCGGCGACCAGCCACACCAGCACCGTGACCACGGTGGCGATCGTCGCGATCAGACGGATCACCAGGACCACGCTCGCCGCCGTCGACCACCAGGCTTCCCGTGCCGACCCGCCTTTGCTCCCCATGGGCCCAAGGCTACTGGTCGCGAGCCTGTCGTCGGGCAGTTCGCGCACCACCGCCGAAGGCGCTTTCGGTGCAGAATGGCCTCATGAAGGTGATTCTGAACATCCTGTGGCTGGTGCTGTGCGGCTTCTGGATGGCCGTGGGGTACGCGATCGCCGGCGTCGTCTGCTGCATCCTGATCGTCACGATCCCGTTCGGCATTGCGTCGTTCCGGATTGCGAACTACGCCCTGTGGCCGTTCGGGCGCACTACGCTGCGGAAGCCGACGGCGGGCGCGGCGTCGACCGTCGGCAACGTGATCTGGCTGCTGGTCGCCGGAATCTGGCTGGCGATCGGCCACATCACCAGCGGCGTCGCCCTATGCATCACGATCATCGGCATCCCGCTGGGGATCGCCAGCTTCAAGATGGTGCCGCTGTCGTTGATGCCGCTCGGCGCCGAGATCGTCTCCACCGACGATCCCCGCGTCGCGATGCCGTCGTACTGACCGCTAGCTGTCCTTCCCCGCGAAGCAGTCTGCCGCTCCCTGCGCCTGTCGAAGGGTCCGGCGGGCAGAGCCGCGCTCAGAACTGAACGGTCGGCGGAAGCTGCTGACCGGCGGGGGCCTGGTAGAACTCGCGCTCCTTGACCCCGGCCATCGGTGCGAAGAACATCCACGGAAGCGTCTTGACCAGCTGGTTCAGGCGGCTCGTCGCGTCGTTGTAGTACTGCCGGGCAAACGACAGCTTGTTCTCGGTGTCCGACAGCTCGGTCTGCAACGCCATGAAGTTCGGCGCGGCCTGCAGCTGCGGGTAGTTCTCGGCGACGGCGAACAGCCGGCCGAGGGCG
>JASGFV010000096.1:0-12340 GCA_047605365.1 Gordonia sp. (in: high G+C Gram-positive bacteria)
CGCCGAGGAAGCCGAGCCCGAAGAGACGATCGAGCGGAGGGAGGAGGTCCATCTCCTTCATCGCGCGGGCCCACTCCGGCGCGGTGAGGTCGTCGTCCTTCGGCGACGCCCCGGAGCGCAGCGGAAGCTCCTTCCAGGTGACCGTGCCGATGATCGACAGCAACGACAGGATCGACACCGACAGGAAGACCTTGTCCATCGACTCGGCGAAGCCCTGCTTGATCGGGTGCGCCAGGGCGTGCGGGAGGCGTTCTATGACCGTGGTGTCCTTCATGACACTGCTGGTGTCGCCGCCGCCTTCACCCGGGTACTGAGCCTTCTCGATCAGCGCCTGGCCGAACGCGCGGACATCGGGGTCCTTGCTGGTCGCGGCCTCCTTCACCGCGGCCTGGAACTGCGGAGTGTGGCTCGCGGCCTGCATCTCGTCGGCGATGTTGGGGCCCATCGTCGAGAACAGCAGGGAGAAGAACACCGCGACGCCGAGCGTGCCGCCGATCTGACGGAAGAACGTCGCCGTGCCGGTCGCCATGCCCATGTCCTTGAGCGGCAGCACGTTCTGCATGGCCAGCATCAGCGGCTGCATCAAGTTGCCCAGGCCGAAGCCGAGGGCCGCGGCGGCCAGCATCACCAGGTACATCGGGGTGTCGGTGCCGACGTAGTGCAGCACGAAAGCCATCACCGTCATGATGATCGAGCCCATGATCGGGAAGATCTTGTAGCGGCCGGTCCGCGAGATGGCCTGCCCGGAGATGATCGAGCCGGCCATCAGGCCCACCACCATCGGCAGCATCTGCAGGCCCGCCATCATCGGGCTCGATCCGCGCAGCACCTGGAAGTACTGCGGCAGCATCGAGATGCCGCCGAACATCACCGCGCCGACCACGACGGACACCAAGATGCCCTGCGCGAACACCCGGTTCTTGAACACCCGGAGCGGGATGATCGCCTCGTCGCCCATCTTGTTCTCGATGAAGATGAAGGCGATGACGCCGACCAGGCCGATCGCGTAGCAGACCAGCGAGCGAGTCGAGGTCCAGCCCCATTCGCGGCCCTGTTCGGCGACGATCAGCAGCGGTGCGACAGTGACGGCGACGGCCAGCGCGCCCCAGTAGTCGGTGCGATGACCGGTCGACTTGTCCTGGTCGTAGTTCAGCACCTTCCAGATGACGAACAGCGCGATCAGGCCGATCGGCACGTTGACCAGGAACACCCAGCGCCAGCCGGCGATGCCCAGAATGCTGTTCGCGCCGGCGAACAGACCGCCGAGCACCGGTCCGAGAACGCTCGACGTGCCGAAGACGGCCAGGAAGTAGCCCTGGTACTTGGCGCGCTGTCGCGGCGGCACGATGTCGCCGATGGTGGTCAGCGCCAGCGTGAACAGGCCACCGGCGCCCAGACCCTGCAGGGCGCGGTAGCCGGCCAGCTCGTACATCGACGTCGCCGAGCTGCACAGCGCGGAGCCCACGATGAAGATGGTGATGGCCAGCAGGAAGAACGGCTTGCGGCCGTAGATGTCAGAGAGTTTGCCGTAGAGCGGGGTGACGATGGTCGACGTCACCAGATACGCGGTGGTGACCCAGGCCTGCAGGTCGTAGCCCTGCAGGTCGTCGGCGATGGTCCGGATGGCGGTCGACACGATCGTCTGATCGAGCGCAGCCAGGAACATGCCGATCATCAGCCCGCCCATGATGGTCAGGATCTGACGGTGGGTCATCCCGTCGCCCGGAAAGCGCTCCGTGGCGGATGCGGTGGTCATTCGGCACCTTTCGATTGCTGGGTGAGGTAGGCGGATTCGGCGGCGTCGACGAATCGGGAGAGTTGGGAGACGAAGGTGGTGAACTCGTCGTCGGACCAGTCGTCGACGAGGCGCACGATCATTTCGCGCCGGGCCTGGAACATCTCGTCGACGCGACGCCGGCCGGCGTCGGTGAGCACCAGCAGGCTGGCCCGGCCGTCGCCGGGATCGGCTTCGCGGCGCACCAGCCCGTCGCCGACCAGTTGAGCGACGTGGCGGCTGACGGTGGACGGGTCGGAGACGATGACGTCGGCGAGATCGCGGGACCGCATCGGTCCGTGCCGAAGGCCGAACAAGGCCCGGCACGCCGCGGTCTCGCCGTTGCTCGCAACGAAGCGGTGCGCACCGCTGAGCGCACGTTCACGCAGGCTGACGTACTTGCTCAAGGAACCGAAGAGCCCTTCGACCTGGTCCATCTTGGACACCGGTGCACTCCTTCCGCACGAATCATTTCGTTGCAGTCAGCAACTAGTTGCAGAGTGCAATGATGCGTCTCGTCGAGTGTGACATGCAACACCGACATTTCGGCCGAACTGCGAATTGTGCCTAGGACGCGAAAGAACGCCGCCCCACCGGTTCGGCGCTTGTCGCGGCTGCCGGTGGGACGGCGTGTGGGAGAAAGGTGCGGGGTCTAGCGCGTCGAATCGACGAGAGTCGCGAGCGCTTGGAGGAGCCGGTCGACGTCGTGCGACGACGTGCCCAGGCCGAAGCTGACGCGCACCGCGCCGTCCGAGTGACCTAGCTTCGCCAGCAGCGGATGCGCGCAGAACTTGCCGTCGCGCACGCCTATCCCGTGGCCGTCGTTGAGGTATTCGGCCACCTCGCGCGGCGTCCGGCCGGCGACGGTGAAACCGGCGATGCCGACGCGGTCGGTGAGGTCGTCGAAGATCCGCAGCGGCGTGACGCCGTCGAGCCGTGCGAGGCCGCTGTCCAGGCGGGTCAGGAGGTCGTGCTCGTGGTAGCCGATGCGCTCGAAGCCGATGCCCTGCAGCGCCTTGGCGGCGGCGGCGATCGAGACGGCGCCGAGAACGTTCGGGGTGCCCGCTTCGTGTCGCGCGGCGCCGCGATGCCAGTCGGCGTCGCCGTGGGCGTCGACCTGCGCGGTGGCGCCGCCGCCGGCCAGGTAGGGCGACGCGGCGTCGAGCCAGTCGGGCCGTCCGACGAGCACTCCCGCACCGAACGGCGCATAGACCTTGTGGCCGGAGAACACCAGGTAGTCGAGGCCGAAGCTGGCCAGCGACACCGGACGGTGGGCGACGAGCTGCGCGGCGTCGACCAGGATCCGGGCTCCGTGACGGTGCGCGACGGCGGCGAGCCGGCGCAGCGGCAGCACCTCGCCGGTGACGTTCGACGCGGCGGTCACGGCCAGCAGTGCGGCCGGTGCGGCGGCCAGTTCGGCTTCGAGTGCGGCCAGCGTCTCGTCGAACGTCGCGGCCGCGGCGACGATGCGCGCCCGGCCGGCCTGCTTCCACGGCAGCAGGTTGGCGTGATGCTCCACGTCGAGCACGACGACGTCGCCCGGCACCGCGTGTGCGGCCAGATTGATGGCGTCGGTGGTGTTGCGGGTGAAGACGACGGTGTCGTCGGTGCGGCCGCCGACAAAGCGTCGCACCGTCTCACGCGCAGTCTCGTACCGGGCGGTGGTGACCTGCGACAGGCGCCCGGCCCCGCGGTGCACGCTGGCGTACTGCGCCAGCGCCTCGGTGAGCGAGTCGGCCACCTCGGTCAGCGCGGGTGCGCTGGCCGCGTAGTCGAAGTTGGCGTACCGGACGTCGCCCCAGAACTCGCTGGGGACGGTCTGCTCGGCGCCGACGACGGACGCCAGCGGCGCCACGACCCGCTCGTCGATGCGGCAGGCGGGCTTGGACAGGGTTGCGGTCATGATCTGGCTCCTCGATGCGCTTGCCGGCGACGGTCGACGCCGGCCAGGTCGTCACCCGGAGCACCCCGCCGCGAAGAAGGAGGGTTGCCGTCCAGCAAGCCGGGGCTTCACGCTGGAACTCGTGACCTGGGACCAGGGTGCCGGGCGACGACGCGTCCGCCAAGATTTGAATTCACGATGGTTTCAACTGCTCGCTCCGATTTGCGCCTCCGGGCCGGTTCGGGACCGGGCATCGCGGGCGGGCGTCATTCGGGACGGGGACACGCGTGAGCATCGTGAGGTTCGAGTGGTCTACGGTCCTAGTAAGACGCCCCACGTGCGACGTCCCGCAGCACGACGCCGAACGCACCGCAGCCTCTGCTCGACGAAGGATGACCATGACCTACCCGCCCCAGTCCGGTCAGTTCCCGCAGGGAGGTCGGGGCCAGGGCGTGCCCGCAACGGGCGAGCGGTACCAGGCGACGCAGATCGGGCCGAGTCCGGTCGCTCCCGGGGCCGCCGGACCGCAGGGGCCTGCGCCCCAGAACCTGGCGCCACAGAACCCGGCGCCACAGAACCCGGCGCCCCAGAATCCCCAGCCGGCGCAAGATCCGGTGACCCAGTGGACGGCCGTCCCGCAGCAGCCGTACGCCCCGCAGGGCGGTCCGGGCCCGATGCCGACGGGCCGGCCCGGTCCGCAGCTCTCGGGCAACCAGTTCGGCGCGCCCGGCACGAATCAGTTCGGCTCCGGTCAGTTCGGCCCCGGTCAGTTCGCGGGCAACCAGTACGGTCCGGGTCAGCCCCAGTTCGCCCCCGGCCAGCCCGCACCGCAGGCCGGCGGCTCCAAGGGCAAGGTGATCGCGGCGGTGATCATCGTCGTCGTGATCGTGGCGGCCCTGGTCCTCGGCCTGCTGATCTGGCAGCCGTGGAAGGCGAACAACGCGGCGCAGGCCGAGACAAAGACGTTCACCGTCTCGCACGGGGTGACCGTCGAGGTCCGCATCCCGCACGGCTGGAAGGGCGTGGTCAGCAATTCCAGCAAGTCGACGATGCTGCTGGTGGTGCCGAACGGCGAGGACCGCACCAGCGACGACGACCTCAACGATGCTGCGAAGGGCATGGAGAACGATCCGGACGCCAAGCCTATTCACGCGGTCGCGGCGATCGCCGACACGTGCGCGTCGAGCCTGTCGAGTCTCGGCGTCGGCGAGTGGAAGCCCGACTCGCTGGAGACCGACGTCGACGACGGCGTCGCGGCCAAACGCTACCGGGCCACCCAGCGCGTCGACTCGACGCTCTGCCTCGAGGTGGTGGGCGTCGACATGCAGCCGGGTTCGACAGTCGACGACCAGTACGCGTCCGATCTGGCGAAGAAGCTGGTGGACCGCAAGCAGATCAGCGGTTCCAAGACCATCTGATCCGGCCGGTAGCGTTGCTGGCGTGAACGGTGCGACGACCTTCCTGCTGGCCCGTCCGACGTCGACGGTGCGCGGCGACGGCGCTCTCGCGCAGTACCGCTCCGTCGCCGACGCCCGTGCCGCGCTCGGATCGGGCGCCGTCGCCGCGATCACCGGCGCCCTCGGCTTCGACACGTCGGGCCCGGCGGCGCTGACCGCCCCCGCGTCGCTGCACCGCAGCTCGACGCCATTGCCCTCCCGCACTCCCGTCGCCCGCACGCCGCACACCGCGTCGAGCACCCCGCCCGACGTGCACCGCCACCGCGTACGGCGGGTGCTGGCCGCGATCGACGACGACGTGGTCCGCAAGGCCGTCCTCGCCCGGACCCTGGACCTGGCGTTCGACGAGCCGCTCGATCCGAGCGAGCTGGTCTCCGCGTTCGCGCACGGGGCCGCGCAGTCCGCCGTCTTCGCCGTCGCCTTTCCCGAGCCGGACCGGCGGTGGCTGATCGGCGCGAGTCCCGAGCTGCTGATCCGCCGGAGCGGACGTATCGTGACCTGCCACCCGTATGCCGGATCGGCTGCGCGCCATGCCGATCCGGAGCTCGACGCGGCGACGGCCCGCGGTCTCGCGGAGTCCGGCAAGGACCGCCGGGAGCACGCCTTCGTCGTCGACGATGTGCGCGCCCTCCTCGCGCCGCTGTGCACCGAGCTCAATGCCCCGCCGGAGCCGTCCCTGACGTCGACCGGCGAGATGTGGCACCTGGGGAGCCGGATCCGCGGAGTGCTGGCCGACGATTCGTCGACCGCGCTGGACCTCGCCGCGCTCCTGTCCCCCACCCCCGCGGTGTGCGGGACGCCGACGGCCGCGGCCGCGTCGCTCATCGCCGATGTCGAGGGACCGCGCGAGTTCTACGCCGGCACCGTCGGCTGGTGCGACGCCGCGGGCGACGGCGAGTGGCTGGTCGCGATCCGCTGCCTGGAGTTGCAGGCGGATCGTCGTGCCGTGCGCACCTGGGCCGGCGGCGGCATCGTCGCCGGTTCCGACCCCGACGCCGAGGTCGCCGAGACCGACGCGAAGTTCCGGACGGTCCTGCGCGCCCTGGGCCTCACTCCCTGAGCCCCTCCACTGCCTGGCTGACTGGTTTCAGCCTCTGTCCAGACCCGGCCTCAGCCCAGCGCCTGGTCCAGGTCCCGAATCAGATCGTCGGCCGACTCCAGGCCGACGGACAGACGGACCATCGAATCCGTGAGGCCGATGGCCGCGCGGCCCTCCGGGCCCATCGCGCGGTGCGTGGTGGTTGCCGGGTGGGTGATCAGGCTCTTGGCGTCGCCGAGGTTGTTGGAGATGTCGATGACCTGCAGCTTGTTCAGCACCTCGAAGGCGCGTTCCTTGCCGGACTTGCCGGGCTGCGGGCCCAGCTCGAACGTGATGACGGTGCCACCGCCGGACATCTGCGCGCGGGCCAGGTCGTACTGGGGGTGCGAGGTCAGGAACGGGTAGATCGCCTGCGCCACGCGCGGATCGGCGTCGAGGAACTCGGCGATCTTCAGCGCGCTCGCCACGGACTGGTCCAGCCGCAGCTTCATCGTCTCCAGTCCCTTGAGCATCACCCAGGCGTTGAACGGGCTCAACGCGGGGCCGGTGTGCCGCATGAGTTCGCGGACGGGGCCGTCGATGTAGTCCTTGCGGCCCATCACCGCACCGCCCATCACGCGGCCCTGGCCGTCGATGTGCTTGGTGCCGGAGTAGACGATCACGTCGGCGCCCATGTCGAGCCCGCGCTGCAGCAGCGGAGTGGCGAAGACGTTGTCGAGCACCACCTGCGCGCCGGCGGCGTGCGCCAGATCGGCGACTGCCCGCACGTCGACCAGCGACTGCATCGGGTTCGACGGCGTCTCGAAGAACACGGCGTCGGCCGGCTCGCTGAGCGCGGCCTTCCACTGGTCGAGGTCCTCGCCGTCGACGAAGACGGTCTCCACGCCCCATGCGGGCAGGATCTCGTTGCAGATCACGAAGCACGAGCCGAACAGGCTGCGCGCGGCCACCAGCCGGCTGCCCTTCTTCAGCAGCGCGCCGAGGGCCACGAAGACCGCCGCCATGCCGCTGGCCGTCGCGAACGCCGCCTCGGTGCCCTCGATCCGGCGGAGCCGCTCCTGGAACATCTCGACCGTCGGATTGCCGTAGCGGGTGTAGACGAAGCGCTCGTCCTCACCGGTGAAGGCCCGCTCCGCGGCTTCGGCCGAGTCGTAGACGTAGCCGCTGTTCAGGTACAGCGCCTCGGAGGTCTCGAAGAACCCCGAACGCATCAGCCCGCCGCGCACCGCGATGGTCTCCGGTGATACCCAATCGGGCAGTTGCGAACTCATGTGGGGTCTCCTTGAAAAAGCGTGGATGCCGCGGTCAGCGCAGACCGTCGGCTGTGCGGGGTCGAATCAGGACTGACGCCAGGGCAGATTCTCGGCGCGCCAGCCGGCGCTCCCGCGATGCCCCTGGGCGTCGATCGCGCCTTCGAACCCGTCCAGAACGTTGTACGCCTGCCCGATTCCAGCGGCGGTGGCGGCCTCCGCCGCCCCGATCGAGCGATGCCCGGAACGGCACAGGAAGAGGACCTCGGCGTCGTCGTCGATCCCTGCGGACCGCAACTGCTCGACGAAGCTGGTGTTCGGCATGCCGTGCGGGAAGTCGATCCACTCGACGAAAACCGCCTGCTTGCCGAGCGCCGAGACGTCGGGCACCCCGACGAAGTTCCATTCGGCCCGCGTACGACAGTCCACGAGGACCGCCTTCGGGTTCTGTTCGAGGCGTTCCCACGCCTGCTTCGGCGTCACATCTCCGGCGTAACTCACGACGCGCACACCTTCCAGTCGTCACCCTGTTTGACCACGGTCATCGTGGTGACCGTCGACTTGGACTCGTCGGACCCACGGTACGAGTGGACGTCGACTTTCGCAGTGTCACCGTCGACTGTGACGTCCATCTTCGGCACGTGGAGCTGTCCCAGCTTGTCGCGGTCGTCGCGGTTCTGCTTGACGAACGCGGCCTGCTGCGGGAAGTCCGGCGCAGAGACGTCGCGATCGCAGAACGAGGCGCGATACTGCTGGTAGTTCAGGGAATTGCGGGCCGTGTAGACGTCGTTCACGACGTACTGCACGCGGGCAGAATCGCTGGTCCGGTCCGAGCTCGGGAAGACGAAGGCCACCAGCAGCACGCCGCCGACCAGGATCAGCACCACCGCGACGGCGAGGAAGAACGGGAGGGCGTCCCGCCAGGTGCGCGGCTCGGTGTCGCCGTAGTCGTCGGTGATGCTGTCGGGCTCCACGCGGCGCTCACCGTCGTGCCCCTTCGGCGTCTTACTGCTCATGGAACATGAGTCTATCGACCCGCCGATTCGGGCCCCGCAGCGGTGACGTCGCAGGTCGCCACGACAGACGACCGGTCGGCCCGTCAAGGGTTTTCCTCAGTGATCCCGCACTGAGGGTAGCCTCACCGGGAGATTTTGGCCCCGGCAACCGACCACCTAACGTAGAGGTGATAAGCGTTCCATCCAATTGAGGAAGCACCTGCGTAATGACTGACAACAGCCGCCCGTTGCGGGTTGCGATCATCGGTGCCGGCCCGGCCGGCATCTACTGCGCCGACGCACTGATGAAGTCCGACACCGCCGCCGAGCGCGGCGTCAGCATCGACCTGTACGAGCGCATGCCCGCACCGTTCGGGCTGATCCGCTACGGCGTCGCACCGGACCACCCGCGCATCAAGGGCATCATCAACGCGTTGCACAAGGTGCTCGACAAGCCGCAGGTCCGCCTGCTCGGCAACATCGACTACGGCACAGACATCACCCTGGCCGACCTCAAGAAGCACTACGACGCCGCAGTGTTCTCCACCGGCGCCACCGACGACCGCGACCTGAGCATCCCGGGCATCGACCTGGACGGCAGCTACGGCGCCGGCGAGTTCGTCGCCTGGTACGACGGCCACCCGGACTTCTCGCGCACCTGGCCGCTGGAGGCGGAGAAGGTCGCCGTCATCGGCGTCGGCAACGTCGCACTCGACGTCGCACGCGTCCTCGCCAAGACCGGCGACGAACTGCTGCCGACCGAGATTCCGGACAACGTCTACGAGGGCCTCAAGAACAACAAGGCCGTCGAGGTGCACGTCTTCGGCCGCCGCGGCCCGGCGCAGGCCAAGTTCACGCCGCTGGAGCTCAAGGAACTCGACCACTCGCCGAACATCGAGGTGGTCGTCAACCCCGAGGACATCGAGTACGACGAGGGATCGACTGTCGCCCGTCGCACCTCCAAGATCACCGACCAGGTGGCGCAGATCATCGAGAACTACGCCATCCACGAGCCCAAGCAGGGCGCGATCCACAAGCTCTTCCTGCACTTCTTCGAGAGCCCCGTGGAGATCCTCGGCGAAGACGGCAAGGTCGTGGGCCTGCGCACCGAGCGCACCGAACTCGACGGCACCGGCAACGTCCGCGGCACCGGCAGGACCACCGACTGGGATCTGGGCGCGGTCTACCGCGCCGTCGGCTACCTGTCGGACAACCTGCCGGAGATCCCGTTCGACCCGCAGGCGGGCGTGATCCCGAACGAGGCCGGCCGCATCTTCGACGACGGCCGGCACCTCACCGGCCTCTACACCACCGGCTGGATCAAGCGCGGCCCCGTCGGCCTCATCGGTCACACCAAGGGTGACGCGAACGAGACCGTCGAGTGCATCGTCGAGGACATGGTCGCCGGTTCGCTCAACAACCCCGAGGCCCCGGGCGAGGACGCCGTCGTGGAGCTCCTCGAGTCGCGCAAGATCCCGTACACCACCTGGGACGGCTGGTACCGCCTCGACGAGCACGAGCGCGCGCTGGGCGCCGCCGAGGGCCGCGAGCGCAAGAAGGTCGTCGAGCGCGACGCCATGTTCGCCGCGTCCGAGCCGGACAAGGTGGCCAAGAGCTGACCTGATCGAGGCCAAAAAGGGCGGCGACCGCGATCGGTCGCCGCCCTTTTCATCGGTTCACCGCCTCGACGCCAGTCGGCGTCAGCGTGTCATCCGGGCGCTCGAAGACGTCAGCTGTCACCCTTTGGGGCTGATCTGGCGAACGTTCTGCCAGTAGCCGGCGTTGTTGAACGGGTTCTCGACCTGCTGACCGATGGTGTAGCCCGAGATGGAGGCCGGCCAGCAACCCTTCCAGGTCTGGTCGACGGCGGTGTAGCTCTTGCCTGCCGGCAGGACGCCCAGTTTCTGACCCTTGACCCGCACCCACTTGTTCGCGCCGCCGATCTCCGAAACGGTCACGCCGGTGATGGTGCTGCCGCCGATGTTCTTAACACCGAGCCAGCGGTGCATCTGCCACACCGGGCCCGAGTTCCAGTTGGGTCCCCACGCCTTGAACGTGCAGGTGACGCCGCCATAGATCTGCAGGTCGCCCGGCCCCGCGGCCTGGGAGGCCGGAGCGGTGGCGAGGGTGCCGGCGCCGATGGTGCCGAGTGCGGCCACGGCGACCGCTGCTCGCTTCAGGGACTTCTTCATGTCAAAGCCTTTCGTTTCATCTCTCGGGCGTCCAGGTCGGGACGCCTTCGGACAGCGCAGAAGCACAGTGCTTCCTCAACTACTAGCGCAGCGACGTTCACCAGGTGACCGTGCTCATTCCTGATTGTCGTCTGCGACCAAGAGAACGTTACGAAACTGATGAGAATCCCTAAGCGCGCGGACTCTGGCCGCATCTCGCGCCATCCCCGATCCGATGCCGGGTGTCGCCCGATCACGCGGCACAACGGCCGAGGCGCCCTTCGACCAGCGCGGCAAGTACGGTAAGCCTTTGTGCAGAAGACACTCGGAGCGGTGGCGCTCCTCGCGGCGCTCGTCGCAGTCTGTCTGGCGTCCGTGGCGTTCGGCTCGGGCATCGGCCCGCACGACGTCGGTCCGATGACCGCGCTCGACGCGGTGTTCCGGTCGTCGACCGTGAGCGACGACATCGCCACCCTGGTCGACAACCGCGTCGCCCGAACTCTCCTGGGTCTCTTCGTGGGCCTCGCCCTCGGCGCTGCCGGCGCACTCACCCAGGGCCACACCCGCAACCCGCTCGCCGACCCGGGCCTGCTCGGCATCAACGCCGGCGCGGCCTGCGCGGTGGTGACCGGGGTCTTCGCGTTCGGCGTGAGCAGCCCGCTCGCCTCCACCGGCCTGGCCCTGATCGGCGCAGGCCTGGCGGCGGCCGCGGTCTTCGTGCTCGCCGACGTGACGGGCGGCTCGCCGCTCACCCTGGTGCTTGCGGGCACCGGCCTGTCGGCCTTCCTGACCGCCGTCACGTCGGCCATCGTCCTGAGCGACGGCGCGTCGCTCGACGTCTGGCGCGCCTGGAACGTCGGCTCGCTGTCCGGCCGCGAATCGAGCGTGCTGTGGACCGCGGCGCCGTTCATCATCGTCGGCCTGCTCCTGGCCCTCAGCGGCGGCTGGTTCCTGAACTTGCTGAGCCTGGGCGACGACATGGCCGCCGCACTCGGCGGCCGCGTCCTGCTGATCCGGGTGACCGGCATTCTGACGATCATGCTGCTGGCCGGCGCATCGACCGCCGCCTGCGGGCCGATCGTCTTCCTGGGACTGGTGGTCCCACATTTGGCGCGGGCCGTCACCGGACCCGACTACCGCTGGATCGTGCCGTATTCGGCGCTGATCGGCGCGCTGATGCTGTTGGCGTGCGACGTCGTGGGCCGCGTCATCGCCCGGCCCGGCGAAGTCCAGGTCGGAGTGACGCTCGCGCTGGTGGGCGCCCCCGCGCTGATGCTGATGGTGCGACGCAAGAGGTTGCCGACCGTATGAGCACCGACCTTTCGAACACCGAGCCCGGCGCCGAGTTGCCGCCCGTGCCGAAGACCTTCCGGCCGGCCCTGAAGCCGTGGATCCGGCTGCTCACCGCGACGGCGATCCTGTTCGGCGTCACCCTGCTGCTGCTCCTGGTGAGCATCGCGATCGGCTTCACGACCCCGATCGACGTCGCGCGCATCCTCCTCGGCGGCGGCACCCGCGCCGAGAACGTCGTGGTGTTCGACGACTCGCTGCCCCGCGCCGTGATCGCCGCACTGGTCGGCTGCGGATTGGGCCTGGCCGGATCGTTCACACAGGTCGTCACCCGCAATCCGCTCGCCACACCCGACCTGCTCGGCATCACCGCGGGCGCGAGCGTCGGCGCGATGCTGGCCATCACGATGAGCGCCACCTGGGGCAGCCGGCTGGCAGACCTCGGCGTGCCCGCGGCGTCGCTGATCGGCGGCCTGAGCGCC
>JASGFV010000097.1:0-12311 GCA_047605365.1 Gordonia sp. (in: high G+C Gram-positive bacteria)
GGATGGTGCGGTCGACGTTGGTGACCGCCTGGTTCTTGGCGGGCTGGCCCACCAGAACTTCGCCGTTGCGCGCGAACGCGACGACGGACGGGGTGGTGCGGGAGCCCTCGGCGTTGGCGATGACGGTGGGTTCGCCACCTTCAAGCACCGACACCACGGAGTTGGTGGTGCCGAGGTCGATTCCGACAGCACGTGACATGTGTTCCTCCTCGTTTCGGCTGTTGTACAACCGGTTGATCTGTTGTCGGCCGCCCGGGAGCGGCCCAAGTTTCTTTGCTGTTGTTGCGAGCAAACCTCAGCGGCTGACACTCAAGTTCTAGCGCCGGCCGCGGAGGCCGTCAACCTTCTTGAGTCTGTCTCGCTCAGGTTTCACGCTCAGTTCAACCGCGACCAGGGGCCTCTTGTTCCCAAAGTTGAGTCTATTTCGCTCAATATGTGGTGATGCTCGTCACTCTGAATCCGACGAGGCCACGGAATGGCAGGAAGCCCCACCCCGCAGAAGGTCCAGCTCGCCGGCGAAGCGACCTGGACCGTCGCGTTTCGTCGCGCTTCCAAGGTTCGGCCAAGCGGATTGCAAGCGGTGCGCGGGAAGGTCGGTGGGCCCTCACGACCCACCCGACGAACGGACCCCCGATGCCCACCAGCGCACCGACCACGCCCACTCCCGACCTACTCGGCATGAAGGTCGCGCACCGCGCCATGCTCGCCGACTCCGCACGCTTCGCACGGATCCTCGGCGACGTCGCGGGCGGGGCGTCGTGCTCGACGCGGCGCGCCGAAGCGATCGCCGACTACCTCGCCGACCTGGCCTCGTCCATCGAGCACCATCACAACCTCGAGGACTTCCGGGTGTTCCCGCTACTGGAGGACAAGGCCGAGAACGATCCGGCCGCACTCGCCGACCTGGAGAAGCTGTCCGACGACCACGACCAGCTCGACCCACTCCTGGTCAAAATGACCGACGGCGCTGCTGCGCTCGTCGCGGCACAGGCCGCCGAACGGCGCATCCCGGCCGCCGAACTGCGGTGCACGCTGGTCGACCTGAACGCGACGCTCACCGAGCACCTCGCCGACGAGGAACGCATCGCGTTCCCGCTCATCGAGCGGTTCATCACGTGCGCGGAATGGAAGGACGTCGAGGCGGCCGCGCAGAAGGGCGGCAAGCTCGGATTCGAGTTCCCCCGCTTCTTCACCCACACCACCGACGCCGAGCGCGAGCGAATGTTCACCGAAGCCGGCATCGGCATGCGAATCATGGCGAAGGCAGTGCTGGCGACGGCGGGCCGATCATTCGAGCGACGGGAGCGTGCCATTGCAGGAGAGTGATCTAGGTCATATGAACGCCTCGATATGGGTAGCATCGCGAGAGTCCGGCCCGGCTGTCCGGGCCCGCTCTGTGCACAGGGGCCGCCCATGTCTCGAAGGAAGCAGTACCGCAGGCAGACACTGACCGCCAGGCTGACGTCCGGCGTCGCCGCGCTGGTCATGACGGTGTTCTGCGCGCTGCCCGGCGCGGCCGTCGCGGCCCCCGGCGACGACCCCGACGATCCCGGCTCGAACGCGTGGCAGGTGGGCCTGAACTACTTCGGCGCGTCGTCGACCCTCACCCTGCCGGGACAGAGCACCAGCCAGTCGCTGACCGTCGCCGTGCCCGACGGGACCACGCCGACCGCCCTGACCGGCATCGTCGCTCTGCCGTCGTACGTCACGTCGGGCACGATCGACGTCTGGCAGCAGGACCGCCTGCTGTCGCGGACCGCCGTGCCCACCGCGCCGAACGCCCCGATCACGCTGGGCCTGGGCGGGGTCGCCGTCGACCGTCAGAAGCGTGCCGTGGACCTGACCCTGCGCACGCAATTTCGCGTCGACGGCTACTGCACCTACAACCCCGACGAAAGCTTCCGCATCACCGGCGCGCAGGCCCGTTACAGCGGGCAGCCGACCGCGCCGACCGCGGTGGCCGACTTCCTCCCGCCGATCCTCACCGCCCTCACCGTCTACATCCCGTCCGACGTGCGGCCCGACGAAGGCGCCGCCGCCGTGCGGCTGGCCGCCGCCGCGGTGGCCCACTACGGCACCGCTCCCCTGCGCGTACAGGCCCGCGCGCTGCCCCGGTCCGCGCTGACACCGCCGCGCGACGACGATCCGCTGCACCGCCAGATCGTGATCGCCGACGATCTCCCCGACGGCTACCGGCTGACCGACGGCGGCCGCTACCTGACCGTCGGAGGGCCGGATCTGGCCGGGCGCGCCGGCTTCCTCACCTCCGACCTCGCCGAGCTGGCCGCTGGATCGGCGGCAGTCCCCGGACCCGACGTCCCCGCACCGCAATTGCCGCGCGACGTCTCGACGCTGGCCGGTCTCGGCGTCGGCGACCAGCAGGTCACGGCGGGCGGCTGGCCGTCGCTAACCATCGGAATCGATCAGACCCGCCTGGGCCGCCCGTCGAAGGACGTCCGCATCCAGCTGCGCGGCACCTACACGCCGCCGCCGGCCGGGGTCGGCGGACAGGTGGTCGTGACCGCCGGCGACACCGTCGTCGCCTCGTGGGCGGCCGACGCGCAGGGCACGTTCGACCGCTGGGTCGACGTCCCGAACAACGTCCTCGCCCGCTTCACGACCCTGCGGGTGACGGTGCAGCGCGGCGACCTGCGCGCCGGCTGCGGCGACGGCTATCTCTCGACGCTCAGCCTGTCGTCGAACGGCGAAGTGCAGTCGAGCGCCGCGGATCCGCCCGCGCCACCCGGATTCGGGTCTGTGCCGCAGTCGCTGATGCCCCGCACCCAGCTGGCGTGGACGCGCGGCGACGCCGCCGACGTGTCCCGCGCGGTCTCGCTGGCCGCCGGAATGCAGCGCCTGTCGAGCGTCCCACTGGGCCTGGACGTGGTCGGCAAGAGCTCGCTCGACCCGAACCTCCCGGCGATTCTGATCGCGGCCGACGGCACCGGACTGTCCGGCCTGACCCTGCCGGTCAGCGCAAAACCGCGCGGCGCCGTCGAAGTCACCGGCCTCGACAAGCAGCCTGCCGTCACCAATATCCCGAACGTCGCGTTCGGCTCGCTGCAAGTGGTCCGGCGCGACGGCCAGACAGTCCTGGTCGCCACCTCCACGGCGGCCCCCGACCTGCTCGACGACGCGCTGGCCTGGCTCGACGACGATCCCGACCGCTGGTCGTCGCTGACCGGCACGGCACTGCTGCAGGCCCGCGGCCGAACGCCGGTCCTGTTCACCTCGCCGGCCGCCACCCCGCCTGAGACCGACGACGGTCTGAGCGCCGGGGCCAAGGTCGGGGTGGTGCTCGGCATCCTCGTCGTCGTGGCCGCGGCCGGAGCCGCCGCGCTGCTGACCCAGCGGCGTCGACGCACCCGCGACGACGACCCCGCAGACCGCCCGGCGGACGACTGAACCCCGGCGGCCAGCGATGCCTACCGCGATCACCCAGATCGGAGCCGACCCGCCGGCCACCCACGAGCACCGGCCGGCGCCCCGGGTGCGCGCGACCCCGTCGCGCCTCGCCGCGCGCTGGGCGGCGCTGCTGACGCTGACCGTCTTCGCCTACTGGGGCACGCTCGAAGTCGTCTACACCGAACTGGCCGAACACACGCTGGTCGGCTACGTCCCCGCCGCCATCGTCGTGCTGGCGATCGCCGCGATCGGCGTCTCCCTCCGCAACGACGACGAGCCGCCCATCTACGACCGCGACACCGACATGATCGTCGGCGGGTCCCTCCTGGTCCTCACCCTCGCCTTCCAGGGACTGCTCAACCGGCGCTTCCTGTCCGCCTACCTGGTGACGCACGTCGACCTGCTGTCGATGGTCATGTTCTTCGCCGCCGGCTGCATCCTGCTGTTCGGCGTGCGCCCCACCGTCCGCTACCGCTGGGTGTGGCTGCTGAGCCTGAGCCTGTTCCCGCTGCCCTACCGAATCTTGGTGGTGATGCTCGGCAACTCCCAGGTCGCCGCCGGCTTCCTGATGCTGGCGCTCGGCGTCGCCGCCACCGCCGTCGCCGCCGCGCGCACCCGGCGGCTCGCGCTGGTCGCCGGGGCGACCTCCGCATTCATCGGCACCGGACTCCTCGCCGCCGTGGACCAGCTGGCCCCGACCGCACGCGTCGGCGTCTACCAGTGGGTTCCCGCCGTCGGATGCGCGATCATCACCGGCCTGTTCATGTACATCGAGAACCGGTGGGAGCACCGCACACTGGCTCCGTATCCGCACCGCGACCTGAAGGCTCTCACCGCACCGCGCGTCAGATCCGCACTCGTGCTGCTGACCGGGGCCGCCGTCGCCCTGCATCTGATCGGCGCACCGACGGTCCAGATCAACGCCGGCCCGACGATCTACGAGCTGCACACTCGTCCGCCGCTGATCGTGCCGACCGGCTGGCATCAGCTGGGCGCCTCCCCGGTCACGACCTCGTTCGTGAACGGATTCGACTCCGCGCGCACCCGCCAGACCCTGGAGCAGGACACCGGAAGCTGGCTGTTCGACGTCGAGTCCCGGCCCCGGCGCGTCGTCGTCGACACCGTCGACACCGCGCTGCCGCTGACCCTGGACATCTACTATCCCGGCCTGGTCTACGACATCTCCAACTCCCGAATGTCGCCGGTCGTCGACATTCTGCTGCCGCACGGGGTGACCGGACACCTGCAGACGATCGTCGACGACCGGCGCACCCTCACCTTCAACCGGCTCGAGTTCCGCTGGAACAACGGCCCGCGCACCCAGCAGGTGACCCTGTTCTCGGTCGACAATCACGAGGCCGACGCGGCGTTCCCGAATCTGCGACGACGCCGCGACGCCTGGCGGATCGCCAACAGCATGCTGACCGTGGTGTTCCGCGGCACCTCGGTCACCGAGGACCTGCATCCCCACTTCAAGGACCGCGTGCTGCTCACCGAATGCGCGAGCGCACTCATCGCAACGCAGTTCGCGACGATCGGCCGGACCGATGGCTGATCTCTCGCGCCCCGCGCACCCGGCCACCCGCGAGGCGGTCGCAGAACTCCTGGCCGACGACGACTACTGCACCGCCGCGCTGCACGAGGCCGTCGACGGTCTGCGCAGCCGGTTCCCGGATGCCAGCGCCGCCGTCGCTTTCACCCGGTCGCAGAAGATCATCGGCATGACGTCCGCGGCGGCGGTGATCGTCTGCAGCCTCCTGTGGCCGATCCACACGGCGATGGCGCTGGTCGGCACCATGACGCTGGTCTACGTCGTCACCCTGGTGGACCGGCTGGTGATCTTCCGCCGCGGCCTGCTCGGCGGCGCGCTCACCGTCGACGACGACCGGGCCCGCGCCCTGCCCGACGACGCACTGCCGACCTACACCGTCCTGGTCCCGGCGTACGGCGAGCCCGAGGTGGTCGGCGACCTGATCGCCAACATGCACGCGCTGGAGTACCCGCCCGACAAGGTCCAGGTGCTGTTGCTGCTGGAGGCCGACGACCAGCCCACCATCGACGCCGCGCGCGGCCTCGACGACGATCCGATGGTCACCGTCGTGCTAGTGCCGCCCGCCGATCCGCGCACCAAGCCGAAGGCCTGCAACTACGGCCTGGCGTTCGCCACCGGCGACATCATCACCATCTTCGACGCCGAGGACGAACCCGACCCGCTCCAGCTCCGCCGCGTGGCCGTCGCCTTCGCCGAGGCCGACGACGACGTCGTCTGCGTCCAGTGCAAGCTCAGCTTCCACAACGCCGAAGACAACATCCTCACCCGCTGGTTCACCGCCGACTACGGGATCTGGTTCGGCTTCCTGCTGCCGGGCGTCATGGCGAGCCGGGCCCCGATTCCGCTGGGCGGGACGTCGAACCACTTCCGGCGATCGCTCCTCGACGAGATCGGCTCGTGGGATCCGCACAACGTGACCGAGGACGCCGACCTCGGCGTCCGGATCGCCGCCCGAGGCTACCGCACCGCCGTGCTCGACTCGGTGACACTCGAAGAGGCCAACGTCGACGGCATCAACTGGGTTCGTCAGCGTTCTCGCTGGTACAAGGGCTACATGCAGACCTGGCTGGTGCACATGCGCCATCCGGTCAGACTGTGGCGCACGCTCGGGGGCGTCTCGGTGTACCGCTTCTCGCTGCTGCTGGCGGGCACCCCGCTGATCGCCTGCCTCAACATGGCGTTCTGGATGATCCTGCTGATCTGGATCACCGGCGAGCCCCGCGAGGTGTCCGAACTGTTTCCCGGCCCGTTCTACTACCTGGCGCTGATCTCACTGCTCTTCGGCAACTCCGCGGCGATCTACATGAACCTCGTCGCCATCCGCGAAGAGGACCGCGGCGAACTGTTCTGGTCCGCGCTCCTGGTGCCGGCGTACTGGGTGATGATGTCGGTCGCCGCGATCAAAGGCATGTGGCAGCTGATCACCAGCCCGTCGTACTGGGAGAAGACGGTGCACGGGCTGGCCTCCGGCAGCGGCGCCTCCGCGAACGACGACTCGCCCGACGACGAGGGCTCCCCGTGATCGGCCGCCGGACCGGCCTGCTCGTATTTCTCGTCTGCTGGGCGATGTACCTGGCGGCCGGCTGGTACCTGGCCGTCGACCAGCAGGTGTTCTTCGGCGACGCACTGTCGCGCGTTCAGGCCGCGCAGAGCGTCGTCTACAGCCGTGACCCGCACCTGTCGGCGATCGGCTTCATCTTCACGCCGCTGACCGCCGTCGTACAGCTGCCGCTGATCGCGGTCTCGCCGTGGTTCCCGGCGCTCACCGTCGACGCGATGTCGGCGGTGATCATGTCGTCGGCGTTCATGGCCGGCGCGGTCGCCGTGCTCGCCGGAATCGCGCGGGATCGCCGGGTGCCGCCGCTGCTCGCCGTCGTGGTGGTGGTCGCGTTCGCCGTCAATCCGATGATCGTCACCTACGGAGCCAACGGGATGAGCGAGGCCCCGGCGGTCTTCTTCCTGCTGTTCGCCACCCGGCGGATGATCCGCTGGGTCGACACCGACGACGTCCACGAGCTCGTCGCCGCCTCCCTCGGGCTGGCCCTCGGATTCCTCACCCGCTACGACCTGGCCGCCGCCTCCGGCATCGCCGCACTCCTCGCCGGGTTCGTCAGCTATCGCAGGGTCGACGACGCCGGGCGTCGCCATCGCCGCAAGCGCGCCGTGGTCGACGCCGGGCTGGTCCTGATCCCGACCATCGTGACCTTCGTCGCCTGGGCGCTGACCAGCTGGATCGTCAACGGCGAGCTGCTGGCCCAGTTCACCTCCGAATACGGCAATTCGGCGATCATCGCCGACTCCGGCGGCACCGGCTCGGCGACCACCGCGGCCGCAGTGAAGTTCTCGCTCACCGAGATGCTCATCCTGGCCCCGGTCCTGCCGGTGCTGCTGGCCGTGGTCGCCGTGGTCCGCTGGCGACGACGACGCCTCTACCCGCTGGCCGCGGGCCTGGTGGCGTGCGTCGCGGTGCTGGCCTTCCAGACCTTCGCGTACTCCCGCGGCACCACCTTCGGGTTCCTGCGCTTCTACCTCTCGGTGGTGCCGCTGGCCTGCGTCGTCGCCCTGCTCGCGGTCCCGGCGCGGGCCGTCGTGCCGTGGCGCAGGCTCGGGGCGCACGCGCAGCTGCCGGACGTCGATCGTCGCCGGCACCGACTGAGCTACGGCCTCGTCGGCGCACTCGCCGTCGTCGCGACGCTGCTCGCGCTGCCCGTCACGGCCTACGGAATGACGTCGCCGAAGTACGCGCCGCAGGAGTTCGCGCTGCGTACTGTCGTGCGTCCGGAGCCCGACTCCGTCGACAAGGTGTACCTCGACGCGCGCAAGGTGGCCCGGTCGTTCTCCACCGAACGCGCGCTGGCCGAGTACCTGGACTCGCTCGATCTGCCCGACGGCTCGGTGCTCACCGACACCGTCTACGGGTTCGCCGTCGTCGTGCGCTCAACGCACCCGAAACAGTTCGTGATCCCCTCCGACCAGGACTTCCCGGTGATCCTCAACGATCCCGCCGACTTCGGCGTCAAATACCTGCTGGCGGTGCCGAACACCGGCCGCGGCCGCAGCGACGCCCTCAACCAGCGATATCCCACGCTGTACGAGGACGGCGGCGACCTCGGCACCCTGGTTCTCGAGGCTCCCAACCAGGGGGCGGACCTGCCCGACTGGCGCGTCTACGCCGTGACTCCGGGCGCATGACCCGGCCGCACCGCTGGGCGCTGCTGGCCGTCGCCGTCGTCACCGCCTTCCTGCTGGCGGGATCGGCATTGCTGTGGACGTGCACCGCCGAACCCGCGCCGGCTCCGCCGCAGCACACCGTCGCGGCGTCGGGAACATCCCTCACGCTCGACGGGAAGCCCTGGTGGCCCACCGGATTCAACGCCTACCAGCTGGCCACCGACTGGACCATCAACGTCGGCTGCGGCGCACAGGTGGACCTCGACGCCTACTTCTCTGCGCTGCCGCCCCGCTCGCTGACCCGCTTCGCACTGTTCGCTCCCTTCACGCACCGGAAGCAGGACGGCACCGTCGAATACGCCTCGGTCGACGCCGTGTTCGCCACCGCCGCACGGCACCGCCAGCTGGTGCTGCCCGTCCTCGCCGCGGGCGACGGAGCCTGCGACGGAGAACAGTTCCGGACCCGCGACTGGTACGCCGACGGCTGGCGGAGCCAGGAGGACGCGCAGGGTCTCACATATCTGGACTGGGTGCGGATCGCGGTCGAACGCTGGCGCGACGAGCCCGCACTGGCCGGCTGGACCCCGATCGGCGAACCCGAGACCAGCGTCTGCGGAGTCGGCGACTGCCGAGACTGGCGCACCCGCCTCTGTCCGGCGGGCGGCGCGCAGATCCTCCGCACGTTCTTCGACGACGCCGGCGGGCTCGTGAAGTCGCTCGACCCGCATCACCTCGTCTTCTCCGGAACTGCAGGCGGCGACCAGTGCGGGACCGCGGGATCCGGCATGGAGACCGTCGGCGCGTCGCCCGGCGTCGACGTGCTCGAGTATCACTTCTACAAGCTCGACGGCGGGACCCCGCCCACCGATTCGCCGACCGCCCGGATCGGCATCGCCCAACGGCTGCGCAAGCCGCTCGTGCTCACCGAGATCGGCTGGGACGCCGGCCGCTGTCGTTCGGCGCCAGACCGCGCCGCCCGCATCCGGTCGGTGATCGGCGACCTGCGCCGCGCCGGAGTCGCCGGGGCCCTCGCCTGGGCGTACGTCCCCGACCCCCGCCCGCACCTGTGCACCTACGACATCGGACCGCACGACCCGCTCTGGCCCCGCCTGGTGGAGTAGCTCAGATCTCGATACGCACGCTCGTTCCTCGCGGGCTCCTCGATCACCAGCTCAGCTACGCGGGGCAGCCGCGCGGGAAGGTGCCGAGTTGCTCGGTCACCGCTTCGCCCTCGCGGTAGGTCCTCATCCGGCTGCTGCCCTCGAAGTACTTCGGGCGCCGCCGCGGCGGCATCAGCGCCACCAGCCGCGCCCGGGCCTTCATGCCGCCGCGGGCGGCGGTGCGCACCCAGGCGGGCGGTTCGTCGTACGCGAAGGCATCGAGCAGCGGCGGGTCCATCAGCGCGCGTGAGAACAGTCGCAGCGCCGGGCGCATCGGCGACGGATAGAAACCGGCGAGCAGGCCGAGGGTCATGTCGGCGACGCGCCGCCCGCCGACGTCGAACGCGAAATGCTCGGCCTCGTACGAGTCCATCAGCTCCGCGAAGCCGTCGTAGTCGGCCGGCACGTCCTTGATGTTCATGTGACGGCCGAGCTCGCGGTAGTACTCGACCGAGGCGCGCACCTCGTCGCCGGTCAGCGGTCGCCAGCCGTAGTCGTCGATCCAGCGTCGCGGCACCACCACGAACGTCGACAGGACGTAGCGCATGTCGTCGTTCGAGATGTCGTAGGCGTGGTGCATCTGATTGATCCGCCGGATCGCCGAGCGACCCTCCTGCGTCGAGAATCCGCAAGCCAGCGGTCTCTCCAAGAGGAGACCGGTGTCGTCGTAGCGTTTCTGCGTGTCGTCGAACCCGCCCGTGTCGGACAGCAGCGCACCGATCGACGGCACCGCGTACGTGCGGAACAGCGCGAAGCTGAGCGCCTGGTTGAAGTCCCACGGAAAGTCGAGCAGCGCCAGATTGCGGTAGATCTGCGCGTAGTCGGTGCGCGGATCGAGCCCCCGGTTGCGGTCGGTACGAAACATGCTTCGAGAGTAAGCCGCATCACACCGCCACGGCAATGACGCATGATGGTCACCGAAGCGCACTGCAACACCGAGGAGATTCGATGCGACTGGCCACCATCGGAATTGACGGCATCACCCGAGCGGTGAAACTGGTCGAGCGCGACGGCGCGGCGGTCTTCGTCGAACTCGGACATCCCGACCTGCGCACTCTGCTCGCGACCCCGGGCGCGCTGGCGGCGGCGGAGAAGGCCGACGGGCCGTCGCACGATGCGGCGACCGCAGTCCTCTGCCCGCCGGTGAACCCCGACAAGATCGTCTGCGTCACCCACAACTACGGCGCGCACATCAAGCGACTCGGCATCTCGATGCCGCAGCGGCCGCGGCTGTCGACCAAATTCGCCAGCTCGCTGATCGGCCCGCACGCGCCGATCGGCATCCCGGCGGACGCGCACAAGCTCGACGCCGCCGTCGAACTGGCCGTCGTGATCGGCACGACCATCCGCCACCCCGACCAAGCTCAGGCCGAGGCCGCGATCGCGGGCTTCACGGTGATGAACGACGTCACCGACCGTGACGTCGAGTTCGAAGCCGAGGAATGGGGCACCGGCAACATCTGGGACGGGTCCACGCCGCTCGGCCCCTACCTGGTGACGCCCGACGAACTGCCCGGCGGCGTCCGCCCGAGTCTGCCGCTGACCACCACGATCGACGGCCGGACCGTCCAGTCCGGCACCACCGCCGACCTGCATTTCGACCCCGTGCACGTGGTGTCGTACGCGGCCCGGTTCATGGAGCTGAATCCGGGCGACGTCGTCGCGACCGGCACGCCGTCGTCGCCGTCGCACGACCACGGCACCGACGTTCATCTGCACCCCGGCCAGCAGGTGGTGGCCGCGATCGAGGGCCTCGGCGCGTGCCGGAATCAGGTCGTGGCGGTCACGACCGCTTCCTGATCAGATCCGCTGCAGGCAGCTCAGCTCTTGGCGCCGAGGATGCTGTCGACCGTCCGGTCCGGGTAGTGCGTGCACAGCGACTTCGCGATGGTCGCCGCCAGCGTCTTGTTGTTCGGGTTGATGTTGGTGCGGTCGCCCTCGATGATCTTGGCAGCGACCGCGGTCTGCGCCGCTTCATCGAGGGTGAGGAACTCGCTGCACTTCATGGTCAGCGCATTGGCCGGGGCGGGGACGTCCGCGGTCTCCGGGACCTCGGAGACGGCCGGGGCCCCGGTCTTCGAGGACTCTGTCGTCGAGGACTCGGTCTTCGAAGACTCAATCGACGACGCGGCAGTGGTGGTCGAGCCGGCGGCCGCCTTCTCGTCGGACGAACATCCGGCGAGCGCAGCGGCGACGACGGCCACGCCGCCCAGGACGGTGGCCAAGCGAGCGATTCTCATGAGTGCAGAGTCTACGAGGCGCTCAGACCGAGACCACCGCAGAGGCTTCGACTGCGCTCAGCCGGCGATCGACTGCGCTCAGCCGACGATCGGCAGCACCGCGGGCCGAAGCGTCACCGACACCGGCAGTTCACCGATGTAGTCGCCGTCGGCGTGCACCGGCACCGGCCGGTCCACGCTCAGTTCGACCGAAGTCCCGCTGAGCACCTCCACCTCCGGGCGATCGACGTGCGCACCCGACTTGGCCTGGCTGATCAGGTTCGCCAGCCGCAGGTGCGACCGGTCGCCGTGAACGATCAGCACCTCGATCCGGCCGCTGTCGACCGACGCCGACGGGACCATCCGCATGCCGTGGCCGTAGTCGCCCGAGTTGGCGATCACCACCATGTGCGCCGGGAGCTCGCGCCGGCGACCATCGACCGTCATCGTGATGTGCATCGGTTTCCACCGCAGCGCGGTGAGGAACGGGGCGACCCGGTAGGCGACGCGGCCCATCCAGCGCAGCTCGTTGATCAGCTCGGTGGCCACCGAGTCGATGCCCGCGTAGACGTTGCCGACCGCGATCGTCGACTCGCCGCCGGGCAGCGCGACGTCGAGCACGTCGATGCCGCGCCGTCGATCCGCCAGCAACGTCCGCGCGATTCCCTCCGGGTCCGACGGGACGCCGAGGTGCCGGATCAGGTCGTTGCCGCGTCCCGCCGCGGCGACGCCCATCACGGCGCCCGGCACGGTGAGGACGCCGGACGCCACCGAGCGGATGTGGCCGTCGCCGCCGACGGCGAC